>NZ_JBSFVC010000024.1:92883-169752 GCF_053592095.1 Streptomyces sp. NPDC002787 | reverse complement strand
ACGCCCGGTTACATTCCGAACCCGGAAGCTAAGCCTTACAGCGCCGATGGTACTGCAGGGGGGACCCTGTGGGAGAGTAGGACACCGCCGAACAAATATTGAGAGAGCTGGTCCCCGAATTTCGGTTCGGGGACCAGCTCTTTTTTGTTGGGCGTCACTTGGAGTTCACGTTGCGCGACCAGGATCCGCGCCATGGGTACCGTTGGAATGCTCAGGGCCGCGGGTGTCGGCGCCGGTGACGAGGTGGTCGTGCCGGCGTTCGGGAACCCGGAGGTCGCTCAGGCGGTGAGCCTGGCAGGCGCTGTGCCGGTGTTCGCCGACATAGATCCGGCTACGTACTGCCTGGACGCCTCGGCTGTCCAGGCCGCGGTGACTTCGCGGACGGTGGCCGTGGTCGCCGTGCACCGCTTCGGTCGATCAGCCGATATCGCGGCGCTGCATCGAGTCGGGCAGCAGCATGGGCTGTTGGTGCTGGAGCAGGGCGAGTCGGAGGCGCCGTACAGCGAGTTGGCGGAGCGTCGCCAGCGGGCCGCATATCTCAGCGCCAAGTTGAAGGGCGTGTGGACTCCCGAGGGATGTGACGGGCACACCTTCCAGCAGTACGTCGTGCGAGTGCCCGGCAATGGGCGGCCGGACCGGGATGCCTTCGCTCGGGCCGTGCGGGCCAAGGGAGTCGAGTGCAGCGTGCCGGTGAAGACGCCGGTGCACCGGATGCCCGGGTTCCGGCGGGATGTCTGTCTGCCGGAGACCGAGCGGGCCGCCGACGAGACGCTGGCTCTGCCCATCGGAGGCACGATGTCGCGGCGGCAGCTGCAGCGGCTGGTGTCCGCCTGCAACGCGCTCGGTGGGCTGCTGCAGCCTGCCTTCTAGTTTCTGGTGCGCTGGGGAATTCAGGGGCGCGTGGGCCCTGTAGTGCGCCGGGGCGCTGGGTGGTTCGAAGCAGCCGTCGATTCGGGGTATGATCTATCTCGTTGCCGCGAGGGAAACCTCGAACAGGCGACAGGCCCCTATAGCTCAGTCGGCAGAGCGTCTCCATGGTAAGGAGAAGGTCAACGGTTCGATTCCGTTTGGGGGCTCAGCCAAAAGGCCCCGCCCGATTGGGCGGGGCCTTTGTCGTACCAGGGGTCAGTCCCTCTGGAGGCCCGGGACGCGCATCGCCAGGATGGCCATGTCGTCGGACGGGGCATCGGAGGCGAAGCGTTCGACCGCGCGCATGACGCGGGCGGCGACCGCGCCCGCAGTGAGGCCCGTGCAGGTGGTGAGGACCTCGGTGAGACCGTCGTCGCCCAACATGCGGGTGCCTTCACGGCGTTCGGTCACGCCGTCCGTGACGCAGAGGAGGACGTCGCCGGGGTCGAGGGTGACCGTCTGCTCGTACAGCTCCAGGTCCTCCATGACGCCGAGGAGGGCCTGGGGCTCGGCGGCCGGCTCGACGGTGCCGTCCTGGCGGAGGCGCAGGGGGAGCGGGTGGCCGGCGCAGACGACCTTCAGGACGGCGCTGCCGTCCTCCTGGGGCCACAGCTCGCCGTAGAGCAGGGTCAGGAAGCGGCTGCGGGCGCCCTCGTCGATGATCGCGGAGTTGAGGCGCTCCAGGACCGCGGGGCCGCCGTAGCCCTCGCGGGCCAGCAGGCGCAGCGCGTGGCGGGCCAGGCCGGTGACCGCGGCGGCCTCCGGGCCCGTGCCGCAGACGTCGCCGATGGCGAAGCCGTACGCGCCGTCGCGGATGGGGAAGAGGTCGTAGAAGTCGCCGCCGACCTCGTTGCCCTCGCCGGCCGCGCGGTAGATGACCTCGACCTCGACGCCGTCGATCTGGGGGAGCTCGGGCGGCAGGAGGCTGCGTTGGAGGGACTGGCTGATGGCCATGCGCTCCGAGTACAGGCGGGCGTTGTCCAGGGCGAGGGCGGCCCGTCGGGACAGGTCCTCGGCCAGCTCCAGGATCTCCTGGCGGAAGTGCTCGTCCGTGGGTTTGCCGAGGGTCAGCATGCCGATGACGCGGTTGCGGGCCACCAGCGGGAGTACGACGGTCTCGCCGCCCACCGCCGAGGCCGTCGCCAGCGTCGTGCCGATGCCCGAGCTGACCGTGGCGGGCTCGCCGAGGCCCAGGCTGCGCATGGAGGTGCGCAGGGCCGCCTGGTGGGCCGCCTCGGCGGGGGCCGTCCAGACGCGGGCGCCCGGGGTGGGGATCGGCTCGGGCGGGCGGATCTTGGACAGGAGGGCCTTGAGGCCGTTGATGAGGTCCTCGTCCTCGTGCAGGACGTAACTGAGGTACGGGTCCGAGGCCTGGTCGGCGATCGTGTAGACCGCGCACCAGGTGGCGAGGGTCGGGATCGTCATCTGGGCCATGAGGGCGAGGGTCTGGTCGCGGTCCAGGGTGCCCGCCAGGAGGTCGGAGGCTTCCACGAGGAAGCTCAACGACCCGCGGCGCAGGCGCTCCAGCTCGCCCAGGCGGGCCGACTCGACGGCCAGGGCGATGCGGTCGGCGGCGAACTGCAGACGCAGGGCCTCCTCGTTGGAGTACCGGCCCTGGGCCTCCGCGGCGACGCCCAGGGAGCCCGTGAGGCGGCCCTCGACCTTGAGGGGGACGGTGACGACCGAGCGCATGCCCGTGCCGTTGAGGAGGGGTACGGCGCCGGGGACGGCCGTGAGGTCGTCGTGGACTGCGGGCATTCGGGCCGAGCCGTAGCGGCCGGGGCCGGCCTCCACGGGGACGCGGGCGAAGCGCTGGCGGGCCGAGGGGAGGCCCGTGGAGGCCCGTACTTCCAGCTCGGTCTCGTCGTCGGTCGCGAGGAGCAGGAAGGCGGAGTCGCCGTCGAGCATGTCGCGGGCGCGCTCTACCGTCCGCTGGAGGAGGCCGTCGAGATCGTCCGGTGCGGGGGAGCCGATGAAGACCTCGAAGGGGTCCGTGGCCTGGCCCTCGCCGGAGCCGGAGCCGTCGCCGGCCGGTACGCGGATCGGGGTCTGGAGGACGGCGCGCTCGTGGTCCCGGACGAGCAGACAGACCGTGGAGGGGTCGCCGGCCGTGTCGCGTACGCGGAGGTGGGAGGCGTAGACCGGCGTCACACGGCCGTTGGCGGCGCGGATGCCGTAACTGCCCTCCCAGCGGGAGAGTTGGAGGGCCTCGGCGACGCCGGTGCTGGTGCCGGGGGTGTGCGGCCAGGCGGCGAGGTCGGTGAGGGGCTTGCCGATGACCTGGTCGGGGGCGTAGCCGAAGAGTTCCTCGGCGTCCTCGTTCCAGGCGCCGATCGCGCCCGTGCGGTCGATCTGGACCACCGCGACGCGGACCCGGCCGTCGGCGAGCGGAAGTAGATCGGCGGGGAGGGACGGGCCGGCGGAGCGGGTGCCCACCGGGCGGTCGGGGAGGTCGAGTTGGAACCAGACCTGCTTGTGCGTGGACGTGTATTCGACGCCCCAGCGGGAGGCCATCGCCGCGCACAGCTGAAGTCCGCGGCCGCCCTCGCGGTCGGGGCTGCCCATGTTGATGTGGCTGCCCTGGAGAGGGATCTCACGTTCGGGGTATCTGTCGGCGACCTCGATGCGTACGCCGTCGTCCGCGCGCAGACAGAGGACGTCGGCGGAGGTTCCCGCGTGGACGACCGCGTTGGTGACCAGTTCGCTCGTGAGGACCACGGCGTCGTCGACGATGTCGGCGAACCCCCAGCCCTGCAGGGTGTCGCGGACGAACGAGCGGGCGGTCGCGACGGATCGTGAGACGGCAGCGAAGCTGGCGGCCGCGCGCGCGGTGATCACAGAACTCCTTGTCCGGTTCTCGACGTGCGGGGATCCGAGGTCGGCCTCCTGCCGTGGCAGAGGCTGGTTCTCCGTCGGCCTGGGGTCCCGGGGGGTCTCCCCGGGATGCAGTCCGGTGGTCATGGTGCGGCCGCCCCTCCGATGCCTGCCCGCTCGTGCTCGTGCGCCACCGCCCAGGCCGGACGGGACCGGCATGGCTGGACAGCCGCATGCAAGGTTACTTACCTTCGCCGTCCATGCGGATGCCGGTCGTCTGTGTTTCCGTCCGGAGGTGTGCGGAGGGTGTGCGAAGCTGCCGAACTGTTATGGCCTGGTTCAGCCATGGTGAAACACTGGGCAGGCTTCCAGGAGAAGGTCGGGCAGGGCTGAGTACCTTCCGCGTGCGCCGGGGAGTGGCACTCGGCCCAGTGAGCAGAAGTACCCGCGTACGAAGTAGTACGAGTGGTACGAGCAGTGTGAGCAGTACGAAGCGTTCGAATACGGCGAAGTACGTCTAGCAGGAACGGTCGACCCTTGCGGGAGGGACACAGTGGAGTCTGGCGCAGCGACGCGGGGCACTAAGGCGCGCGCGAAAGGCGGACAGTCTCTGAACGATCAGCGCAAATCGCGTAAACCTCGCAATGGGACCACGACCGTGGACACGGCGGCCCTGAACAGGCTGCTCACGGCGCTGGAGGCGATGCGCGACGGTAACTTCCGCAAGCGGCTGACCGTCTCGGGCGACGGGGTCATGGCCGAGATCGCCGCGGTCTTCAACGAGGTGGCGGACCGGAATCTGCATCTGACCGGCGAGTTGTCGCGGGTGCGGCGCGTGGTGGGGCGTGAGGGCAAGCTCACCGAGCGGCTGGAGACGGGCGCTACCGAGGGGTCCTGGGCGGCCGCGATCGACGCGTCGAACGCGCTGGTGGACGACCTCGTACGGCCTGTGTCCGAGGTCAGCCGGGTGCTGTCGGCCGTCGCGGACGGTGATCTGTCGCCGCGCATGGAGCTGCGGACGCAGGCGCCGGACGGGACCGGGCATCCGCTGCGCGGGGAGTTCCTGAAGGTCGGGCGTACGGTCAACAACCTGGTCGACCAGTTGTCGACGTTCACCGACGAGGTCACGCGGGTGGCCAGTGAGGTGGGCACCGAGGGCAAGCTGGGCGGGCAGGCCAAGGTGCGCGGCATGTCCGGTTCGTGGAAGGACCTGACGGAGTCCGTCAATACCATGGCGTATCGGCTCACCGCACAGGTGAGGGACATCGCGCTGGTGACGACCGCGGTCGCCAAGGGTGACCTGTCCCGGAAGGTCACGGTTCATGTGGCCGGCGAGATGCTGGAGCTGAAGGAGACCGTCAACACGATGGTCGACCAGCTCTCCGCCTTCTCCTCCGAGGTGACCCGGGTCGCCCGTGAGGTGGGCACGGAGGGGCAGCTCGGGGGGCAGGCCGAGGTGCCCGGTGTGGCCGGTGTGTGGAAGGAACTCACCGATTCGGTGAACACCATGGCCGGCAATCTCACCCTCCAAATGCGCGGGATCGCCCAGGTCACCACTGCCGTCGCCAACGGTGACCTGTCGCAGAAGGTGACCGTGCCCGCACGCGGCGAGGTTGCCAAGCTCGCCGAGACGATCAACCAGATGACGGAGACGCTGCGGATCTTCGCCGACGAGGTCACCCGTGTGGCCAACGAGGTCGGTGGCGAGGGTCGGCTCGGTGGTCAGGCGCAGGTTCCGGGTGCGGCGGGAACGTGGAAAGACCTCACCGATTCGGTGAACACGGTCTTCCGGAACCTGACCATCCAGGTGCGGGACATCGCTGCGGTGACGACGGCCGTGGCCGACGGCGACCTTTCGCAGAAGGTCACCGTGGACGTGGCCGGCGAGATGCTGGAGCTTAAGAACACGGTCAACGGCATGGTCGACCAGCTCTCCTACTTCGGTGCCGAAGTGACCAGGGTGGCCAACGAGGTCGGTGCCGAGGGTCGGCTGGGCGGTCAGGCACAGGTGCCGGGCGCGGCCGGTACGTGGAAGGACCTGACGGACTCCGTCAACACCGCGTTCCGGAATCTCACCGGACAGGTGAGGAACATCGCGGCGGTGACGACGGCCGTGGCCAACGGTGATCTCTCGCAGAAGGTCACCGTCGATGTCGCTGGCGAGATGCTCGAACTGAAGAACACCGTGAACACCATGGTGGATCAGCTGTCGTCGTTCGCCGATCAGGTGACGCGGATGGCCCGGGACGTGGGGACGGAGGGCCGCCTCGGCGGGCAGGCTCGCGTGGACGGTGTGTCCGGTACGTGGAAGGAACTCACCGACTCCGTCAACTCGATGGCAGGCAATCTCACCTCGCAGGTGCGCAATATCGCGCAGGTGACGACGGCGGTGGCCCGAGGCGACCTCTCCCAGAAGATCGACGTCGACGCGCGCGGCGAGATCCTGGAGCTGAAGAACACCATCAACACGATGGTGGATCAGCTGTCGTCGTTCGCCGATCAGGTGACCCGGGTGGCCCGGGACGTGGGGACGGAGGGCCGCCTGGGCGGTCAGGCGCAGGTGCCGGGCGTGGCCGGTGTGTGGCGTGACCTGACCGAGTCCGTGAACGGTATGGCCGGCAACCTCACCGGCCAGGTGCGGAACATCGCGCAGGTCGCCACGGCGGTGGCCCGCGGCGACCTGTCCCAGAAGATCACCGTGGACGCGCGCGGTGAGATCCTGGAGCTCAAGAACACGCTGAACACGATGGTGGACCAGCTGTCGTCGTTCGCGGAGGAGGTCACCAGGGTCGCCCGCGAGGTGGGCACGGAGGGCCAGCTCGGTGGTCAGGCCGAGGTGCAGGGTGTCTCCGGCACCTGGAAGGACCTCACCCAGTCGGTGAACTTCATGGCGAACAACCTGACCATCCAGGTGCGTCAGATCGCCGAGGTCACGACCGCCGTCGCCAAGGGCGACCTGTCGAAGAAGATCACCGTCGACGCGAAGGGCGAGATCCTCGAACTCGTCACCACCGTCAACACGATGGTCGACCAGCTGTCGTCCTTCGCCGAGCAGGTGACCCGGGTGGCCCGTGAGGTGGGCACCGAGGGCATCCTCGGCGGCCAGGCGCACGTGCCGGGCGTCACGGGCATCTGGAAGGACCTCAGCGGCAATGTGAACCTGATGGCCAAGAACCTGACCATGCAGGTGCGGAACATCTCCCAGGTCGCGGCCGCCGTCGCCAACGGCGACCTGACCCGTACGGTGACGATCGAGGCGCGCGGCGAGGTCGCGCAGCTCGCCGACACCTTCAACAGCATGGTGAAGACGCTGAGTTCGTTCGCCGACCAGGTCACCAAGGTGGCCCGCGAGGTGGGTACGGACGGCATCCTGGGCGGCCAGGCGCACGTACCGGGTGTGGCGGGTACCTGGAAGGACCTCACCGAGTCCGTGAACTCGATGGCGTCCAACCTCACCGGACAGGTCCGCAACATCGCGATGGTGACGACCGCCATCGCCAAGGGCGACCTGACCAAGAAGATCGACATCGACGCGCGCGGCGAGATCCTGGAGCTCAAGACCACCATCAACACGATGGTCGACCAGCTGTCCTCCTTCGCCGAGGAGGTCACCCGGGTGGCCCGCGAGGTGGGCACCGAGGGGCAACTGGGCGGTCTGGCACGCGTGCGGGACGTCGACGGCACCTGGCGGGACCTCACCGAGTCGGTGAACGAGATGGCCGGGAACCTGACCCGGCAGGTGCGCGCCATCGCGCGCGTGGCGACCGCGGTGACCCGGGGCGACCTGAATCTCAAGATCGACGTCGATGCGTCCGGCGAGATCAAGGAGCTGCAGGACTACATCAACAAGATGATCGCCAACCTGCGCGACACCACGATCGCCAACCAGGAGCAGGACTGGCTCAAGGGCAACCTCGCCCGGATCTCCGCGCTGATGCAGGGCCGCCGGGACCTCGACGACGTGGCGTCGCTGATCATGAGCGAGCTGACGCCGGTGGTCTCCGCGCAGCACGGCGCCTTCTTCCTCGCGCTGCCCTTCCTCGACGGCAAGGACCTCGCCCCGGACAACGAGGACCAGTACGAGCTGCGCATGCTCGGTTCGTACGGCTATTCGATGGGCTCCATGCCGACGTCGTTCCGGCCCGGCGAGGCGCTGGTCGGGACGGCCGCGAAGGAGAAGCGCACGATCCTGGTGGAGAACGCGCCGAGCGGCTATCTGAAGATCTCCTCCGGGCTCGGAGAGGCGCCCCCGGCGCAGGTCATCGTGTTGCCGGTGCTCTTCGAGGGGACCGTGCTGGGTGTGATCGAGCTGGCGTCGTTCACGCCGTTCACGCAGATTCAGAAGGACTTCCTGAGCCAGATCGCGGAGATGATCGCGACGAGCGTCAACACCATCTCCGTCAACACCAAGACCGAGGTGCTGCTGAAGCAGTCGCAGGAGCTGACCGAGCAACTGCGGGAGCGGTCCGACGAGTTGGAGAACCGGCAGAAGGCCCTCCAGGCGTCCAACGCCGAACTGGAGGAGAAGGCCGAGCTGCTGGCCCGGCAGAACCGCGACATCGAGGTCAAGAACACCGAGATCGAGGAGGCGCGGCAGGTCCTGGAGGAGCGCGCCGAGCAGCTCGCCGTCTCCATGCGCTACAAGAGCGAGTTCCTCGCGAACATGTCGCACGAACTGCGCACCCCGCTGAACTCACTGCTGATCCTGGCCAAGCTGCTCGCCGACAACGCCGAGTCGAACCTGACGCCCAAGCAGGTCGAGTTCGCCGAGACGATCCACGGGGCGGGCTCCGACCTGCTCCAGTTGATCAACGACATCCTGGACCTGTCGAAGGTCGAGGCGGGCAAGATGGACGTCTCGCCGACCCGGATCGCGCTCGTCCAGCTCGTCGACTACGTGGAGGCCACCTTCCGGCCGCTGACCGCCGAGAAGGGCCTCGACTTCTCCGTACGGGTCTCGCCGGAGCTGCCCGCCACGCTGCACACGGACGAGCAGCGCCTGCTTCAGGTGCTGCGGAACCTACTGTCCAACGCGGTGAAGTTCACCGACTCCGGGGCCGTCGAGCTGGTCATCCGGCCGGCCGGCGCGGATGTGCCGGTGGCGATCAGGGAGCAGCTGCTGGAGGCGGGCTCGCTGCGCGATGCCGACGCCGACATGATCGCGTTCTCGGTGACGGACACGGGCATCGGTATCGCGGCCAGCAAGATGAGGGTGATTTTCGAGGCGTTCAAGCAGGCGGACGGCACCACGAGCCGCAAGTACGGCGGCACGGGTCTGGGGTTGTCCATCTCGCGGGAGATCGCCCGGCTCCTTGGCGGCGAGATCCACGCCCAGAGCGAGCCCGGACGCGGCTCCACCTTCACCCTGTATTTGCCGCTGCACCCGAGCGAACTGCCCCCGCAGGGCTACGCGCACAACGCGCCCGCCGCGCTGGAGGCGGGGGAGCTGCTGGCCTCCGAGGACGAGCTGGCCGAGCGCACCGAGACGCCGGCCGAGGTGAAGTCGTACCGCGAGACCCAGAACGGGGCCGCCGCGCTCTTCAGGCGGCGGCGCAGGGGCGTGTCGGCCGGTTCCCCGTCAGCCCTGCCCGGCCAGGGCAACGGGCAGGCACAGGAGCACTGGGCGCGGCAGGCGGCCCAGGAGGCGGCAGCGCAGTCACGCCGGACGGCCCGCTTCGACGGCGAGAAGGTGCTCATCGTCGACGACGACATCCGTAACGTCTTCGCGCTCACCAGCGTCCTGGAGCAGCACGGCCTGTCCGTGCTGTACGCCGAGAACGGCCGGGAGGGCATCGAGGTCCTGGAACAGCACGACGATGTGACGGTCGTCCTGATGGACATCATGATGCCGGAGATGGACGGCTACGCCACGACCACGGCGATCCGCCGGATGCCCCAGTTCGCCGGACTGCCGATCATCGCGCTGACGGCCAAGGCGATGAAGGGCGACCGGGAGAAGGCCATCGACTCGGGAGCTTCCGACTATGTGACGAAGCCGGTCGATCCTGATCACTTGCTGTCGGTGATGGAGCAGTGGATGCGGAGTGAGTGACAGGGAGTGCGGTCGGCCGTCACAACGCGTTGGGGGGCGCACGGAGTTGTTGACTGAGTGTGGCCGCAGCCGTGTAGAAACGCGGGATTCGGGGAACCTTCTGGTCCCCTGCTGCGTTTCTGCTACGAGCACAGTGACATCACGGTGACAGGGTGTGGCGACAGGCGGGGTGCGGCTACGATGACCGGCACAAGGACGGGTGGCGCGAGGGAGTCGTCCCCTGGGGTGACGCCGAGTGGTGTCACCTCGAGTCCTGCGGACAGGGGAGGCCCCAAGCCGGGGCGAGGAGGGCGGGCCATGGTGCAGAAGGCCAAGATCCTCCTGGTCGATGACCGGCCGGAGAATCTGTTGGCGCTGGAGGCCATCCTCTCCGCGCTCGATCAGACACTGGTGCGGGCATCGTCCGGGGAGGAAGCGCTCAAAGCGCTGTTGACGGATGACTTCGCGGTCATTCTGCTGGACGTCCAGATGCCAGGAATGGACGGTTTCGAAACGGCCGCGCACATCAAGCGGCGCGAACGGACCCGGGACATCCCGATTATTTTCCTCACGGCCATCAACCACGGTCCGCACCACACGTTCCGTGGGTACGCGGCGGGTGCGGTCGACTACATCTCGAAGCCGTTCGACCCGTGGGTGCTGCGCGCGAAGGTCTCCGTGTTCGTCGAGCTGTACATGAAGAACTGCCAGCTCAGGGAGCAGGCGTCGCTGCTGCGGCTCCAGTTGGAGGGTGGCGGCAAGGGTGCGACGGGCGGCTCCAAGGAGCCCTCCGGCGGCATCCTCGCCGAGCTGTCCGCGCGGCTCGCGGCCGTCGAGGAGCAGGCGGAGGCGCTCTCCAAACAGCTCGACGACGACTCGGCGGACGCCGCCGCGGTGGCCACGGCGGCCCATCTCGAACGCAAACTCACGGGCCTGCGCAGGGCACTGGACGCCCTGGAACCCGGCACGGGCGGACCCTCGTCGGTGCCGTCACAGAACTGAGCATGTTCCGGAGCGCGGGCCCGGGTCGCACAAGTGGCCCGGGCCCGCGCTCAGTTGTGGCGGCCGGCCCGGCGGGCTGAGGGCCCGTCAAGCCGCGTCAGCTTCGGGGCGACACATACGCGACACGAACGGGTGAAGCAGTAGGCACACGTGTCGGCTGTGGCCTCCACCGGTAACCTCACACTCATGGCCTCACGTCAGTCCGCAGCGAAGAAGCCGCCCGCGAAGAAGGCGGCCGCTCCGACGAAGGCTCCGGCGAAGAAGGCCCCCGCGAAAAAAGCCGCCGCCAAGAAGGCACCCGCCCGGAAGGCGGCGGCGAAGAAGACGGCCCCTCCGAAGCCGGCGCCCAATCCGACCGGGGGCGTGTACAGACTCGTACGCGCCATCTGGCTCGGTGCCGCGCACGCCGTCGGCGCCGTCTTCCGTGGCATAGGGCAGGGCGCGAAGAATCTCGACCCGGCGCACCGCAAGGACGGCGTCGCGCTGCTGCTGCTCGCCCTCGCCCTGATCGTCGCCGCCGGCACCTGGTCCAACCTGCGCGGGCCGGTCGGCGATCTCGTCGAGATGCTCGTGACCGGTGCCTTCGGCCGGCTCGACCTGCTCGTGCCGATACTGCTCGCGGTCATCGCCGTACGGTTCATCCGGCACCCCGAGAAGCCCGAGGCCAACGGCCGCATCGTCATCGGCCTGTCCGCGCTCGTCATCGGCGTGCTCGGCCAGGTCCACATCGCCTGCGGGTCGCCCGCCCGCAGCGTCGGCATGCAGGCGATAAGGGACGCCGGGGGGCTCATCGGCTGGGGCACCGCCACCCCGCTGACGTACACCATGGGCGAGGCCCTCGCCGTGGCGATGCTCGTGCTGCTCACCGTCTTCGGGCTGCTCGTCGTCACCGCGACGCCGGTCAACGCCATCCCGCAGCGGCTGCGGCTGCTAGGGCAGAAGTTGGGCATCGTCGCGGACGACGAGGACGACGAGGACGACGACTACGGCGAGGACGACGCCCGCTACGACGAGCAGTGGCGCGATGCGCTGCCCGCGCGCCCCCGCAGGCGCGGCTCCGCCCCCGAGCCGTACGACCCCGACGGCGCCGAACAGGAGGCCCTCACCAAGCGCCGCCCGAGGCGCTCCGCCGTACGGCAGCCCGACCCTGACCGGCCGATGGACGCCGTGGACGTGGCCGCGGCCGCCGCGGCCGCGCTCGACGGGGCCGTCCTGCACGGCATGCCGCCCTCGCCCGTGGTCGCCGACCTCACCCACGGGGTGAGCGTGGGGGACCGCGAGGAGACCACCCCCGTCCCGGCCGCGCGCAGCAAGTCGCCCGAGCGGGAAGCCCCGGCCGCCAAGAAGCCCAGGGCGGCCAAGCAGGACTCGCTGGTCCCGGACCTCACCAAGCAGGCCCCCGACGAGCCCCGCGAGCTGCCGCCGCGCGCCGAACAGCTCCAGCTCTCCGGCGACATCACCTACGCCCTGCCCTCGCTCGACCTGCTGGAGCGGGGCGGGCCCGGCAAGACGCGCAGCGCCGCCAACGACGCCATAGTGGCCGCGCTCTCCAACGTCTTCTCCGAGTTCAAGGTGGACGCGTCCGTCACCGGCTTCACCCGTGGGCCGACGGTCACGCGCTACGAGGTCGAGCTGGGCCCGGCGGTCAAGGTCGAGCGGATCACCGCGCTCACCAAGAACATCGCGTACGCCGTCGCCAGCCCGGACGTACGGATCATCAGTCCGATCCCCGGCAAGTCGGCGGTCGGCATCGAGATCCCCAACACCGACCGGGAGATGGTCAACCTCGGTGACGTCCTGCGCCTCGCGGACGCGGCCGAGGACGACCATCCGATGCTGGTGGCGCTCGGCAAGGACGTCGAGGGCGGCTATGTGATGGCCAATCTGGCGAAGATGCCCCATGTGCTCGTCGCGGGTGCGACCGGCTCGGGCAAATCGTCGTGCATCAACTGCCTGATCACCTCGATCATGGTCCGCGCGACCCCCGAGGACGTCCGCATGGTCCTCGTCGACCCCAAGCGCGTCGAGCTGACCGCGTACGAGGGCATCCCGCACCTCATCACACCGATCATCACCAACCCCAAGCGGGCCGCCGAGGCGCTCCAGTGGGTCGTGCGCGAGATGGACCTGCGCTACGACGACCTGGCCGCGTTCGGCTACCGGCACATCGACGACTTCAACGAGGCCATCAGGAACGGCAAGGTCAAGCTGCCCGAGGGCAGTGAGCGCGAGCTCCAGCCGTACCCGTACCTGCTGGTGATCGTGGACGAGCTGGCCGACCTGATGATGGTCGCGCCCAGGGACGTCGAGGACGCGATCGTGCGGATCACGCAGCTCGCGCGCGCGGCAGGCATCCATCTGGTGCTCGCCACCCAGCGGCCGTCCGTGGACGTCGTGACCGGTCTGATCAAGGCGAACGTGCCCTCGCGGCTGGCCTTCGCCACCTCCTCGCTCGCCGACTCGCGCGTCATCCTCGACCAGCCCGGCGCCGAGAAGCTGATCGGCAAGGGCGACGGGCTCTTCCTGCCGATGGGGGCGAACAAGCCGACCCGTATGCAGGGCGCGTTCGTGACCGAGGACGAGGTCGCGGCGATCGTCCAGCACTGCAAGGATCAGATGGCGCCCGTCTTCCGGGACGACGTCACCGTGGGTGCCAAGCAGAAGAAGGAGATCGACGAGGAGATCGGCGACGACCTCGACCTGCTCTGCCAGGCGGCCGAACTGGTCGTCTCCACCCAGTTCGGCTCGACCTCCATGCTCCAGCGCAAGCTGCGTGTCGGCTTCGCCAAGGCCGGGCGGCTGATGGACCTCATGGAGTCCCGGAACATCGTCGGCCCGAGCGAGGGCTCCAAAGCACGTGACGTTCTTGTGAAACCCGATGAGCTGGACGGCGTGCTGGCAGTGATCCGGGGGGAGACTGAGGCGTAAGGGCCGCAGCGGGATCGCGGAGGGGCGCAACAGGGGCGCACGACAGGGAAAACGGGTTGTCCGGCGGGCGGAACACGGATGGGATTACGGCATCCGGGTATTCGAACGTGACCTACCCGTAAGGAAATGGTGAGCAACCGTTTCCCTCCGGCGTACGTCAAGTTGGAGGAGGGGAAAGCCTCATGCCCGACCCTCACCACCAGCAGGATGTCCGGCCATTCTGATGGCGTACAAAGTCCCACCGCCCGGTTGCCCCACCCTTTCGCACCCCCCCTAGACTGAACTTCCAGCACAGGTGGCTACACGCTCGAAAGGCGCCCCCGTGTCCATCGGCAACTCCCCTGACGGCAACTTCCCCGAAGACGAGCGTCCGTTCGAAGACGACCGTGACGAACGCTTGGCGGAACGCCCCTCGATCGGCCGTGCCCTCCAGCAGGCACGCATCGAGGCCGGGCTGACCGTCGACGACGTCAGCAACGCCACCCGGGTCCGCATCGCCATCGTGCACGCGATCGAGCAGGACGACTTCACCCCCTGCGGTGGCGACGTCTACGCGCGCGGTCACATCCGCACCCTCGCGCGCGCGGTGCGCATCGACCCCGCCCCGCTGCTCGCGCAGTACGACGACGCCCACGGCGGGCGGCCCGCGCCGACACCGGCGGCACCGCTGTTCGAGGCGGAGCGGATCCGTCCCGAGCGGCGCGGTCCCAACTGGACCGCCGCCATGGTCGCCGCGATCGTCGCGGTGATCGGCTTCGTCGGCTTCACCGCGTTCAACGGTGGCGACGACGGTGACACCACGCAGGTCGCCGAGGGTTCCACGCCGACCACCAGCAAGCCCGCCTCGCCCACGCCCAAGGCCGACAAGCCCGACGCCGATCCGAAGCCCGACCCGACCGACAGCGCCATCGCGGCCGCGCCCCGTGACAAGGTGACCGTGCAGGTCAGCGCCACCGACGGCCGCAGCTGGATCTCCGCCAAGGACCACAACGGCCGGTTCCTGTGGGACGGCCTCCTCAAGCAGGGCCAGTCCAAGACCTTCCAGGACAGCTCCAAGATCAGCCTCGTCCTCGGCGACGCCGGAGCCGTCCAGCTCTACGTCAACGGCAAGAAGATCGAGGACGACTTCCAGCCCGGCCAGGTCGAACGCCTGACGTACACGAAGGGCGACCCGGAGGTCGGCTGACCGTCCGGTACGGAGCAGAGGGTGCACGTACACAGGACGCAAAGGGAAACGCATGCACGGGGTTGGCCAAGATCGGCCAACCCCGTCGACGTGGGCTGTCAGTGGGACGAAGTAGTCTTGAGCCCATGCCTGAACGCCGTACCGTCGCACTCGTCACTCTTGGCTGCGCCCGTAACGAGGTGGACTCGGAGGAGCTCGCAGGCCGCTTGGAGGCGGACGGCTGGGAGCTCGTCGAGGACGCCGACGAAGCGGACGTCGCGGTCGTCAACACCTGTGGCTTCGTGGAAGCCGCCAAGAAGGACTCCGTCGACGCGCTCCTGGAGGCCAACGACCTCAAGGGCCACGGCAGAACCCAGGCCGTCGTGGCGGTCGGCTGCATGGCCGAGCGGTACGGCAAGGAGCTGGCCGAGGCGCTGCCCGAGGCCGACGGCGTGCTCGGCTTCGATGACTACGCGAACATCTCCGACCGCCTCCAGACCATCCTGAACGGCGGCATCCACGCCTCGCACACCCCGCGCGACCGGCGCAAGCTGCTGCCGATCAGCCCGGCCGAGCGCCAGGAGTCGGCGGCCGAGGTCGCGCTGCCGGGGCACGCCCCCGTCGATCTTCCGGAAGGTCTCGCTCCTGCTTCGGGGCCGAGGTCGCCGCTGCGCCGCCGGCTCGACGGCTCACCCGTCGCCTCGGTGAAGCTCGCCTCCGGCTGCGACCGCCGCTGCTCGTTCTGCGCCATCCCCTCCTTCCGCGGCTCCTTCATCTCGCGCCGGCCGAGCGATGTGCTGAACGAGACCCGCTGGCTCGCCGAGCAGGGCGTGAAGGAGGTCATGCTGGTCTCCGAGAACAACACGTCCTACGGCAAGGACCTGGGCGACATCCGGCTACTGGAGTCCCTGCTGCCCGAGCTCGCCGAGGTCGACGGCATCGAGCGGGTGCGGGTGAGCTACCTCCAGCCCGCCGAGATGCGGCCCGGCCTCATCGACGTGCTCACCTCCACACCCAAGGTCGCGCCCTACTTCGACCTTTCCTTCCAGCACTCCGCCCCCGCCGTGCTGCGCTCGATGCGCCGCTTCGGCGACACCGACCGCTTCCTGGAGCTGCTCGACACCATCCGTTCCAAGGCCCCCGAGGCCGGCGTGCGGTCCAACTTCATCGTGGGCTTCCCCGGTGAGACCGAGGCCGACCTCGCGGAGCTGGAGCGGTTCCTGAACGGCGCGAGACTGGACGCCATCGGCGTCTTCGGGTACTCCGACGAGGAGGGCACCGAGGCGGCGACGTACGACGGCAAGCTGGACGAGGACGTGGTCGCCGAGCGGCTCGCCCGCGTTTCGCGGTTGGCCGAGGAGCTGGTCTCGCAGCGTGCCGAGGAGCGCGTCGGACAGACCGTGCGCGTGCTCGTCGAGTCGGTCGACGGCGACGAGGGCGCGTCCGGCCGCGCCGCTCACCAGGCGCCCGAGACGGATGGCCAGGTGCTGTTCACGAACGGCGACGAGCTGCGCGTCGGCCTGATGGTCGAGGCGAAGGTGGTCGGCACGGAAGGCGTCGATCTGGTGGCCGAGGCGCTTCCGGGTTCGCTCCACTCCCTCGCGTGTACTGAGGAGGCGGCCAGATGACGGGAGTCCCGGCATCCGCGGCGGGCGGCACCTCCGGCGCCAAGGGCGCGACGAGCGCCTCCGGCGCTCCCAGCGCCCCGAGCGCTGCCGGAGAAGCGCGGTCCGTGCGTGGCGGGAAGCTGGGAGCTGCCGCCGTCAACCAGGCCAGCCTCTGGAACATCGCGAACATCCTGACCATGGTCCGCCTGGTCCTCGTACCGGGCTTCGTCGTCCTGATGCTCATGGACGGCGGGTACGATCCGGTCTGGCGGGCCTGGGCGTGGGCGGCCTTCGCCGTCGCCATGATCACCGACGTCTTCGACGGCCATCTGGCCCGGACGTACGACCTGGTCACCGACTTCGGCAAGATCGCCGACCCCATCGCCGACAAGGCGATCATGGGTGCCGCGCTGATCTGCCTCTCCTCCCTCGGCGATCTGCCGTGGTGGGTGACGGGAGTCGTCCTCGGCCGGGAACTGGGGATCACGCTGCTGCGTTTCATCGTCATCCGCTACGGAATCATTCCGGCGAGCCGCGGCGGCAAGCTGAAGACACTGACCCAGGGCATCGCCGTCGGGATGTACGTCCTGGCACTGGAGGGGCCCCTGGCCACCCTGAGGTGGTGGGTGATGGCCGTGGCGGTCGTCCTGACCGTCGTCACCGGACTCGACTATGTGAGACAGGCCATTGTGCTGCGTCGGCGTGGAACCGCCGAGCGAGAAGCCGCGGCGGAGGGAGCGGAACGTTGACTTCCACGGCCGCCGACGTGCTGCGACTACTGACTGTGAGGGGTGAGACGCTCGCTGTCGCCGAGTCGCTGACCGGTGGTCTGGTCGCGGCCGCGATCACGGCGGCCCCGGGGTCCTCCCAGGCCTTCCGGGGATCGGTCACCGCGTACGCCACCGAGCTGAAGCACCAGCTGCTAGGCGTCGACGCCACCCTCCTGGACCAGCGTGGAGCGGTGGATCCGCAGGTCGCGGCCCAGATGGCGCTCGGTGTCCGCGAGGCGCTCGGCGCCGACTGGGGAATTTCGACCACCGGAGTCGCAGGCCCGGACCCTCAGGACGGCCAGCCCGTCGGCACGGTCTATGTGGCCGTCGCCGGGCCGTCCGCGGCGGGTTCCGGCGTCTCAGGTGGCGGGAAAGTGTCGTCGTTGCGGTTGAACGGCGGCCGGACGGAAATCCGTATGGAGAGTGTACGGAGCGTACTCGCACTGCTCCTTCAGGAGCTTGCGGGCGAACAGACCGGGAATGAGCGGGCACAGGATACGGAACAGAACGGGGGGACTTGATGTTTGCAGCCCTGAGTGAACACAACAGCGCTCCCCGCACGGCCGCAGCGCAAGGCGGTACGGTGGGGCGTGATGGATGCGGCTACGCGGTCCGAGGAGGGAGCCACCGATGATTCTGCTCCGTCGCCTGCTGGGTGACGTGCTGCGTCGGCAGCGCCAGCGCCAGGGCCGTACTCTGCGCGAAGTCTCCTCGTCCGCCCGAGTCTCACTCGGCTATCTCTCCGAGGTGGAGCGGGGGCAGAAGGAGGCTTCCTCCGAACTGCTCTCCGCCATTTGCGACGCGCTGGACGTACGGATGTCCGAGCTCATGCGGGAAGTGAGCGACGAGCTCGCCCTTGCCGAGCTGGCCCAGTCCGCAGCGGCCACCGAGCCGGTGCCAGCACCAGTGCGTCGACCCATGCTCAACTCCGTCTCGGTGGCCGGTGTGCCGCCGGAGCGGGTCACGATCAAGGCGCCCGCCGAAGCGGTGGACGTCGTCGCGGCGTGACAGCCGTGTGTGTGAGGTTCGGCGCGCGCCGATGAAGTCAGAGATGACGCGGTAAGAAGCGGAAGCGGGAGCCCCGGACGGGGCCTCCAGGGAGACCTGGGGGTGCCGACCGGGGCTTCTGTGTTGCCTGGGGCTCCCGTTTGCCGGGGTGGTGGTGTGCGGTCATGGTGGAGGGGCGGGCTCGGGGGCGTGCGTGCGATGCGTTCGTACGCCGCGGCAGGCGCACAGGGTCGTACGGGCGCACAGGGTCGTACGGTCCGTCTCAAGAAACCGGAGCGTGCTGATGTACGTGGTGAAGAGCCCGCTGTCCGAGGCCGATCTCAAGACCGTCTCCGAGGCGCTGCAAGGTGCCCTGGTCGATCTCGTCGACCTCTCGCTCGTGGCCAAGCAGATCCACTGGAACGTGGTCGGGCCGCGCTTCCGGTCGGTCCATCTCCAGCTCGACGAGGTCGTGGACACCGCCCGGCTGCACTCCGACACGGTCGCCGAACGCGCTTCCACGCTCGGTGTCTCGCCGGACGGGCGGGCCGGGACGGTGGCCGCGAGCAGCGGTATCGGCAAGGTCCCCGACGGCTGGGTCAAGGACACGGACGCGGTGGGGACCCTGGTGGACGCGCTCGGCGCGGTGATCACCCGGATGCGGGCGCGGGTGGAGAGCACCGCGGAGGCGGATCCGGTGAGCCAGGACATCTTCATCGGCATCACGGCCGATCTCGAGAAGCACCACTGGATGTTCCAGGCGGAGAACGGGTAGCGGGGGCACGTGCGCG
Source organism: Streptomyces sp. NPDC002787 (assembly GCF_053592095.1). NCBI lineage: Bacteria > Bacillati > Actinomycetota > Actinomycetes > Kitasatosporales > Streptomycetaceae > Streptomyces > Streptomyces sp. NPDC002787. Next base: position 150,748 of record NZ_JBSFVC010000024.1, on the reverse strand, counting down.
CGGATGCCCGACCCGGCCGTGCCCGTGGATGCGGCGGGGGCGTGGGGAGCGCGGTGTGCGGCTGCGGGGCGCGTCGGGTGCCCTGGGGACGCCGTCTCTGTGAGGAGGCCGTGCGTCCCTGTGCCGGTGGTGCGCCCTCTCCGGCCGTGACAGGGCCCGTCTAGCGTCGTTCTGGGGGCCCGGAGGCCTGGAGGTGGCGGCCATGCGGACAGTTCGCTGGGGGGCGGCTCTGGGGCTCGGTGCGCTGTGGTGGTGGGGTGTGCTGCGGCTCGCGCTGGTGCCGGACGCCGGCGCGGTGGAGGGGGCGGTCGCGGCCGGTGGGTGGGGGCTGAGTCTCCTGCCTGTGCACTGCGTACCGAAGGGGCGGGCGCCGGGACGGCCGGGGGACGCGTCAGGGGGCGCGGGGGGTGGCCCGGCTCTGGGGGGTGCGGTGGGGGCCGCGCTCACCAGGGCATGGCCACCCCGCCGTTCGGGCGGAGGATCTGGCCCGTGGTGAACGCCGAGGCGTCTGAGGCGAGATGCAGCACGGCGTGCGCGATGTCGTCGGGCTCACCGACCCGGCCCAGCGGTGACAGCCTGGCCATGAAGGACTCCGTCCGCGCCTGTGTCGCGCTGTCGTGGCGGTCGGTCATGGGCGTACGGATCCAGCCCGGGGCCACCGCGTTGACGCGGATGCCGTGCGGGCCGACCTCGGTCGCCAGGGTCTTCGTCAGCTGGACCACCGCGGCCTTGGTCACGCCGTAGCAGAGCAAGCCGGGACCGCCGGTGTCGACGGCGCCGGAGGCCATGGTGACGATGCTGCCCCGGGTCCCGTCGGCGATCATCCGGCGGGCCGCTTCCTGGCAAGCGTGCAGTACGCCCTTGAAGTTGACGCTCCACACCCGGTCGAGGTCCTCGTCGCGGGTCTCGAGGACCGGGCTGCTGTGCATGATCCCGGCGATGGCCGCAGTCACATGGAGCCGGTCGCAGGCGGCCACCGCCCGCGCGAGCTCGGCGCGGTCGGTGACGTCGAGATGGTGGGTGTGCGCGGTCCCGTTCCCCGCCTTGATCAGGGTCGCCGTCTCATGCAGGCCCTGCGCGTCACGGTCCGCGCAGTGCACGGTGGCGCCCGCCTGGGCGAGCAGCACGGCCGACGCGCGGCCGATACCGCTGCCGGCGCCGGTGACGAACGCGGTGCGGCCGGTGAGGTCATACGCCGGAATGGGCATGAGGCGACGGTACGAGCGTTTCTGACGGTCCGTCAATTAGGTGGGTGGCGTTGAGCGCGGGGGTTCGGACGGGGTGCTGCGGCGGTGCCCGGTGCCGGCGCGGGGCCCGTCTGGCAGGTGGGGCACCAGTAGGTGGGACGTTCGCGGGAGCCGTCGCCCTGGTCGGCCGCGCGGACGGAGGTGTGGCAGCGCAGACAGGGGCGGGGGGCTCTGCCGTACACGAAGAGGTCGTGGTGGCGGTGGCCCGTCGTGCTGCGGATCGGCCGGTCGCGGTTGGCCTCGAGGAGCTTCTTGGCGAGGGCGGGCAGACGGGTGGCGATGTCCTCCGGGAGCGCGCCGACGGGCAGCCAGGGGGTGACCCGGAGCAGGAAGCACAGCTCACTCTTGTAGACATTGCCGATGCCGGCGAGATTGCGCTGGTCCAGGAGGGCCTCGCCGAGGGGGCGGGCGGGGTCGCTCAGGAGGTTGGCGAGGGCCTGGTCGGGGTCCCAGTCCGGGCCGAGCAGATCAGGGCCGAGGTGGCCCACGGCGCGGTGTTCGTCGGTGGTGCGGATCAGCTCCAGCACGGGGAGGCGGTAGCCGACGGCCGTACGGTCGGTGGTGCCCAGGATCGCGCGGATCTGGTGCGCCGGGCCGCCGCGCCAGCGCTCGTCGTTGCGGTACACCTTCCAGGAGCCGTCCATCCGCAGGTGGGAGTGGAGGGTCACGCCGCCTTCGATGCGGGTGAGGAGGTGTTTGCCGCGGGGGGTCACGTCCAGGACGGTACGGCCGGTGAGGTCGGCCGTGGCGTACTTCGGGACCCTGAGGTCGAAGCGGGACAGGACTTTGCCGGCGAGGGCGGTGTGGAGTCGTCTCGCCGTTTGCCAGACGGTGTCACCTTCGGGCATGGGTCAAGGGTGGCATGGGTTTGGGGTCGGTCGCGCAGGTCCCCTCGCCCCTTCGGGCCGGGCTCTCGTGGTCAGGGGCTCAGTGATCAGGCTCGGATGCGTAGGCCGCGTGGGGTTGCGATGAAGCCTGCTCCTTCGAGAAGGGGGCCGTGGGGGGACGTGAGGGCGGAGGTGCCGTTCACGCGTTCCACGGTGACCGTGCCGAGTGAGCCTGCTCGTGCCGCTGCGGACAGGGCTTCGGCTGCCGGGCGGAGGCGGGGGTCGTCCATCGGTCTGCCGTCCGGGTCGGCGGGCCAGGCCAGCAGGGTCTTGCCGCCGCGCTCCATGTAGAGGGTCAGCTCGCCGTCTACCAGGACCACCAAAGAGCCCGCCTTGCGGCCAGGTTTGTGGCCGGCCTCGGTGGGCGGCTCGGGCCAGGGGAGGGCGGCGCCGTAGGCGTTCGCGGGGTCGGCGGCGGCCAGGACGACGGCTCGGGGGGAGGGGGTGGGGCGGGTGCGGTTCGGGGGGCCGCCTCGGCCGTAGGAGCTGGATTGGTTGTACGCGTTGCTTCGGCCGTGTGGGCTGCTGGGGTTGCTGTAGGAGGTGCCTTCGCCGTACGGGCTGTGCTCGCCGTAGCTGCCGTAGCTGCCGTAGCTGCCGTAGCTGCCGTGGGAGTCGGAGGCGGCCTCGGCGTCTGTGTCCGCGTCTGCCTTGGTCTGGGCGTCGAAATCGGCTGGGGCGAAGGGGGCGCTGAGAGTGGAGGAATTCCTTGGCCCGGGGCCGTCGGGGAGGGCAAGGCTGTCCGGGAAGCCGTCCCAGGGGGCCGGGGTCGGGCCGGGGCCTTCGGTGGAGTCGTGCGGGGTGGGGCTGGGCAGGGGCTCGTTTCGTTCGCGGGCGTTGGCCACGGCCCGTAGGCGGTCCACTGCGCCGTCCATCGCGAACTGGGCGGCGCCCAGACCCTCGACCACATAGCCGCGTCGGGCCTGGCCGCTCTCCTCGAAGACGGAGAGGACGCGGTAGATCGCGGAGAAGCCGCCCTCGACTCCCTCGGCGGCCACGGCGCCTCGGGTCACGACGCCGTGGCGGTCGAGGAGGGTGCGGGCCAGGGCGTGGGCGCGGACAGTGGGGTCGGGCTCCTGGGCGGGGAGGAGGGACCAGCGGCCGGCGACCGTGGGCGGGCCCGTACGGGACTGGGGGCGTGCGGCGGCGGTCAGGGAGCCGTACCGGCCGCGCGGGACCGTGCGCTTGGCGCGGTGGGCGGTGGAGCCCGCGGTGCGGCCCGAGCCGAGGAGGGAGCGCATGGGGGCGAGGGTGTCGTTGGTGAGCCGGCCCGACCAGGCCAGGTCCCAGACGGCATCGGACAGTTGGGGGTCGGTGACGTCGGGGTGGGTGGTCGCGCGGACCTGGTCGGCGATCTGGCGGAAGAACAGGCCGTAGCCGCCGGAGAGGGCGCTCAGGATCGACTCGTGGAGCGCGGTCAGCTCCAGGGGGAGCGGGGGTGGGAGGAGGAGCGGAGCGGAGTCCGCCAGGTACAGCGAGACCCAGCCGTCCTTGCCGGGCAGGGCTCCCGCGCCCGCCCAGACGACTTCGCCGGCCGCGGTGAGCTCGTCGAGCATCGCGGGGGTGTAGTGGGCCACCCGGGTCGGGAGGACCAGTTTCTCCAGCGCGGAGGCGGGCACCGAAGCGCCTTGCAGCTGCTCGATCGCGCGCACCAGTCCGTCGATGCCGCGCAGCCCGTGGCCGCCGCCCACGTGCTGCCACTGCGGCAGGAACTGGGCGAGCGCGGCGGGCGGCACCGGCTCCAGCTCGTGCCGCAGGGCCGCCAGCGAGCGGCGTCGCAGACGGCGCAGCACCGCCGCGTCGCACCACTCCTGGCCGATGCCCGCCGGGTGGAACTCACCCTGCACGACACGGCCGTTCGCCGCGAGGCGGTGGAGGGCGCCGTCCGTGACCGCCACGCCGAGGCCGAAGCGGGCGGCGGCGGTGGCCGAGGTGAACGGGCCGTGCGTGCGCGCGTACCGGGCGAGGAGGTCGCCGAGGGGGTCCTTGACCGGCTCGGTGAAGGCTTCCGGAACGCCGACCGGCAGGGCCGTTCCGAGAGCGTCGCGCAGGCGGCCCGCGTCCTCGATCGCCGCCCAGTGGTCCGTGCCGGCGATCCGGACCCGGATGGCACGGCGGGCCCCGGCCAGCTCCCGCGCCCACTGCGGTTCGGCGCCGCGCTCGGCCAACTCCGCGCCCCTGAGCGGTCCGAGGAGACGAAGCAGGTCCGCGACGCCTTCGGCGTCCTTGACGCGGCGGTCCTCGGTGAGCCACTGCAGCTCCCGCTCCAGCTCGACCAGCACCTCGGCGTCGAGCAGCTCCCGCAGCTCCGCCTGGCCCAGTAGCTCAGCCAGCAGCCGCGAGTCCAGGGAGAGGGCGGCGGCGCGGCGCTCGGCGAGCGGGGAGTCCCCCTCGTACAGGAACTGGGCGACGTAGCCGAAGAGGAGGGAGCGGGCGAAGGGGGAGGGCTCCGGGGTGGTGACCTCGACGAGGCGGACCTTGCGGGACTCGATGTCGCCCATCAGCTCGGTGAGGCCGGGGACGTCGAAGACGTCCTGGAGGCATTCGCGGACCGCTTCCAGGACGATCGGGAACGAGCCGAACTCGCTGGCGACCTGGAGCAATTGGGCCGCGCGCTGGCGCTGCTGCCACAGGGGCGTGCGCTTGCCGGGGTTGCGGCGGGGCAGCAGGAGCGCGCGGGCGGCGCATTCGCGGAAGCGGGACGCGAACAGCGCTGAGCCGCCCACCTGGTCGGTGACGATCTGGTCGACCTCGCCCTTGTCGAAGGCGACGTCCGCCGCGCCGACGGGGGCCTGCTCGGCGTCGTATGCGGTACCCGCCTTCATGGGCTCCATGTCGAGCAGGTCCAGGCCCATCAGGTCGGCGTCGGGCAACCGCAGCACGATGCCGTCGTCGGCGTGCATGACCTGGGCGTCCATGCCGTACCGCTCGGACAGCTTCGCGCCCAGGGCGAGCGCCCAGGGGGCGTGGACCTGGGCGCCGAAGGGGGAGTGGACGACGACCCGCCAGTCGCCCAGCTCGTCGCGGAAGCGTTCGACGACGATCGTGCGGTCGTCGGGGACGTGGCCGCAGGCCTCGCGCTGTTCGGCGAGGTAGGAGAGGACGTTGTCCGCGGCCCAGGCGTCGAGGCCGGCCGCCAGCAGGCGCAGCCGGGCGTCCTCCTCGGACAGGGAGCCCACCTCGCGCAGGAATGCTCCGACCGCGCGGCCCAGTTCGAGCGGGCGGCCGAGCTGGTCGCCCTTCCAGAAGGGCAGGCGGCCCGGGACGCCAGGGGCGGGGGAGACCAGCACCCGGTCGCGGGTGATGTCCTCGATGCGCCAGGAGCTGGTGCCGAGGGTGAAGACGTCCCCGACCCGGGACTCGTACACCATCTCCTCGTCGAGCTCGCCGACCCGGCCGCCGCCCTTCTTGGGGTCGGAGCCGGCGAGGAAGACTCCGAAGAGGCCTCGGTCGGGGATCGTGCCACCGGAGGTGACGGCGAGACGCTGGGCGCCCGGCCGCCCCGTGATCGTCCCGGCGACCCGGTCCCACACCACGCGCGGGCGCAGCTCCGCGAAGGCGTCGGACGGATAGCGGCCCGCGAGCATGTCGAGGACCGCTGTGAACGCGGACTCGGGGAGGGCGGCGAACGGGGCGGCGCGGCGGACGGTGGCGAGGAGGTCGTCGAACTGCCAGGTGTCCATCGAGGTCATGGCGACGACCTGCTGCGCCAGGACGTCCAGGGGGTTGCCGGGGATCCGCATGGACTCGATGGAGCCGCTGCGCATCCGCTCGGTGACCACGGCCGACTGGACCAGGTCGCCGCGGTACTTGGGGAAGACGACGCCTGTGGAGACCGCGCCCACCTGGTGTCCCGCGCGGCCCACGCGTTGCAGGCCGGAGGCGACCGAGGGCGGCGACTCCACCTGGACGACGAGGTCCACCGCGCCCATGTCGATGCCCAGTTCGAGGCTGGAGGTGGCGACGACGGCCGGGAGGCGGCCCGCCTTCAGATCCTCCTCGACCAGGGCGCGCTGCTCCTTGGAGACGGACCCGTGATGGGCCCGCGCGAGGACCGGGGGCGCTCCCTGGGCCGCGCCCGAGCCGCCCATCAACTCGGCCGGGGCGTGATGCTCGTCCAGGGGCTCGCCGGTGGCCCGCTCGTACGCGATCTCGTTGAGCCGGTTGCACAGCCGCTCCGCGAGGCGGCGGGAGTTGGCGAACACGATCGTGGAGCGGTGCGTCTGGACGAGGTCGGCGATCCGCTCCTCGACGTGCGGCCAGATCGACGGCCGCTCCGCGCCCTCGCTGCCGTCGGCGACCGGGGAGCCGCCCAGCTCGCCCAGATCCTCGACCGGCACGACGACGGAGAGGTCGAACTCCTTGCCGGACGGGGGCTGGACGATCTCCACCCGGCGGCGCGGGGAGAGATAGCGCGCGACCTCGTCGACGGGGCGCACGGTGGCGGACAGACCGATACGGCGTGCGGGCCTGGGCAGCAGCTCGTCGAGCCGCTCCAGGGAGAGGGCCAGGTGGGCGCCTCGCTTGGTGCCCGCGACCGCGTGCACCTCGTCCAGGATCACTGTCTCCACGCCCGTGAGCGCGTCGCGCGTGGCCGACGTCAGCATCAGGAACAGCGACTCGGGGGTGGTGATCAGGATGTCCGGCGGGCGCGTGGACAGGGCGCGGCGCTCGGCGGCCGGGGTGTCCCCTGAGCGGATGCCCACCTTGACCTCGGGCTCGGGCAGCCCGAGGCGCACCGATTCCTGTCGGATGCCGGTCAGGGGACTGCGCAGGTTCCGCTCCACGTCCACCGCGAGGGCCTTCAGCGGTGACACGTACAGCACCCGGCAGCGCTTCCTCGGGTCGGCCGGGGGCGGGGTCGACGTCAGCTGGTCCAGCGCGGCGAGGAACGCGGCCAGCGTCTTGCCGGAGCCGGTCGGGGCGACCACCAGCACGTCCGAGCCCTCGCCGATCGCCCGCCACGCGCCCGCCTGGGCCGCGGTGGGCGCGGAGAAGGCCCCCGTGAACCAACCGCGGGTCGCGGGGGAGAAGCCGTCGAGGGCTCGATCTGCGGAGCTGACCATGCCCCCATCCTGCACCCGCCCACTGACAATGGCCCGGGCCTGCGGTCGGACTGTCCGGGTTCGCCTTGGGCGCGACCTCGGCCGGTGGCGGGCCCAGCCCGCCGGTGTCCTGGTGGCCGCGCTGGCCCCCCGGGTCGTCCTCTGGGTGGAGGGGGCCGCAGAGCCGACGACCGACCGGGCGGCCGGAAGGAGGCGGCTGTCGGGCGGCACCGCGCGCGTGCGCCCTGTTTGTGCGGCACGCACGCGTGGCGGCGTTCTCGCCGAACCCCGACCGTCCTCAGCCGATCGGCCGCCCGTACGCCCGCAGCGTCCGCAGCGCCTCGATCGTCACGATCGGGCGGCTTTCCATCGCGGTGCTCGGGGCCCACCGTCGCCAGCGGATCGGCCAACCGCCGTCCTCGGTCTGCTCACTCGCCAGGAAGTCGAGGGAGCGGGCCATCTCCTCGTCGGTGAACCACGCGCGGGCGAGCGACTCCGGGGTGCGGGCGAAGTCGTGCGGGTAGTGGTGCTCGCCCGGTGCGTAACCGGCGGACACGGGGTAGTCGTCGGGCCGGTCCGGATCCAGCGTGGCGAGCCGGTGTTCGCGTACCAGGCGGCCGAGCCGGTCGGCGGCCGCCTGCGCGCGGGGGCGGTCGGGCACGGACTCCAGGAACGCCACGGCGGCGTGGACCTCGTAGGGGTGTGACTTCTCCAGGGACTCGACCGCCTGCCAGCAGAAGTCGGTGGCCCGGAACAGCCACGCGTGCCACACCTGGTTGCGGTGCAGCAGGCCCACCACGGGCCCGGTGGCCAGCAGGTCACTGGGCGGGTCGTCGACGATCGGCACGAACGGCGCGGCCGGGTAGCCCCGCTGGCTGGGATGCACGGCCGGAAGGGCCCCGTCCGGGGTGGACACCGAGGTCAGATAGCGGCAGACCCGCTCCACGCGCTGCCCGCCACAGCGTCCGATCGAGTCCAGGACGCGCAGCGCGTGCCCGGTGTGCAGCGGCTGGCTCACGGGCCCGCGCAGATCGGGTTCGAGCGCGTGGCCGTACCCCTCGTCGGCGTTGCGATAGGCGGCCAGCGCGGCCTCCACCGCGTCGGCACCCCCGTCCAGGAAGTGGTACGCGAAGCGGCGCTGTTCCAGTACGCGCGCGGTCAGCCAGACGAACTGCTCGGCGCGGGCGAGTGGGGTGTGCGCCGGGGACGACGAGGGGAGTGGGGATGCTCCGGTTTCGGCCATGGGTCCGACCGTAGGGCGGAAAGCGGTCTCGGGAGGCGGTCCCGGCGAGGCCCACCCCCTCGGCGGGATACTGGACTCATGCGGTTGACGGTCTTCTGGCAGCGGATGGCGGATCACTTCGGTGAGGGGTACGCCGAAACCTTCGCGCGCGATCACGTGATGTCCGACCTCGGCGGGCGCACCGTGCATGAGGCGCTGGACGCCGGCTGGGAGGCCAAGGACGTGTGGCGCGTGGTGTGCGCGACCATGGGCGTTCCGGCCGAAAACCGCTGAAAGCGCACGGACTTCACCGATCCGTCGCCGGTAGTCGGTCCGGAAGATCCGGGGGCGGCGTCTGATTGTCGGTGGTGTGGGCGAGACTTGGTCCGTGGCCCCCACAGACGAGACCGCGCAGTTCGAGCCCGAGGCACCCCCGTTCGGTACGACACCGCCCACCAGGCCCCTGGCCGGTCCGGGTCCCGGTGCCGCGCCGAACGGCCGCATGCCCGGCTGGCTGCCGCGCGCCATGGTGCTGGCGCTCTCCCTCGTCGCCGTCTTCCAGCTGGGCAGCTGGGCGTTCCACCAGCTCATCGGGCTGCTGGTCAACATCCTCATCGCGTTCTTCCTGGCGCTCGCCATCGAACCCGCGGTGAGCTGGATGGCCTCGAAGGGCCTGCGCAGGGGCTTCGCCACCTTCCTGGTCTTTTTGATCACGCTGATCGGGGCCGCCGGGTTCGTCACCCTGCTCGGCTCGATGCTCGCCGGCCAGATCATCAAGATGGTCGAGGACTTCCCGGCGTACCTCGACTCCGTCATCAGCTGGATCAACACGACCTTCCACACCGAGCTCAAGCGCGTCGACATCCAGGAGGGGCTGCTGCGCTCCGACTGGCTGCAGCGGTACGTGCAGAACAGCGCCACCGGCGTCCTGGACATCTCCACGCAGGTCCTGGGCGGCCTCTTCCAGTTGCTGACGATCGCGCTGTTCTCCTTCTACTTCGCCGCCGACGGCCCACGGCTGCGGCGCGCGCTGTGCTCGGTGCTGCCGCCCGCCAAGCAGGCCGAGGTGCTGCGCGCGTGGGAGATCGCCGTCGACAAGACCGGCGGCTATCTGTACTCACGCGGGCTGATGGCCCTGATCTCAGGTACGGCGCACTACGTCCTGCTGGAGTACCTGGACGTGCCGTACGCGCCCGCGCTCGCGGTCTGGGTCGGTCTGGTCTCGCAGTTCATCCCCACCATCGGCACCTATCTCGCGGGCGCCCTGCCGATGCTGATCGCCTTCACGGTCAACCCCTGGTACGCCCTGTGGGTCCTCGTCTTCGTGGTCATCTACCAGCAGTTCGAGAACTACGTGCTGCAGCCCAAGCTGACCGCCAAGACCGTGGACATCCACCCGGCCGTCGCCTTCGGCTCGGTCATCGCCGGCACCGCGCTCCTCGGCGCCGTCGGCGCGCTCATCGCCATCCCCGCCATCGCCACCCTGCAGGCCTTCCTCGGCGCGTACGTGAAGCGGTACGACGTCACGGACGACCCTCGGGTGCACGGGCACCGCAGACGCGGCTCGCGCAACCTCCTCGCCCGACTGCGCAAGCGCCCGCACGAGAGACGGGAGCAGGACGGGACCGGTGGGGATGTCCTCACGCGCGTGCGCAAGCGGCTGGAGGAGAAGCTGGACCACAGACGACGCACGGGGGACGGGGACGGCGCCGGACCAGGGGGCAGCACCGCACCGGAAGGCGGCTCCAGGCCCGACGACGGCTCGGGCCCCGACAAGGGCTCGGGACCGGACGACGGCCCCAGGCCCGACAACGGCTCCGGCCCTGGCGACGGCACCCCGTGAGGCGGCTGTCGCCGTAACCCGTCCACCCGACCGATGCCGAGCCCGGCACACGGCCCCCGTCCGCGCGTGAACCCACCCCTCCGGAAGCCCTCCGGGGGCCGAGTGGTGCGCTTGACACTAAAATCGAACATCCATTCTTATGGAGGCTCCGGCGGGGCCCCTGGCGGAAGTTCGCCAGGGTTTTCGTGGAGAAGTGCCCGAGTTATCCACAGGTCGGGCGGGCGTCGGGGCCCATTGTCAGTGGCAGGCGTTAGCGTCTTTCACGTGAAGCGATCGACTCAAGCAAATCGGGTGGAACCCATGGCAGGAACCGACCGCGAGAAGGCGCTCGACGCCGCGCTCGCACAGATTGAACGACAGTTCGGCAAGGGTGCGGTGATGCGCCTGGGCGAGCGGCCGAACGAGCCCATCGAGGTCATCCCCACCGGGTCGACCGCACTCGACGTCGCCCTCGGTGTCGGCGGCCTTCCGCGCGGCCGTGTGGTGGAGGTGTACGGCCCGGAGTCCTCCGGTAAGACGACCCTGACCCTGCACGCGGTGGCGAACGCCCAGAAGGCCGGCGGCCAGGTGGCCTTCGTGGACGCCGAGCACGCCCTCGACCCCGAGTACGCGAAGAAGCTCGGCGTCGACATCGACAACCTGATCCTGTCCCAGCCGGACAACGGCGAGCAGGCCCTGGAGATCGTGGACATGCTGGTCCGCTCCGGCGCCCTCGACCTGATCGTCATCGACTCCGTCGCCGCGCTCGTCCCGCGCGCGGAGATCGAGGGTGAGATGGGCGACAGCCACGTCGGTCTGCAGGCCCGCCTGATGAGCCAGGCCCTGCGGAAGATCACCAGCGCGCTCAACCAGTCCAAGACCACCGCGATCTTCATCAACCAGCTCCGCGAGAAGATCGGCGTGATGTTCGGCTCCCCGGAGACCACGACGGGTGGCCGCGCGCTGAAGTTCTACGCCTCCGTGCGCATCGACATCCGGCGCATCGAGACCCTCAAGGACGGCACCGAGGCGGTCGGCAACCGCACCCGCTGCAAGGTCGTCAAGAACAAGGTCGCGCCGCCCTTCAAGCAGGCCGAGTTCGACATCCTCTACGGCCAGGGCATCAGCCGCGAGGGCGGCCTGATCGACATGGGCGTGGAGCACGGCTTCGTCCGCAAGGCCGGCGCCTGGTACACGTACGAAGGCGACCAGCTCGGCCAGGGCAAGGAGAACGCCCGCAACTTCCTGAAGGACAACCCGGACCTCGCCAACGAGATCGAGAAGAAGATCAAGGAGAAGCTGGGCGTCGGCGTCCGGCCCGAGGAGCCCAGCACCGAGCCGGGCGCGGATGCGGCGGTCTCGACCGCGCCTGCCTCGGACGACGCCGCGAAGTCGGTGCCGGCCCCCGCTGCCAAGGCCCCCAAGACCAAGGCCGCGGCGGCGAAGAGCTAGTCCGTGACACGCAGAACGGACTGGGGCGAGTACGCATACCCCAGTGCCCCCGAGAGCCGGGGGCGCGGGGGTACCGGGGGACCCGTCAGGGAAGGGCACGGGTCCGGACCGTACGACGACCCACCGTCGTACGGCGCGGACGGGCTCCATGACGATGAGTTCCACGACGGCGAGCCGTACGACCGTGACGGCGACGGCGACGGCGACGGCTACAGCGACGGCGACGGCGATACCGGTCGGCGTGGGGACGGCTCGCGCTCCGGTGCGGGCTCGGGCGGCGGTGCCCGTCGGCGCGGTGGCGGTGCCTCGCATGGTGTGGGCGACGGCGATGCTCGTGGCCGGCGCGGTGGCCGTGGCGGTCGCCGGCGTGGCTTCGGGGAGTCGGGCGACGGCCCGGACGACGGGGGGCCGCAGGACGGGGGTTCGTCTTTCTCGTCGAGGGCCGAGAAAGGCGAGTCCTCAGGGGACCCGGCTGAGCGGGCGCGCGCGATCTGTCTGCGCCTGCTCACCGGGACCCCGCGCACCCGCAAGCAACTCGCGGACGCCCTGCACAAACGCGAGATCCCCGAGGATGTGGCGGACGAGGTGCTGTCACGGTTCGAGGAGGTCGGGCTGATCAACGACAGCGCGTTCGCGGACGCGTGGGTGGAGTCCCGGCACCACGGCCGGGGCCTGGCCCGTCGAGCCCTCGCCCGTGAGCTGCGCACCAAGGGCGTCGACTCGGCGCTGATCGACGAGGCCGTCTCCCAGCTCGACTCGGAGCAGGAGGAGAGCACCGCGCGCGAACTCGTCGCCCGCAAGCTGCGCTCCACCCGGGGCCTCGACCGCGACAAACGCCTCCGCCGCCTCGCCGGCATGCTCGCCCGCAAGGGCTACCCCGAGGGGATGGCCCTCCGGGTCGTCCGCCAGGCACTGGAGGAAGAGGGGGAGGACACGGAGGGGCTGGACGAGGGGTACTGAGCGAGGGGCTGCCGTTCACGCTCCTCGTCAGGCCAGTGTCCCCCGAGCTCACTGCCAGTCGGCCGGTCGCTCCACGTGCTCCAGGCGCAGCACCTGTCCCGTGCGGCTGAAGCGGCGGATGCGGGGGAGGGGCGGGTAGTAGGCGTGGACGGAGATCGCGTGCTCGTCGGTGGACTCGTTGAGCACCTCGTGGACGTGGTGGCGTCCGAAGGAGCGGCCCTTTCCGGCGGGCAGCTGACGTTCGCGGTCGACGCCTTCGGTGAGTTCGAGGGTCTTCCAGCCGTCGGTGGGCAGCCGGGCGGCGAGCGAGTACTCCTTGAGTTCGCCCGCCGCGGTGACGAAGGCACCCACCGAGTCGGCGTGGTCGTGCCAGCCGGTCCCGGTGCCGGGCGGCCAGCCGATGAGCCACGCCTCGCTGCCGCCGGGACCTTCGAGTCGAACCCAGGTGCGGCCCTCGGGGTCGAGGGGGAGCGAGGCGATCAACTCGGCGTCGGCGGCGGTTCGACGCGCGAAGCCGAGCAGTTCCGCCTGCGTGGGGGCGGAGACGGCCGGCGCGGAGGTGGGAGGAACAACGGGGGACACAGACACGGGTACCGTCCTGAATTGCGTTCGCTTGGGCGCGCGGCGGCAGACAGGCGGCGCGCGCGAAAGAAGAGGGATGCGAGTTCAGCAGGACGGACGACACACGCAACCCGCATAGCGGACGAGGTCCATATGGACCCTCCGCCACAGGCGCGTAGAGGTGTCGGTCACGGTCCGGAGTACACCATGACAGCGCGGAGCGGTCAACTGACCGTCACTATGTGGACACACAGTGACGGCGCGGCCCGGAGAGTCCGGCGTTTCAGCGGGAACCGGCGGCCGCCTCCGCGCTCTCGGGCTGTTGCCTCGCCCCGCCCAGCGTCGCCTCCGCCGCCGTGTACAGGTCGGCCGGGCGTACGCCGGCCAGGGCGGTGACGAGGTGACCGTCGGGGCGGATGAGGAGGACGGTGTGGGCCGCGGCGCCCGGGTAACTCTCGGCGACCAGCAGCTCGGCGGGGCGTGGCAGGGCGGCGACCGCGGCCGCGAGGCGGGGCATGAGTCCGGCGCTCATCCAGTGCCTGCGCTCCCACACTCCGGTACCCGGCGCGACCAGCAGCACCAGCAGCGCCCCGCGCCCGAGCCGGTCCCGCAGAGGAACGAAGGAACCGTCCTCGGCGGTCACCTCCACATCGACGACCTGGGCGCCCGGCAGTGTGTGGACAGGAGCTTCGGAGGCGGCGGGCGGAGGCATGAGCGGGGAGTCGGCGTACGTCCCCGGCGCACCCAGTGCACCACGCCCCAAGTGACCGTCGGCGAGCAACGCGTCATGGCCCCGGGTCGAGCCGGGGACGTACGAGCGAAGGCCCTTGCCGCCGCGCAGCAGGGGCAGCACCTGGTCGGCGGCGCGCAGCCGGGTGGCGACGACCGCGCGGCGCTCCGCCTGGTAGCTGTCGAGCAGCGCTTCGTGCGGGCCGTGGTGCCAGGCCAGGGCGAGTTTCCAGGCGAGGTTGTCGGCGTCCCGCAGCCCCTCGTCGAGGCCCTGGGTGCCGAGGGCCCCGAGCAGATGCGCGGCGTCCCCGGCGAGGAAGACCCGGCCGACCCGCCACCGCCGGGCGAGCCGGTGGTGCACGGTGTGGACACCGGTGTCCAGCAGGTCGTACGGCGGGGTGGAGCCGCCCGTCCAGCCCGCGAGGGTCTCGCGGACGCGGGCCACGAGGAGTTCCGGCGTCACCAGGTCCTTGCCCGGCGGCAGGAGCCAGTCCAGACGCCACACGCCGTCGTCGAGCGGCCGTGCGGTCACTTCGCCGCCGGACGGGCCGGAGGTCCGCCACGGTGGCATCCGGTGCAGCAACGCTTCGCCGGGCCAGGGGAGTTCCGCGCGCAGCGCCGCGACGGCGTGCCGTTCCACCGCCGTACGGCCGGGGAAGCGGATGTCCTGGAGTTTGCGGACCGTCGAGCGCGGACCGTCGCAGCCGACGAGGTAACTGCCCCGCCACCAGGTGCTCTTGGGCCCGCGGGTGTGGGCGGTGACGCCGGAGGCTTCCTGCTCGATCGCGTCGAGCCGGCCCTCCACGGCGACCTTGACGAGCCGTTCGCCGGCGATGGCGTCGCGCAGGGCGGCGGTCAGGACGTGCTGGGCGATGTGCAGCGGGGGGAGGTCTGAGGAGCCCTCGACGATGTCCTCGGGCCCGCCGCGCCCACCCCTTGCGCCTTCCCGGGCCGGAACCGCGGAGTCCTCGAAGTCGTCCTCCCCGAACCGGACGCGACGCATCACCTGCTTGCGCCGCATCGACCGCCATCCGGCCCAGCGGCAGCCGGCCTCGGTGAGCGGGACGCCGGACAACCGTTCCAGCAGACCGGCCGTGTCGTCGTGCAGGACGACCGTCCGCGCGAGCCGCTGCTCGTCCTTCCCCGGCCCCTCGTCCAGGACCACGGACGGCACCTCCTGGCGCGCCAGCGCCAGGGCGAGCGTGAGCCCCACGGGCCCCGCTCCGACGATGATCACCGGGTCCACGGCGCGGCGCTCCCTGCCCGACATGACGCCCCGGCGGACGTGGATGAACAGAAGGTTGGAGCAGGGTGCACGATCACAGAACGTATGCAACCCATTGCCGGTGCTTGCGTCAAGCGACGGAGGGGGTGGCGACCAGGTCTTTGTCCTACAAGTCGCTTCGCCCAGGCCTTCAGGGCTCTCGTGGCTGAAGCTTCTGCGAACGGCAGGCCCCGTCAGTACGGAGCGACCCGGGACGCCTTGAAACAATCGTGCGAGCGAGGCTCAACGAGGCGTGGAAAGGGCGGTAGGGCGCGAGTGCATGGTGCACGCCATAGCTGAACGCGGCCCATCACGGTTGTACGGTGCATCCTTGTCCCTGCGTTCCTCATTGGGAATTTGCGAATTCATCCAGTTGGAACACCGATGCGTACGAAGGGCGAGGGGAATGGGTTTGTCGTTGCTTGCGAGTCCGCTGCACTACATGACCAGACGGGGCTCCGTCGCAGTGGCCGGTGTCGTGTTGGTGGCGTCGACCATGTTCGCTGCCGCACCCCCTGCGGCGGCCGCTGGTTGCACCTCTCCAAAGCTAAAAATCCGATATGACACGACCCGATCGAGGGTGCATTTGAAGGCGTGGTTCCACACAAATCCCGGCTGTAAATCAAGAGTGTTGAAGCTTCGAGGCCAGATCTTCTGCGGGGATCCGGTAAAGAAGGTCTACGACAGGAACACGATGGGGAGGGCGCCGCTTGCGACGCAGATGAAAACTCTGCCTTCCAAGAAGAGGTGTCAGAGATTCGTCGCCTCCGTCGTCATCAACTATTACATCGGTGAAGACTTCGATGACAGGTGGACATGGAAGTGGGGCGAGTACCCGGCATGATCTGGCGCGGGCGAATGATGACGGCGGTGCGCTGTTGTGTACGCGCAAGGCTGATGACTCTGGGTATCGCTCTCGGCCTTGTCGCAGCTGGCCTTTCGGCGATGCCTGCCGCAGCCGACGACGTCGATGCTGTCTATCTCGGCACGCGTAAGGGGACTGTCGGCGTCGGTGCGCTCCCGACCAAGTGGAGGTACTCGGACAGGCAGTACCGCAGCCTGATGATGGCCAACACACGGAACCACTACTTTCGTGTGACCTACAAGGGGTGCATGGAATGGCGGGTACGAATCGCTGTGGCTCACCCCAGAGGTGGGTACATGGATGATGAGACGACCGTGGAGGGCTGCAACCAGACGGCTGTCGTGAGCATCATCGGCAAACGGAACGCCAACGTCACGCTCGGCATCACCATTTCCATGAGTGGAGATACCTCCAGCATCTCGGTGAAGCCCATCAAGTGATTGAGTGACCCGGAGATTGACCGAGTAAAACCCCGGGGAGGGCAGTACACCGTGTGTACTGCCCTCCCCGGGGTTTTACGGAAGGCCTCGGAGTTACGACTTGATGTCGCCCTGCGGCTCGGTCGGTGGGGCGTGCCCCACGGTTTCGAGGTCGTCGATCATCTCCGCTCCGACCACTGCGCCCGTGCTCTTCTTGCTTCTCCTGAGCCGGCCCTCCAGCCAGCTCGCGAAAGTGGTGAGCGCGAAGTTGAGGGCGATGAAGATGACGGCTACGACGGTGAAGCTGGCGATCGTGTTCGCGCCGTAGAACGAGCTCATCGGACGGACCGAAGCCAGCAGCTCGGAGAAGTTGAGCATCGCCCCGCCGAGCGCGGTGTCCTTCACGATGACCACCAGCTGGCTGACGATCGCGGGCAGCATCGCCGTGACCGACTGCGGAAGCAGTACGGAGCGCATGGTCTGGCTCTTGCGCAGGCCGATCGCCATCGCGGCTTCCGACTGGCCCTTCGGCAGGGCCAGGATGCCGGCCCGCACGATCTCAGCTAGCACCGACGCGTTGTACAGCACGAGGCCGGTGACCACCGCGTAGAGGGGGCGGTCATCCTGGCTGACGTCGGTGTACTCGGCGAACACCGCATTGGCGAAGAGCATCAGGATCAGCACGGGAATCGCGCGGAAGAACTCCACCACAGCCCCGGAGGGCCACCGCACCCACCGGTGGTCGGAGAGCCTCCCGATACCGAAGACCGCACCGAGCGGGAGGGCGATGACCATGGCGAGGGCGGCCGCGATGAGGGTGTTCTCCAGGCCGGGCCAGATGTAGGTGGACCAGACCTCGGTGCCCGTGAAGAAGGGCGACCACTTCTCCCAGGCGAGCTGGTTCTTCTCGTCGAGCTTGAGGTACACCCACCAGAGCACGACGGCGAGGACGGCTACGAACAGCACCGAGAGGATGGCGTTCCGCCGCTTGGCCTTGGGGCCGGGAACGTCGTAGAGGACCGAAGTCATCGCTTCACCGCCACCTTCTTGCTCACCCAGCCGAGGAACAGACCGGTCGGGAGGGTGAGGCAGACGAACCCGAACGCGAAGATGGCCGCGATAAGGAGGAGTTGGGCCTCGTTCTCGATCATCTCTCTCATCAGGAGCGCGGCCTCTGTCACGCCGATCGCGGCGGCCACCGTGGTGTTCTTGGTCAGGGCGATCAGCACGTTCGCCAGCGGCCCGACGACCGAACGGAACGCCTGCGGAAGCACTACCAGGCCCAGTACCTGGCTGAACTTCAGCCCGATGGCGCGGGCCGCCTCGGCCTGGCCGACCGGCACGGTGTTGATCCCGGAGCGCAGCGCCTCGCACACGAACGCCGCCGTGTAGGCGATCAGACCGAGCACGGCGAGCCGGAAGTTGATGGTCTCGAACCGCTCCCCGCCGAGATCGATGCTCAGGGTGGAGAAGAGGCCCAGGTTGGTGAAGACGATGATGATCGTCAACGGGATGTTCCGCACCACGTTCACATAGGCGGTGCCGAACCCGCGCATCAGGGGAATGGGGCTGACCCGCATGGCGGCCAGCAGAGTGCCCCAGATCAAGGAGCCGATGGCTGAGAGGACGGTGAGTTGTACCGTCGTCCAGAAGGCCCCGAGCAGGTTATAACCTTCAAGAAAGTCGAACACGATCTCCCGCGCTTCCGCGTAGGGGAGGGCGCGGCGCGCCGCCGCGACGGCGGCGCGCCTACACAGTCGCCCTGGGTCAGCTGACGATGTCGCCGATCTTCGGCGCGGGCTCGTTCTTGTAGTTCGCCGGGCCGAAGTTGGCCTTTACGGCCTCCTCCCAGGAACCGTCCGAGACCATCTTCTCCAGGGCAGTGTTGATCTTCGCCTTGAGGTCGCTGCCCTCCTTGACGCCGATGCCGTAGTTCTCGTTGCTCAGCTTGAAGCCGGCCAGCTTGAACTTGCCCTTGAACTGCTCCTGCGCCGCGTAACCGGCGAGGATCGAGTCATCGGTGGTCAGCGCGTCGACGGCCTCGTTCTCCAGACCGGTGAGGCACTCGGAGTAGCCGCCGTAGTTCTGGAGGTCGGCCTTCGGGGCGATCTTCTCCTTGACGTTCTGCGCCGAGGTGGAACCGGTGACCGAGCAGAGCTTCTTCTCGTTCAGGTCTTCCGGCTGCTTGATCGAGTCGTCATCGGCGCGGATCAGAACGTCCTGGTGGGCGAGGAGGTACGGACCGGCGAAGTCGACCTTCTCGTCGCGCTCCGGGGTGATCGAGTAGGTGGCGGCGATGAATTCGACGTCACCGCGATCGAGCATGGTCTCGCGGTCGGCGCTCTTCGCCTCCTTCCACTCGATCTGGTCCTCGTTGTAGCCGAGTTCCTTGGCGATGTACGTGGCGACGTCGACGTCGAAGCCCGAGTAGCCGTCCGGGGTCTTCTGGCCGAGGCCCGGCTGGTCGATCTTGATGCCGACGGTGATCTTCTTGCCGCCACCGGACCCCGAGCCACTCTCGCCGTCACCGTTGTCACCACCACAAGCGGTGGCCGTGAGAGCGAGGACGAGAGCGGCGGCCGAGGCGGCTGAGACCTTGCGGAGCTTCATGGTGAACATCCTTTTCTGGTAAGAATGCGGGCCGTGCAAGTGCGGGCGACGTGGGTCGTACGGGGACCCAGGGACCGCCGTCAGTGGTGCAGGATCTTCGACAGGAAGTCCTTGGCCCGGTCGCTGCGGGGGTTGCTGAAGAACTGGTCCGGCACAGCCTCTTCGACGATGCGGCCGTCCGCCATGAACACCACCCGATTGGCGGCCGAACGGGCGAAGCCCATCTCGTGGGTGACGACGACCATGGTCATGCCGTCCCGGGCGAGCTGCTGCATGACTTCCAGGACCTCGTTGATCATCTCGGGGTCGAGCGCCGAGGTCGGCTCGTCGAAGAGCATGACCTTGGGGTCCATGGCCAGCGCCCGCGCGATGGCGACACGCTGCTGCTGACCGCCCGAGAGCTGTGCGGGGTACTTGTCCGCCTGGGTGCCCACACCGACCCGGTCGAGCAGGCTCCGGGCCTTCTCCTCGGCCTTCTTCTTGTCGGCCTTGCGGACCTTGAGCTGCCCCAGCATCACGTTCTCGAGCACGGTCTTGTGCGCGAAGAGATTGAACGACTGGAACACCATGCCGACATCGGCCCGCAGCTTCGCGAGCGCCTTGCCCTCGGCGGGCAGCGGCTTGCCGTCGATCTGGATGTCGCCGGAGTCGATCGACTCCAGCCGGTTGATGGTGCGGCACAGGGTGGACTTACCGGACCCGGAGGGTCCGATCACCACGACGACCTCGCCCCTGGTGATCGTGAGATCGATGTCCTGGAGTACGTGCAACGCGCCGAAGTGCTTGTTGACGCTCTTCAGGACGACCAGGTCGTCGGCCGCGGGCACCGCGTCCTTGACCACCGAAACTTCGGTCATCGCTTTCTGGCTCCGTCCTCCTCGGTTTCGGAGGACAGTAGTGACCCTCGGCGACCAGCGTCATTACATCTGAGGGAAGTTTGAGCATAACGATCTGGTAGCCGGGCAGGCACTGCCCGTAGCGGGGCTCCGCGGGGCATTTCGGCTCCGTAACGGAACCGGCGCGGAACCCGTACGGCCTTGACGGCGTCCTCACTCATCAGTGTGACTGCGAACGGGTACGAAAGCGCGTGCCCACTCTATTCGTGCGCGTAATGTGTGCCAGCCGAGACCGTACGTATGACCGAGAACGTGCGGTCGGCGAACCAAGACCGACCGATGCGCCAAGAACGATCGATGCACCAGGAACGACCGATGCACCGAGACCGACCGGTGCACCAGGAACGACTGATGCACCAGGAAGGGGCCGGAATGAGGCTGCTCCTCGTCGAGGACGACAACCACGTCGCCGCCGCCCTGTCCGCGGTCCTGGCCCGGCACGGCTTCGACGTCACCCACGCCCGCAGCGGCGAGGAGGCGCTCCAGGCGCTCGTCCCGGAGGGGAACGGCTTCGGCGTCGTCCTGCTCGACCTCGGCCTGCCCGACCAGGACGGATACGAGGTCTGCGGCAAGATCCGCAAGCGCACCAGCACCCCGGTGATCATGGTGACGGCCCGTTCCGACGTACGGTCCCGGATCCACGGCCTCAACCTCGGCGCCGACGACTACGTGGTCAAGCCGTACGACACCGGCGAGCTGCTCGCCCGTATCCACGCCGTCGCCCGCCGTCGGGCCCCCGACGAGACCGCGGCTCCCGGCGACACCGGACTGCGCCTCGGGTCCGTGCTCATCGAGCTGCCCACCCGCCAGGTCAGCGTGGACGGCTCAGTCGTCCAGCTGACCCGCAAGGAGTTCGATCTGCTCGCGCTGCTGGCCCAGCGGCCCGGCGTGGTCTTCCGCAGGGAACAGATCATCAGTGAGGTGTGGCGGACCAGTTGGGAGGGGACCGGCCGCACCCTGGAAGTGCACGTAGCCTCGCTGCGGT
The DNA here is from genome assembly GCF_053592095.1 of Streptomyces sp. NPDC002787. Taxonomy (NCBI): domain Bacteria; kingdom Bacillati; phylum Actinomycetota; class Actinomycetes; order Kitasatosporales; family Streptomycetaceae; genus Streptomyces; species Streptomyces sp. NPDC002787. The sequence continues at coordinate 129,784 of NZ_JBSFVC010000024.1, read as the reverse complement.
CGAAGCTGCGGATGCCCGCCCTGATCGAGACGGTGCGCGGGGTCGGGTACCGGCTGGTCGCCCCGACGCCGTAGCGTGCCCGCGTGCGCACTCGTCTTCTTCCGCTGCTCATCGTCCTGATGGCCGCCGTGCTGCTGGCACTCGGCATCCCGCTGGCGGTGAGCCTCGCGGCGGCGCGCCAACAGGAGGTGGTCGTCGACCGCATCGACGACACGGCGCGCTTCGCGGCCCTCGCCCAGTTCGTCACCGAGCGCCCGAGCGGATCCCGGGTGGACACCACGGACGGCCGCCGCGAGACCCTGCAGCGGGAGCTCGACCAGTACTACAGCGTGTACGGCATCAAGGCCGGCGTCTTCTACCGCGAGGACGACCAGGCACCCATGGCCAACGCCCCCTACGAGTGGGGTGTGCCCAGCGAGGGCGAAGGTCTCGCGGCGTTCGACGAGGCGCTGCTGGGACGCCGCCCGCACGACCCCGCGCAGGTGTGGCCCTGGCAGCGTGGCGGCCGGCTCGTCGTCGCGTCCCCCGTCATCCACGACGGTGACGTCGTCGCGGCCGTCGTGACCGACTCGCCCACGGACCAGATGCGCTGGAAGATCCTGCGCGGCTGGCTGATCATCGGCGCGGGTGAGGCCGCCGCGATGCTCCTCGCCGTCGGTGCCGCGCTCCGTCTGACGGGCTGGGTCCTCAAGCCCGTGCGCGTCCTCGACGTCACCACCCACGCCATCGCCTCCGGGCGCCTGAAGTCACGCGTCGCGGCGGCCGGCGGGCCGCCGGAACTCCGGCGTCTGGCACGGTCGTTCAACGAGATGGCCGACAACGTCGAGGACGTTCTGGAGCAGCAGCGCGCCTTCGTCGCCGACGCCTCCCACCAACTGCGCAACCCCCTCGCCGCGTTGCTGCTACGTATCGACCTGCTCGCGCTCGAACTGCCCGAGGGCAACGAGGAGATCGCCTCCGTCCGCACCGAGGGCAAGCGCCTCGCCCAGGTCCTCGACGACCTGCTCGACCTCGCGCTGGCCGAGCACGCGGAGTCCGATCTGCGGCTCATCGACGTGGGTGAGCTGACCGCCGAGCGCGTCGCGTCCTGGTCACCGCTGGCCGACGACAAGGGCGTGACGCTGACCGGCGCCTGCCCGGCCACCACCGCCTGGGCCGACCCCATCGCCCTGTCCAGCGCTCTGGACGCGGTGATCGACAACGCGCTGAAGTTCACGCCCGCCGGGGAGAGCGTCGAGGTCCGGGTCACCTCGAACGGTGAGGTCTCCACGGTCGTCGTCACCGACGGCGGACCGGGCCTCAGCGACGAGGAACTGGAACGCGTCGGCGACCGCTTCTGGCGCAGCACCGCACACCAGAACATCAAGGGCTCGGGCCTCGGGCTCTCCATCTCCCGGGCGCTCATCGCGGCGGGCGGCGGTTCCATCTCGTACGCCCACCACAAGCCGCACGGGCTGCGGGTGACGGTGACGGTGCCCAGGTCGCGCCCACCGGCCTGAGCAACGGCTTCAGCGCCTTCCGGAGGCTCCCTGACCTGACGGACGCGGCCTCGCCCCTCCCAGAGCACCGGGCTACGGCTTCACCGACCGGTAGTACGCCCCCGCCCCCTTGTGCAACGGCAGCGGGTCCGTATAGATCGCGGTGCGTAGATCCACCACCTGGGCCGCGTGGACGTGTTCGCCGATGTTGTCCCGGCTCTTGAGGACGACACGGGTCAGCCACTCGGTGAGCCGGGGGTCCATGTCCTCGCGGGTGATCAGCAGGTTCGCCACCGTGAGAGTGGGCACGGAGTTGGTGAGGATGGTCGGGTAGGCGTCCGCGGGCATCACGGACGCCCGGTAGTGGCTGAAGACACCGCCCTGGTCGTGCAGCTTCGTCACCAGGTCGCTGCGGATCGGGACGAAGCGGAAGTCGTACTTCTCCTGCACCGCGAGGTTGGTCAGCCCCTTCGTGGGCAGGCCGCCCGACCAGAAGAAGGCGTCGATCTTGCCGGTGCGGAGTGCGTCGGGGCTCGTCCCGATGGTGTCGCGCCGCGCGTCGATGTCCTTGTCGATGTCCAGTCCGTCCGCCGCCAGCAGGCGTTCGGCTATCAGCCGGACGCCGGAGCCCTCGGGCCCGACGGCCACCCGCTTGCCCTTCAGCTCCCGGACGCTCTGGATGGTGGAGTCGGCGGGGACGACCAGCTGCACGTAGTCGTCGTACAGCCGGGCCACGCCGCGCAGCTTGTCGGCTCCGGGCCGGTCGTCGTCGATGTACGTCTGTACGGCGTCGGCGGCGGCGATGGCGAAGTCGGCCTGGCCGGTGGCCACCCGGCGGACGTTCGTCTGTGAGCCGTTGCTGGGCATCAGCTGGACCCGTAGACCCGGCATGTCCCCGGCGATGGCGTTCCGCAGCCGGGTGCCGTACTCCTGGTAGACGCCCCGGTCGGCTCCCGTGGTGAGCGTGATCGCACCGCTCGGGGGCTCCTCGCGCGGCCACAGCCACCACGCCAGCAGTCCGAGGACCACCAGCGAGGCCACCGAGCCCAGCAGCGCGTGCCGCTTGCCGATGCGGGGGAGTACCTGGACCATGCGACGAGATCCTGCCAGGTCACCCGGCGGGCGGCCAGGGCCGGACGAATCCGGAGCCCCGTGCCCCCGAAAAGCGGGCCGCTTTTCGTCGGCCCGCCGGGAGACGGGTCAGCGGCCGGTGGCCACCGCCGTGCGGAGGCGCTCCAGCTCCTGGTACATGACCTCGCCGGGGCACTCCGTCTCCATCCAGTCCCGGTGTCCGCTGATCTCCGCCACCTCCTTCTGCGTGCCGTTGACCGGGTTCGTGTATGTCACGCGGGCCTGCGGGTCGACGCCGTGCTGCCGGACCAGCACCTTCACCAGCCGGGTCAGCGAGTCGCGGGCGGCCTCCTTCGGGCCCTGCTCGGTGAAGGTGCCCAGGAGCGCGATGCCGAGGTTGCCGGAGTTGAAGCCGCCGACGTGGAAGGCGGTCACCACCTTGCCGTCGGCGTCGTGCGCGGGCAGGCCGTCGTCGCCGGAGTAGCGGCCCTCGTAGACGCGGCCCTCCTCGTCGATGAGGAAGTGGTAGCCGATGTCGCCCCAGTCGTTGGTGATGGCGTGCAGGTGGTAGATCGCGCGGACCGTGGCGGCCGGGTCCGGGTCGTCGTTCGCCATGGCGGTGTGGTGCACGGTGATCGTCTGGAACGGGTAGAACGCGGTCGGCGAGTTCTCCGTGCCGTCCGCCTTGAACCGCAGCGACTCGTCGGCACCCCAGGCGGCCCGCGTCAGGTACTGGACGCCCCGGACGCGGGTGGGGTCGGACGGGACGGTCACCTTCCGCTCCGGGCCGTCCTGGGTGTCGACCGCGAGCGAGCGCAGACCCGTGGCCCCCTCGGGCGCCTTCAGCTCGTAGCCGGCGGCCCGGTCGGCGGCGAGCAGCACGCCACCGCCGTTGGCCACCGAGCAGCCGCCGTCGCCGAGCGACTGCCAGGCGCCCGGGCCGCCGTCGGCGTCCCGCAGCCGGATGCCGCCGCCGGTGGTCTCGTCGGTGCCGCCCCAGCGGACCCCCACGTAACCGATGGGGAAGGCCGTCTCGACGGGCGCCTCGCCGGTGGCGGCCTCGCTGCGCGTCTTCGGGAAGGTCTCGGTCGTGGTGCCGGCCTTGATGTCCTGCGTGCCGGTGTCCGCGGAACCTGAGTCGGTCGTCGCCATCACGGTCGGCGTGATCACGGCACCGGCCGCGACCGCGCCGGCGGCGCCGATCACGGCACGACGGGTCACCCGGGACTTGGCCCGGTGGGTGGGGGAGGTGGGGGGAACGCTCACGGTTGGGTCCTCAATCGCTCGGGGTGGTACTTGAAGACACAACGGAGAGTACGGAGGGGAGTCACCGCTTCCACCAGCGCCCCCCTGCACTGACGTAGCGTCAAAGGTCCATGACGCAGAGGGACTTGGCGTGTCATGACCGTGCGCGAGGGACAGAACTGTCGGGGCGGGACGGTCGGTCGATAGGGTCGCCGGATGAGTTCCTCTCCCGCTCGCCTGGTCCGCGAGTTCCACCAGGCCTTCGGCCTCGACGCCCGGACCACGCCCACCGAGGTCTCGCCCGAGCTGGCCGCCCACCGGGCCGAGCTGCTGGCCGAGGAGGCCGCCGAGGTCGCCGAGGTGGCGGTCGACGGCCCGCTCGACCGGCTGGCGCACGAACTGGCCGACGTCGTGTACGTGGCCTACGGCACCCCCTCGTCCACGGCATCGACCTCGACGCCGTGATCGCCGAGATCCACCGCTCCAACATGACCAAGCTGGGCCCCGACGGCAGGGTCGCGCGCCGGGCCGACGGCAAGGTGCTCAAGGGAGACCACTACCGGGCGCCCGACGTGTCCGCCGTGCTGCGCGGGCAGGGATGGGCCGGGTGAGCCCCCGGCCGCCGCGCCTGCCCCGGCCTGACCCAGGCCGAGGGACCGTCGCGCTGGGGACGAGGGCTCCCCGGGGGCTGCCTTAGGCTTACGGAGTGACCAACAGCAGCGACCGGAGTCAGGCAGTGGGCGTCAAGACATACGAAGTGCGTACTTATGGATGTCAGATGAACGTCCACGACTCCGAGCGCCTGTCCGGTCTCCTGGAGGAGGCCGGGTACGTGCGCGCACCCGAGGACGCCGGCGAGGGCAACGCCGATGTCGTCGTCTTCAACACGTGCGCCGTACGCGAGAACGCCGACAACCGTCTCTACGGCAACCTCGGCCGCCTCGCCCCGATGAAGAACGCCCGGCCCGGAATGCAGATCGCCGTCGGCGGCTGTCTGGCCCAGAAGGACCAGGACACCATCGTCAAGAAGGCGCCCTGGGTCGACGTCGTCTTCGGCACGCACAACATCGGCAAGCTGCCCGTCCTCCTGGAGCGCGCCCGCGTCCAGGACGAGGCGCAGGTCGAGATCGCCGAGTCACTGGAGGCGTTCCCCTCCACTCTGCCGACCCGCCGCGAGAGCGCCTACGCCGCCTGGGTCTCGATCTCGGTCGGCTGCAACAACACCTGCACGTTCTGCATCGTCCCGGCCCTGCGCGGCAAGGAGAAGGACCGCCGCACCGGCGACATCCTCGCCGAGATCGAGGCCCTGGTCGCCGAGGGCGTCTCCGAGATCACCCTGCTCGGCCAGAACGTGAACGCCTACGGCAGCGACATCGGCGACCGTGAGGCCTTCAGCAAACTGCTGCGGGCCTGCGGGAAGATCGACGGCCTGGAGCGGGTCCGCTTCACCTCCCCGCACCCCCGCGACTTCACCGACGACGTGATCGCCGCGATGGCCGAGACGCCGAACGTGATGCCGCAGCTGCACATGCCGCTCCAGTCCGGCTCGGACACGGTCCTCAAGGCCATGCGCCGCTCCTACCGCCAGGAGCGCTACCTCGGGATCATCGAGAAGGTCCGCGCCTCCATCCCGCACGCGGCCATCACCACCGACATCATCGTGGGCTTCCCCGGGGAGACCGAGGAGGACTTCGAGCAGACGATGCACGTGGTCCGCGAGGCACGCTTCACCCAGGCCTTCACCTTCCAGTACTCCAAGCGGCCCGGCACTCCCGCCGCCACGATGGAGAACCAGATCCCCAAGGAGGTCGTCCAGAAGCGCTACGAGCGCCTCGTCGCCCTCCAGGAGGAGATCTCCTGGGAGGAGAACAAGAAGCAGGTCGGCCGCACCCTGGAGCTGATGGTCGCCGAGGGCGAAGGCCGCAAGGACGGCGCCACGCACCGCCTCTCCGGCCGCGCCCCCGACAACCGCCTGGTCCACTTCACCAAGCCCGACCAGGAAGTCCGCCCCGGTGACGTCGTGACCGTCGAGATCACGTACGCCGCCCCGCATCACCTCCTCGCCGAGGGCGCCGTCCTCGACGTACGCCGCACGCGCGCGGGCGACGCCTGGGAGAAGCGGAACGCCGCGCCTGCGGAGAAGTCGGCGGGTGTGATGTTGGGGCTGCCGAAGATCGGGGTTCCGGAACCGCTGCCGGTGGCCACGACCGGTGGGTGCGCCGTCGGTCCGTAGCGGGTTCAGCTTGTCGTCAGCGTCGTCAGCGTCGTCAGCGTCGTCAGCGTCGTCAGCGTCGTCAGCGTCGTTCGCGGGCTGCGGGTGCTTGGGGTGTGGGGGCGTTCGCGCACTTCCCCGCGCCTCTGGCGGGGCGCGGCGTTACCCTGCGGACCATGCTTGTAGCCGCCGCCGTGTGCCCATGCCCGCCGCTGCTCGTGCCCGAGGTCGCCGCAGGGGCCGCGCCTGAGCTGGGCCCGGCCCGGGACGCCTGTGCGGATGCGCTCGGGGTGCTTGCCGCGGCTCGGCCCGATCGCCTGGTGGTTGTGGGTCCGGCCGGGCAGGACGGGGCGTATCCGGAGGGTTCACGAGGCTCCTTCCGTGGGTTCGGCGTGGACCTCGACGTTCGCCTGGGACGTGGGCCGGCGGGCCCGCCGGACTCGCCGGCCGCGCTGCCCGCTTCCCTCGCCGTCGCCGCCTGGCTGCTCGACCGCACCGGCTGGGCCGACGCCCCCGTGGAAGGGCTCGGCGTGGCGGAACCGCTCGCCGTCGAGCGGTGTATCCAAGTCGGACGGGACATCGCCGGGGCGGCCGAGCGGGTGGCCCTGCTGGTGATGGGCGACGCCAGCGCGTGCCGGACGGTGAAGGCCCCGGGGTATCTGGACGACCGTTCGGCCGGTTTCGACGCCTCGGTGGCGCGTGCGCTCGCCGACGCAGACGTCGCCGCCCTGAAGGCGCTGGACGTCCAGCCGGCACACGAGCTGAAGGCCTCCGGCCGCGCCCCCTGGCAGATCCTGGCCGGAGCCGCCGAGGACGCCGGTCTGGGTGGCAGCCTCCTGTACGACGACGCGCCGTACGGCGTTGGCTACCTCGTGGCCGCCTGGTCGTAGACCGGACACGGCGGGGCGGACACGGCGGACGGCCGGGAGTATGAGGTGCTCCGCGGCCGTCCGACGATGTGAACGTGTTCAGGAAGCCGGAGGCGGTGGCGTGGTGCCCCCGCCCGTGGACGGGGGCGTGGGACCGCCACCCGCGGACGGGGGTGTGTGACCGCCACCCGGAGGCGGGGGCGTGATGCCGCCGTCGTCGTCCTTGTGCGCGAGTCGGTCCATGGCGTGCTTCGCCCTGCCCGTGCCCGACTGGATCCGCTCGCTGTACTTGCCCTTGGTCTTCTTGTCGACCGTGTGCGCGGCCTTGTCGAGACCGTGCTGGATCTTGTCCTCGTGCTTCTGCGCGAGGTGCGAGACCTTGTCCTTGGCCGGGGTGAGTTTGGATTTCAAATTATCCATCAGGCCCATGGTTCACCTTCCGCGCGGGTCGGTCACTTGCGGGCGCTCTCACTGGCCTCGTTGTCGGCCGCCTGCTCGGCGGTCTGCTGCTTGGGGATCTCCACGTCGTCCGCCGCGTCGACGTCCTCCGCCGCGGGCTCCGGCGATTCCTCCTCGGCCTCGGCCTCGGGCTGGGCGGTCTCGGTCGATCCCTTCGCCTCGTCCGACTCCTCCGCCTCCGTCTCGGGGGTCGGCGCGGGTGCCGTCACGCCGGTCTCGTCCGCGTCCTTCGCCTTACGACGGAACAGTGAAAAAACGCCCATATCAACCTCAATGCTAATCATGCGGGTTAATTCCCGCGCTCTCCCGGAGCGTCCCATTGCGTCACCCGGGTCGCCGGCACTCGAATCCGGCGCTTCGAACTCGCAACACGCAACGACCCCGGCCCCCTCGCGTCACGTAGCTCGTTCGAGAAGAGGCCCGGCATTTGCGAGACTGGGGCGGTGAGTAGCGCAGTCCCCCCTCCGCGGGTCATCGCCGTCGTCGGACCGACCGCGGCCGGAAAGTCCGATCTGGGTGTCTTCCTGGCCCAGCGCCTCGGCGGTGAGGTCGTCAACGCCGATTCCATGCAGCTCTACCGGGGGATGGACATTGGCACAGCCAAGCTGACCCCCGGGGAGCGCGGCGGAGTCCCGCACCATCTGCTGGACATCTGGGACGTCACCGTCACCGCCAGCGTCGCCGAGTACCAGCGGCTCGCCCGCGCGCGCATCGACGCCCTGCTCGCCGAGGGCAGCTGGCCGATCCTGGTGGGCGGCTCCGGGCTGTACGTCCGCGGGGCCGTCGACAACCTGGAGTTCCCCGGCACCGACCCCGAGGTCCGCGCCCGGCTGGAGGAGGAGCTGACGCTGCGCGGCTCCGGCGCGCTGCACGCCCGGCTCGCCGCCGCCGACCCCGAGGCAGCGCACGCGATCCTGCCGAGCAATGGCCGCCGGATCGTCCGCGCCCTCGAAGTGATCGAGATCACCGGAAAGCCGTTCACGGCGAACCTGCCGGGCCATGACTCGATCTACGACACCGTCCAGATCGGTGTCGACGTGGCGCGCCCGGAACTCGACGAGCGCATCACCCGCCGCGTCGACCGCATGTGGGACGCCGGACTGGTCGAGGAAGTGCGCGCACTGGAGGCGCAGGGGTTGCGCGAGGGGCGTACGGCGTCGCGTGCGCTCGGCTACCAGCAGGTCCTCGCCGCGCTCGCCGGGCAGTGCACCATGGACGAGGCGCGTGCCGAGACCGTGCGTGCCACCAAGCGCTTCGCGCGCCGTCAGGATTCATGGTTCAGGCGCGACCCGCGGGTGCATTGGCTCAAGGGGGGGCTCGCCGACCTGACGGAACTCCCGGAGCTCGCACTGGCGTTGGTCGAACGACCGGTTACAGCCTGATCACGTCATGGCATCGGGTCGCCCCGGCGGTCATCCCGGCCTCCGGGAGCGTGCCATCATCGAGCTTCGATCGACCAAGTGGAGTCCGAGTTGGGAGGGCGCGTGGCGATGGAGGCCGGCCCTCGCGACACCGCACAAGGCGCGGAGCACGACACCGCGGAGGACGCGGAGCAGCTGGTTACCGAGGGGTACGGACTGGATCCCGACGGCGACCCGCTGAGCCCCGACGGTCCTGAGGACCAGGCTCCCGGTGGCGTGAGCGACGACGGACCGGAACCGGACGAGATGTCCGGCCCGGAGGTCGAGGTCGAACTGCGCCCGCAGCGCAGACTGCGGCTCTGGCAGCTCGCGCCCATCGTGGGTCTCGCCGCGCTCGGCTCCCTGATGTTCGCCTTCCCGCTCGCCTTCGAGTTCGGGGACGGCGGCGCCGTGGTCGCCATGCTCGGTCTGCTGATCTGCTCCACCGCGGCCGGCTGGGGCATGATGGCCGCCCGCCGGGTCGGCTACACGTGGCCCGGCCTGCCTGCCCGTGGCTCCGGCCGCCGCCCGGACTGGCGCCTCGTCCTCGCCTACGCCCTGATCGTGGCCGCGGTGGCCTTCCTGGCAGTCTGGCGAGTGGCACGGCTCCGCTAGAGCGCCCCGTAAGGGGCGCGAGGAACTGCGCGACCAGCCACGAACAGACCCGCGCGGAACCCTCCACCCGCAGGCTCTCCCGTCGGCCAACCCAGCGGAGCGCTCCCGTACGATCGAGGAATGAGCACGCGGATCGCCTTCCTCAAGGGGCACGGGACCGAGAACGACTTCGTGATCGTCCCGGACCCCGAGAACGTCATCGACCTCTCCCCGGCCGCCGTCGCCGCCCTGTGCGACCGGCGCGCGGGCATCGGGGGCGACGGCGTGCTGCACGTCGTACGGTCCGCCGCGCACCCCGAGGCGAAGGAGCTGGCGGCCGAGGCGGAGTGGTTCATGGACTACCGCAACGGCGACGGATCGATCGCCGAGATGTGCGGAAACGGCGTCCGGGTCTTCGCGCGCTACCTCCTGCACGCCGGTCATGTCACCGAGGGCGACCTCACCGTGGCCACGCGCGGAGGCGTGAAGAAGGTCCACATCGACAAGGACGGCGACGTCACGGTCGGGATGGGCCGCGCTCGCCTCCCCGAAGGGGACGTCACGGTGAGCGTCGGCGGGCACAGCCGGCCCGCGCGGAACGTGAACATGGGCAACCCGCACGCGGTGACGTTCGTCGACGACCTCGCGGACGCCGGCGACCTGTACACGGCGCCGCCCTTCAGTCCCGCCTCCGCCTACCCGGACGGCGTGAACGTCGAGTTCGTCGTCGACCGGGGCCCCGGGCACGTGGCGATGCGCGTCCACGAGCGCGGCTCCGGCGAGACCCGTTCCTGCGGCACCGGCGCCTGCGCCGTCGCCGTGGCCACCGCCCGCCGTGACGGCATCGACCCGGCCGTCACGGGTGCCCCGGTGACGTACACCGTCGACGTGCTCGGTGGCACGCTCGTGATCACCGAACGGCCCGACGGCGAGATCGAGATGACCGGCCCCGCGGTGATCGTCGCCGAGGGCGAGATCGATCCCAAGTGGCTGGAAAACGCTGCGCGTTGAGGTGTGGTAGGGCTTGGGATGGTGGCATCCGGGGCGTGGGCGCCGTAGGGATCCAAGCCCGTCATGCGTTCAGAAGGGTGAATCCATGGCACACCCCGGGTGCGGTGGCTCGAAACCGTAAACCTCGGAACCTTCGCTCGAATGGGTGATCCGTTTCACGCTCGGCGAGAGGCGGTCGGACGGGCGTGGTGGGCTCGGTAGCATCAAGCACCGGCACGGACGGGGGAACGACACGATCCCTGAGCCGCCGCACGCCCTGGGGCACCCGTCCGCCGGTCCACGCAGCCGGAGGTGCCCATGAGCGCGGAGGCCACGAACCCCGCCGTATCGCCCGCCCCTGCGCCGCCCACAGCGCACCGCAGGAAGGGTCGACCTCGTATCGACCTGCGCCGTCTGGGCCGCGCCGCACTCCTGGGCCCGACGACCCGCGACCGGTTGCCCGACGCGATCAGCCATGTCGCCGAGGCACACCGCGCCCACCATCCCGACGCCGATCTGGAGCCGCTGCGCCGGGCGTACGTCCTCGCGGAGTCCTCGCACCGCGGTCAGATGCGCAAGAGCGGTGAGCCGTACATCACGCACCCGCTCGCCGTGACCCTGATCCTCGCCGAACTCGGCGCGGAGACCACGACCCTGACGGCCTCTCTGCTCCACGACACCGTCGAGGACACGGATGTGACCCTCGATCAGGTGCGCGAGGAGTTCGGCGCGGAGGTCTGCTATCTCGTCGACGGCGTCACCAAGTTGGAGAAGGTCGACTACGGCGCAGCCGCCGAACCCGAGACCTTCCGAAAGATGCTCGTCGCCACCGGCAACGACGTCCGTGTGATGTCGATCAAACTCGCCGACCGGCTGCACAACATGCGCACCCTCGGCGTGATGCGCCCCGAGAAGCAGGAACGCATCGCCAAGGTCACCCGGGACGTACTGATCCCGCTCGCCGAACGGCTGGGTGTCCAGGCGCTCAAGACCGAACTGGAGGATCTCGTCTTCGCGATCCTCCACCCCGAGGAGTACGCCCACACACGCGAACTCATCGCGGACAACGCGGCGCAGGACAGCGACCCGCTCGCCGAGATCTCCGACGAGGTGCGCGGCGTCCTGCGCGAGGCGGGAATCCAGGCCGAAGTCCTCATAAGGCCACGCCACTTCGTCTCCCTGCACCGGGTCTCGCGGAAACGCGGACGACTGCGCGGCACCGACTTCGGACGGCTCCTGGTGCTCGTGGCCGAGGACGCCGACTGCTACGCCGTCCTCGGCGAACTGCACACCTGCCTCACGCCCGTGGTCTCGGAGTTCAAGGACTTCATCGCCGTACCGAAGTTCAACCTGTACCAGTCGCTCCACACGGCCGTCGCGCGTGGCGACGGCCAAGTCGCCGAAGTCCTCATCCGCACACACCAGATGCACAAGGTCGCCGAGGCCGGCGTCGTCGCCCTGGGCAATCCATACGCCGCTCCCTCCGAGGAGCAGACCGACAGGGAACGGGCCGGCGGCGAGGGCGAGCGTGTCGACCCCACCCGTCCCGGCTGGCTCTCCCGGCTCCTCGACTGGCAGGAGGCGGCACCGGACGCGGACATGTTCTGGTCGACCCTGCGCGAGGACCTCGCCCAGGACCGCGAGATCACCGTCTTCCGGCCCGACGGGGGCGCGTTGGGGCTCCCCGAGGGCGCCAGTTGCGTGGACGCGGCGTACGCGCAGTACGGCGAGGACGCGCACGCCTGCATCGGCGCCCGCGTCAACGGCCGCCTGGCGACGCTGAGCACGGTCCTCAGGGACGGCGACACCGTCCAGCTCCTCATGGGTCAGGACCCGGCCTCCGAGCCCTCCAGAGAGTGGCTGGAGCACGCCCACACGCCTGCCGCGCGCATCGCCATCCAGCGCTGGCTCGCCACCCACCCCTCGCCCGCCGACGACGAGCAGGGGGAGCGCGACGGCGGCCGCGACGACGAGACGCCCGCCCTCCGCCCCGCCCTCGACGAGTCCGCCGCCGCCTCCGACACCGCGAACGCCGTGGTCGTCGTCGACAGGCCCGAGGCGAACGTACGCCTCGCCGGCTGCTGTACGCCCGTACCACCCGACGAGGTCACCGGTTTCGCCGTCCGTGGGGGAGTGGTGACGGTGCACCGCGTCGAATGCGCCGCCGTGACACGCATGAAGGGCTTGGGGCGCCCGGAGACCGACGTGCGCTGGGGGGACACCACCGAGTTCCGGGTCACTCTCGTCGCCGAGTCCTTCCAGCGGCCCCACCTCCTTGCCGACCTCACCGAGGCCATCGCCCTCGAAGGCGTCGACATCGTCTCCGCCACCGTCGAACCCCCGACCCAGCAGCGCGTCCGGCACACCTACACGCTGCAACTCCCGGACGCCGCCCACCTCCCGGTCCTGATGCGGGCCATGCGGAACGTCCCCGGCGTGTACGACGTGGGGCGCACCCAGCACCAGACGGCGGGCGCGCACTGACCCCGGGGGCCGCCGGGCACCGACTTCGCGGGCGGAGCGGGTAGGGGGCGGCTCGGCGGATGGTGGGCCGCTCGTTCGGGTGGGACCGCTGCGCGTCGGCGGCGCGGAGCACGGCCGCGCTGGTAGCGGTGATCCATGCCGCTCATCCCACTCTCCAGGAGCCGCCGCGTCCGGTCGGCGCTGCTCGCGCCCGCCGTCTCCGTCTGTCTGATCGCCGCGAGCGCCCCCTCACCCGCCGTGCCCCTCGGCATCGGCGACCGGCTCTTCCCTCACCTCGGCAACCCGGGGTACGACGTGCGGTCGTACGACCTCTCCTTCATCTACCCCGGCAGCAACCGCGAGCCCCTCACGGCCGTCACCAAGATCGACGCCCGGACGACCTCCCCTCTGGAACGGATCAACCTCGACTTCACGCACGGAAAGGTGCGCTCCGTCGAGGTCGACGGCGAACCCGCCGCCTTCACGAGCGCCGGGGAGGACATGGTGATCACCCCCCGGGCGCCGCTGCCCGAGGGGAGCCGGACGCGCATCACGGTGCGGCACACCAGCGACCCCGTGTACACCGGGGACGAGGAGGGCGGCTGGCTGCGGACCGCCGACGGGCTCGCGATGGCCAACCAGGCCGACGCGGCGCATGCGGTCTTCCCCTGCAACGACCACCCCTCCGACAAGGCCATGTTCACCGTCCGCGTCACCACGCCCGACGGCTACACGGCCGTCTCCAACGGCCTGGCGACCGGCACGGACCGCGTCCGCGGGGCCACCACCTGGACCTACCGCACCCAGCACCCCATGGCCACCGAGCTGGCCCAGATCTCCATCGGCCGCTCCGCCGTGCTCCACCGGACCGGGCCCCACGAGCTGCCCGTACGTGACGTGGTCCCCGCCAAGGACCGCGGGAAGCTCGAACCGTGGCTCAAGAAGACCCCCGCCCAGATCGCGTGGATGGAGGACAAGGTCGGCCGGTACCCCTTCGAGACGTACGGCGTGCTGATCGCCGAGGCGCAGACCGGGTTCGAGCTGGAGACGCAGACACTCTCGCTGTTCGAGAAAGAGCTGTTCACGCGGCCGGAGTACCCGAAGTGGTACGTCGAGTCGATCATGGTGCACGAGCTGGCCCACCAGTGGTTCGGCAACAGCGTCAGCCCCCGCACCTGGTCCGACCTGTGGCTCAACGAGGGACACGCCACCTGGTACGAAGCCCTGTACGCCGAGGAGACCGCCGGGAAGACCGTGGAGGCCCGTATGAAGGCCGCCTACGGCGCCTCCGACCGCTGGCGGGCCGCCGGAGGGCCGCCCGCGGCACCGAAGGAGCCCAAGAACGGCCAGAAGGTCGGCATCTTCCGGGAGAACGTCTACGACGGTGCCGCGCTCTTCCTGTACGCGCTGCGCCAGGAGATCGGCGGCCCCGCCTTCGACGCCCTGCAGCGGACCTGGGTCGCCATCCACCGGGACGGCGTCGCCTCGACCGCCGACTTCCAGGAACTCGCCTCCCGGCTCGCCGGACGCGACCTGACCGCGTTCTTCCACGCCTGGCTGTACGAGGAGAAGACCCCGCCGATGCCGGGGCACCCGGACTGGAAGCAGGCTCCGGTGCGGGCCTCGGCGAAGGGGTAGGCGGGCTCGGCCCGGAAGCGGTGGGGGCCCCACCGGAAGCGGTGGGCGGGGGCGCCCGCGGCAGCGGTGCGCGGGGGCCGCGCGGGTGTGGCTTCGGCGCGGACGGGAATAACCCGGGTGACGAGACGGGGCGTGCCGTGCGACCATCTTCGAGCCGGCGACGGGAATCTCCCGGCAGCCCCGGGCGTTGTCGCCAGTGACGGGTCGTGATCCGTCACCCTTCGGTATCCCCTCGACGTAAGGACCCAATGACCTCCTCTTCTTCCCCTTCCCAGGCCGCACAGCGCGCCTTCGCGCAGAACAACCCCGAAGGTCTTCGGGCCGATGCCCTGATGGAAGAGGACGTCGCCTGGAGCTTCGAGATCGACGGAGAACGGGACGGCGACCAGTTCGACCGCTCCGACCGCGCGGCTCTGCGCCGTGTCGCGGGCCTCTCCACTGAGCTCGAGGACGTCACCGAGGTCGAGTACCGCCAGCTCCGCCTGGAGCGCGTCGTACTCGTCGGTGTCTGGACCACGGGAACCTCACAGGAGGCGGAGAACTCGCTGGCCGAGTTGGCCGCCCTCGCGGAGACCGCGGGCGCGCTCGTGCTCGACGGCGTGATCCAGCGTCGCGACAAGCCGGACGCGGCCACCTACATCGGCTCCGGCAAGGCCAACGAGCTGCGGGACATCGTCCTCGAATCGGGCGCGGACACCGTCATCTGCGACGGTGAGCTGAGCCCGGGCCAGCTCATCCACCTCGAAGACGTCGTCAAGGTCAAGGTCATCGACCGTACGGCCCTGATCCTCGACATCTTCGCCCAGCACGCCAAGTCCCGAGAGGGCAAGGCGCAGGTCGCGCTCGCGCAGATGCAGTACATGCTGCCGCGACTGCGAGGCTGGGGTCAGTCGCTGTCCCGGCAGATGGGCGGCGGCAAGGGCGGCGGCCTCGCCACCCGTGGTCCCGGTGAGACCAAGATCGAGACGGACCGGCGTCGGATCCGCGAGAAGATGGCGAAGATGCGCCGGGAGATCGCGGAGATGAAGACCGGCCGCGAGATCAAGCGCCAGGAGCGCCGCAGGAACAAGGTGCCCTCGGTCGCTATCGCCGGGTACACGAACGCCGGAAAGTCCTCGCTGCTCAACCGCCTCACCGGCGCGGGCGTACTCGTGGAGAACGCGCTGTTCGCCACCCTCGACCCGACCGTGCGCCGGGCCGAGACCCCGAGCGGGCGGCTGTACACGCTGGCGGACACCGTCGGCTTCGTACGCCACCTGCCGCACCACCTCGTCGAGGCGTTCCGCTCCACGATGGAGGAGGTCGGCGACTCCGACCTGATCCTGCACGTGGTCGACGGTTCGCACCCCGCGCCGGAGGAGCAGCTGGCCGCCGTGCGCGAGGTCATCCGTGACGTGGGCGCGACGAACGTGCCCGAGATCGTGGTGATCAACAAGGCGGACGCGGCCGACCCGCTGACGCTGCAGCGGCTGCTGCGGATCGAGAAGCGCTCCATCGCGGTCTCGGCCCGCTCGGGCCAGGGCATCGAGGAACTGCTCGCCCTGATCGACAACGAGCTGCCGCGTCCCTCGGTCGAGATCGAGGCGCTCGTGCCGTACACCCACGGCAAGCTCGTCGCCCGCGCCCACACCGAGGGCGAGGTGATCTCCGAGGAGCACACCCCGGAGGGCACGCTGCTCAAGGCCCGGGTGCACGAGGAACTGGCCGCGGACCTGGCACCGTACGTCCCGGCGGCGACCACGGCCTGACCGTCGTAGCCAGCCGTACCCGAAGGCCCGCCCCCTCCGCCGAGGGGCGGGCCTTCGGTCTGCGCGGGGACACCGGCCGCTTGGTGTCCCCGCACACCCCCGTCCGTCCCCCGCGCTACGTGGTCTTCTCCTTGACCTCGTAACCGGGGAAGGTCTCCACCTCGCTCTCGGCCATCGAGCGGGCGCGTCCGCCGTAGTAGGCGGCGATCAGCTCACCGGGGCCGTAGGCGGGGTGTCGGCACGTGCCTTGTTCAGCCGGACGAGGATGTTCCACTCGTTGTGGCAGCCGAGGCTGTACGAGCCGCCCGCGCGCACGGTGTAGAAGCGCACGAACTCCTTGCGCCGGGCCTCCCAGACCGCCGCGTCGTCCGGATCGGTGAGATCGAGCGGGCGCCGCGTGCCGTCGGGGCCCGGGAGGGCGCCGAAGTCGGTCCAGAAGTCGGGGTCGATGGCGTACTTGCGGGCGAAGTACGCCTCCACCGCCGCCACCAGCGCACCGCCGCCGCCCGAGTCCGCTCGGAAGAAGCCGTGCACGTCTTCGGGCCCGAGGAAGTAGAACGCGTCGAAGAGGCCGCCGAGCTGCAGCTTCTGGCGCGAGGGCCGACCGGGCGGGCCGGGCGGGTCCGTGAGGTAGTGGTCCTCGGCGAGGACACGGGTCCACATGCGCATGTAGTCGCCGCCGGTCGGCCGGGCGGTGGCCATGAGGTCATCCAACGTTAGCGACCGGTTGGTCTCCCGGGCGAGTTCGAGGATGTGCCGGGCCACCAGGCCGGTGCCCTCCTTCGACTCCAGCTGATACGCGGCCGGGTTGACGACGAAGAACCGCTCGCCCCGCTCGGACGCCAACCGGCGGGACACGAAGTTCGCGATCTCGGTGTTGGTCCGGAAGTGACCGCCGCCGCGCGAACTGATCGGGCAGCTCAGATAGACGACGACACGGTCCTCGGCCTGGGCACGGGCGATGTCCCTCCAACTCGCCTGCGAGACGCTGGGCCTGGGTCCCGGCGACAAGGTGATCGTCCCCGGCCTCACCCGTCCGGCGACGGTCGGCGCGATCCTCGACGCGAGCGCCGTGCCCGTCCTGGTCGACGTGGACCCCGACACCTGGTGCCTGGACCCGGCCGCCGTGGAGGCCGCCGTGACCGAACGGACCCGAGCGGTCGTCGCCGTCCACCTCTACGGCGCCATGTCCGACCTCGCCGCCCTGGCCGCCCGGTACGGCCTCGCGCTGATCGAGGACTGCGCCCACGCGCACGGCGCCCGCTGGGAGCGGTACGGCGCCGGCTCGGTCGGCACGCTGTCCTGCTTCGACTTCGGTATGAGCGCGACCCTCACCGCGGGTGAGGGCGGCTGTGTGGCCACCGCCGACCCGCTGCTGGCGGGGCGCCTGTCCAGCCTCTGCGACTGCGGACGCGCACCGGAGGGCTCAGCGCCGGGCTGGCGGCCCGTGCAGGGCGGCAACCACCGGATGACGGAGTGGCAGGCGGCGATCCTGCTCGCCCAGTGCGACCGGTTCGCCAAACAACGCGAACGCCGGGAGGCGGTCACCCGCCGCTGGCGCGAAGCGGCGCTCGCCCACGGCTTCCTGCGCCCCGCCCGCCTGCTTCCCCGGGTCGAGCGGCCACCCGGCTACGCCCTGGCCCTGTCGTACGATGCCGACACGACCCTCCTGCGCGACATCCCCGTGGAGACCGTCCGCGCCGCCCTCGCCGCCGAACTGAGCGTCCCCGTCGAGGCCGGCCACCGCCCCCTCGACGCCTCACCCGCCTACCTTCCGCACAGCAAGCCCCGGCACCGCCTGTCCCAGGAGTACTGGGAAGCCATCGACCCGCGTCGGGCCCGACTCCCGCACTCCGCCCGTCTGTACGACTCCTCCGTGGTTCTCCCGCACACCGCGATGCTCCGCCCAGGCGCCGAGGAACACCTGCCCCAGGCACTCGACCGACTGGCCCGCCACGCCGGCCGACTGCGCGACTGGTCCGCCGGACGGAGGAGGACGGCCACGTGAAACCCCCTCCAGCACCGCGCGAGGGCTCACCGACCGCCGTACGACGTCCTCATCTAGTCGAACAAGGCCTCGGCCCCGTCGCCCAACCGCGGTCCGGGCGCCCGTCGGAACTATCCGTGTGTCAAGGCCACCATGCGGGGACGCTGGGGCACCGGCGGAGGGCGCGCGGCCAAGATCTCCGCGCGCCGTCCGACTTCCACCCCTCGCGGGGCGGCACCATCCTCGTCAGCTCGGCGTCACTGCGACGCGAACTTGTCGCTCACCGCCTGGTACACACCCTCGGCCTCCTTGCCCAGCCGCGGACCGGCCAGCCAGCCGGCGCTCACCGGGCCGATGGAGGTGTTGGACACCAGCGCGGGCTCACCGTTCGAACCGGTCGCCACCCAGCCACCACCAGACGAACCGCCGGTCATGGTGCAGCCGATGCGGTACATCGTGGGGTCCGACTCGACGAGCGAGAGCCGCCCCGGCTTGTCCGTGCACTGGTACATCGTCTCGCCGTCGTACGGCGCCCCCGCCGGGTAGCCGGTCGCGGTGATGCTCTCCACCTGCGGCACGGCAGGCGCGTCGAAGTCCACCGGCAGCGCCGAACCGACCATCTCCTCAAGCGACTTGCCCCCGCTGCCCTCCTCCGGCGTCACATGGATCACCGCGAAGTCGTACGGCGCTCCGTCACCGCCCGTCTGGCCGCCCTGCTCGATCCACTGGTCCGAGGTCTGCGCCCAGTCGCCCCACCAGACGCCGTACGGGGCGACCTCCTCCTTCGTGGCCGTCTGCAGCTCCGCCGCCGCCATGCCGCTGTCGTTGTACGACGGCACGAACGCGATGTTGCGGTACCAGCCGCCCGACTTGCCGGCGTGCACACAGTGGCCGGCGGTCCACACGAGGTTGGACTTGCCCGGGTTGGCCGGGTCCTGGACCACCGTCGCCGAGCAGACCATCGTGCCCTCGGGCGCGTCGAAGAACACCTTGCCCGCCTCGGGCACGTTCTCGTGGTACTTCGCCGACACCGCCTCCGCGTCGATGGACTCCGGGGTCGGGTCGGTCACGCCCTGGTCACCGGCGAGGTCGCTCTCGTCGACCTCCTTCTCCGGCTCCTCGGCGTCCCGCATCCGGTCCGGGTCCCACAGGTCCTTGATGATCGGGTTGACGTAGTCCTCGGCCTCGCGCAGCCAGTCGTCCTTGTCCCAGTTCTTCCAAGCCCCGCCCCGCCACTTGTCGAGGTCGATCCCGTGTTCCTTGAGCTTGTCCTTGATGTCGTCCGGGATCTGGATCTTGCCGTCGCCGCCACTGTCGCCGCCCTGTGCGGAAGCCGACGCCTCGGCGTTCGCCGTGGTGTCACCCGAGCCGCACGCGGTGGCGGTCAGCGACAGGATCGTGACGAGGCCCACCGCGGCCAGAACGGGGGAGGTTCTGCGGCGCGTGCTCCTCCCACGACGAGCGGCGAAGAGCGGTCGTATGGGTCGCATGGTCTGAACTCCCCCTGGGGCGTAAGAGAACTCTGTGCTGCCGAAGCGGCTCGCGCACGGCTCCACCGCGCACCCACCGCCTTCTTGTACGCAACCGACACGGCAAACGCGCGGCTCTGTACCTCTGTTTCTTCGTACGTAGTGGTCGTACGCGCGGCTTGGTGAGGGTCCGCCGAGCCACATCCCTACGGAACGGCACCACACACTATGCGGTCGTTGTGGGGGACATCCGATGGAACGGCAACGGTTTCGCTACGAGCTTTCTGATCTGGCAATTCATCCGGAGAGCCACGGATCTGACGACCCCTCGCGTCCGGCCCTGTCGGGGGCTGCCCGGCTGGTGAGCGGTCAGGAGTCCTGACCCAGCACTCCTGGGTCAGGACTCCCGGGTCGGGACTCCTGGGTCAGGCCGAGGGCCACGGCCAGTTCGCCGAGGCACTGTTCGAAGAGCGGTTCCATGTCGGTCAGGACGAAGTCCATCTGGCGGAGGACTTCCAGGCACAGCAGTCCGTAGAGCCTGCTCCAGCCGGTCACGTACACGTGCAGCGCTTCCGGGGGCAGCCGCTCGTCGATCAGACGGGAGTACGCGCGCAGCTGCTCGCGCAGGGACTCTGGCAGTTCGTCCAGAGCGGGAACCGGGAACGGCTGGGTGTTCCACGCCTCGACGATCATGTCGAGGAAGACATACGCGAAGCGCAGGCCGGCCTGGTACCGGGCGGAGTCGGGCTGGTGCTGTGCGCCGCTCATGGGGCTCGCGAAGATCCACTCGAACTCGGCGGGATGGGACACGGCCCAGGAGCGCATCGCGCGGCACGCGGCCAGGAGCCGCTCCGCGAGCGGGGCGTCCGCGTGCTTGTCCCGGTCGCGCTCCATGGCCTCGGCCAGTTCCTGGAAGAAGTCCGTGGTCACCGCGTCCACCAGGGCGTCCCGGCTCGCGTAGTAGTGGTAGAGCGATGGCCCGCTCATGCCCATCTCGCGCGCCACCGCGTTGATCGTGACCGCGGCCGACCCCTTGTCGGCCAGGAGCGTCCGAGCGGTCTGGTGGATCTCTCTCAGGGTGGCCTCGCGCATCCGGTCGCGTCGGCCCGTCCCCTGCTTGCTCATGAAACACCCGCCTTCATGGCGTCAGCCTAGAGGCTCTAGAGTTACCTAGACCTACTAGGTGACAGTGGCTACGTCTGCTGGACCTTCGGGTCGCCGCTCGGACCGCAAAGGCGGACAAGTTATGCACAGCCAAGACATCCCAAGAGAGATCGTTCGTGTGAGGAGGGAGGAGCCATACGTCCATGCGTTCGTGACCGTGCCGGTGTGGCACAACCCGCGTGCCGGTCAGGGGCGTCCGTCCCACGATCATCTCACCCCACCCTTGGACGCGAGGACCGTCGACCGCTCCGGGCGCATGGCAGCCCTGCTGCTCACCATGTCGGCGCTGGCCATGGCCGCCTTCGTCGCCTCGTACACGACGATTCCCCCCGACGCGGCGGTCGTCGTCTTCCCTCTCGGGCAGGTCGAGGCGCTGAACTTCTCGCTGGGCATGACCCTGGGCGTGGCGCTGAGCTGTCTCGGAGCGCGCGCCCACTGCTGGGCCCGTGGCCCCGATGGCCCTGGCCGAGACCACCGCCCGGCGCCTGTGGTCCGAGGGCACGCGGCTCATCAACCCGACGACGAATCAGCCGCTGCGTCCCTCGGACCTCGCCGTCGGCTCGATCGTCTCCGCCACACCCGAGGCCGTGCACAGCCACGGTGAGAACGTCCGGTCCGAGATCGACAAGGCGACCCTGATCGTCGTCCGGCTCCGGCCGGACGACATCGAGGACCGGAAAGCGAACTCGACTGGTCACAGGAGGCCATCGTCGCCTTCTCGAAGATCTGCACCCACGCAGGGTGCCCGATCACGCACCACAACGAGCAGACGCACCACGTGCTGTGCCCCTGCCACCAGTCCAGTTTCGACCTCTCCGACGGTGCCCGAGTGATCTTCGGCCCCGCTCCTCGCGCCCTGCCGCACCTGCGTGTCGGCGTGAACGACGAGGGCTACCTGGAGGCGTTCGGCGACTTCGAAGAGCCCGTCGGTCCTGCTTTCCGGGAGCACGCTTGAGCACCGAGTCCACCACCGAAACGCCCGCGCGGGGCAAGGCACCGGCCGGCGAGCGCCTCGCCGACTGGGCCGACGGCAGGCTGGGGATCTACACCCTGGCCAAGGCCAACATGCGCAAGATCTTTCCCGACCACTGGTCGTTCATGCTGGGCGAGATCTGCCTCTACAGCTTCCTCATTGTGATCCTCACGGGTGTGTATCTGACGCTGTTCTTCCACCCGTCGATGAACGAGGTGGAGTACAACGGCAGTTACGTCCCGCTCCAGGGGCAGCTGATGAGCGAGGCGTACAAGTCCACGCTGGACATCAGTTTCGAGGTCCGCGGTGGTCTGCTGATCCGGCAGATCCACCACTGGGCCGCCTTGGTCTTCATCGCGGGCATGTTCGTGCACATGATGCGGGTGTTCTTCACCGGCGCGTTCCGCAAGCCGCGCGAGGTCAACTGGATCTTCGGCTTCCTGCTGCTCTTCCTGGGCATGTTCACCGGCTTCACCGGCTACTCGCTCCCGGACGACCTGCTCTCCGGCACCGGTCTGCACTTCATGGAGGGCGCGATCCTGTCGGTCCCGATCGTCGGGACCTACCAGTCCTTCTTCCTCTTCGGTGGCGAGTACCCCGGGCACGACCTGATCCCGCGCTTCTACTCGATCCACGTCCTGCTGCTGCCGGGCATCATGCTCGGCCTCGTGGTAGCGCACCTGATCCTGGTCTTCTACCAGAAGCACACGCAGTACGCCGGGCCCGGCAAGTCGAACGAGAACGTGGTCGGTATGCCGCTGCTGCCGGTCTACATGGCCAAGGCCGGAGGCTTCTTCTTCCTGGTCTTCGGGGTCATCGCGGCCATCGCGGCGATCGCCACGATCAATCCGATCTGGGCCTTCGGCCCGTACCGGGCCGATCAGGTGGCCGCGGGTTCCCAGCCCGACTGGTACATGGGCTTCGCCGAGGGACTGCTGCGCATCATGCCCGGCTGGAGATCAACCTGTGGGGCCACACGCTCGCCCTGGGCGTGTTCGTCCCGCTTGCCGCCTTCCCTGTGGTCATGGCCGCTCTCGCGGTCTACCCGTTCATCGAGTCCTGGGTCACGGGCGACAAACGCGAGCACCACATCCTGGACCGCCCGCGCAACGCCCCGACCCGTACGGCCTTCGGTGTCGCCTGGCTGACCGCCTATTTCGTGGCGATGATCGCCGGCGGCAACGACATCATCGCCACCCATCTCCACCTCTCCCTCAACGCGATCACCTGGTTCTCCCGGATCTTCTTCTTCGCCGGCCCGGTCATCGCGTTCGTTGTCACCAAGCGGATCTGCCTGGGCCTGCAGCACCGGGACCGGGACAAGGTGCTGCACGGCCGCGAGACCGGCATCATCAAGCGCCTCCCGCACGGTGAGTTCATCGAGGTCCACGCCCCGCTCAGCCAGGAGGAACTGCACACGCTCACCGCGCACGAGCAGTACCAGCCGGCCGAGATCGGTCGGGCGGTCGACGAGAACGGTGTCGCCCGCAAGATCACGCGCCGCGAGAAGCTCCGCGCCAAGCTGAGCAGGAGCTACTACGGACAGGACGGCCAGATCACCAAGCCGACCATCGAGGAGTACGAGGAGATCCCGAGCGGTCACGGACACCCCGGACACCACTGATCACCGGCGTCACCGGCGTCACCGGCGCCGGTGACGCCGGTCGCGCCGGTCCGCGCCGTACGGCAGCGGAAGGGGTACGCCCGAGGGGCGGGCGGGCCCTGTGGTTTGAATGACCTGGCGGGCAAGCCGCGAAGCCGGCCGTCGAACCCTGCGTCCGTCGCTGCTTGACCGCCGACGCGTGCACCGGGTCGTGATGGACGGCCTGGTCGGCGGCACGGAGTTCTGTCGGGACGTGCATCACGCGATCTGTCCGTCGAGGTCCTCGGCCGCGCCCTGCCGGCCCCGTCGGCCCTCGCCCCGGTCGGCGTACTGTCGATCATGCACCCGGCCGCTGAGCCGACGGCCGCCCGGGCCGCCGCACAACGCGTGCCGGACACCCTTCATCGGTGTCCAGCGCGCCGGTGGAGCAGGTCGAGGAGGCGATGGGGGACGCGGAGCGCTGGTTCCCGCTGTGCTGGCTGAAGGGCCCCGCGGTGGCCCGGAGCGTCTGCACCGGGCGAAGGCGGCCGGGCAAGGCATACCTGCCGTTCCTGCAGGGCGTCGGCACGGGTCCGCCGGCTCTGCCCGGCGCCCTGTGCTGAACCTCAGGTCGGGCCGCCGGGCGGTATGTCCCCCGGGTGGCCAGGCAGGCGCCGAAGTGCGGCGACAGACATCGCCACCGGGAATGGGGGTCCAACCGGCGACCTTGAGGTAGCTGCGGATCTCGTCGAAACCAAAGGTCCGGCTTTCGGGACGCCACGTCAGTTCGCCTCCGCGACGGAGGTTGAGTACCGCGGCACCGCTGGATCTCCACGCCCTTGGAGATCCGCGTGACGGTCCATGGCGAGGTGTGCAGGATCGGTCGGGCGGCTGAAGAGACTCTGACGGAATCAGACTGATGTCGCCATCGGACGTCAAATGCCTCTGGACCTGGGTTTGCAGTGGACCGTCAACGGTTCCGTCACGGCAAGGATCTTCGCCTCACCCGCTTCCCCGTGCCAGCCGCGTCGTTGGTACCGACGGGGGACCCGCCGGTGCTCGGTGCCCCGTGCCAACTCGCCTCTGAACAGCGGGAGGAAATGCAGTCGTGGCGGTGACCGAGTCTCTGGTGGCGCCGGTGGGGCGCGAGCCCGAGCGAGCGCGTTCGGGACACGAGGACGAACTGGTGCGCACACGGCGGCAGCGCGGTGGGGCGCGCTCGGCACACGAAGGGCTTCTGCGGCGGCAGGCCGCGCGCGAGTCGGCGGCGCGCACCTATGCGCGTGCCTTGCCCATCGTGCCGGTACGCGCACGCGGGCTGACCATCGAGGGCGCCGACGGCCGCCGCTATCTCGACTGTCTGTCCGGCGCAGGCACCCTGGCCCTCGGCCACAACCACCCCGTCGTTCTCGAAGCGATTCGCAGAGTCCTCGATTCGGGCGCCCCACTGCACGTCCTCGACCTCGCCACCCCCGTCGAGGACGCCTTCACCACCGAACTCTTTCGCACCCTTCCGTCCGGACTCGCCGACCGCGCACGCGTCCAGTTCTGTGGGCCGACCGACACGGACGCGGTCGAGGCAGCCTTCCGGCTGGTCCGGGCGGCGACCGGCCGCACCGGAATGCTCGCCTTCACCGGCGCCCACCACGGCATGACCACCGCGGGACCCGAAGCGGCCGGTGGCGCACGTGACGTACGGATGGCACGCCTGCCGTATCCCCAGGGCTACCGCTGCCCGATCGGCGTCGGCGGTGCCCGTGGTGCCGAACTCGCCGCCCGCTGGACGGAGTCCGCCCTCGACGACGCCACGTCCGGCGTACCGCTCCCCTCCGGGATGATCCTTGAACCCGTCCTGGGGGAGGGTGGCGTCATCCCCGCCCCGGACGGCTGGCTGCGCCGCATGCGCGAGATCACCGCCGCACGCTCGATCCCGTTGATCGCCGACGAGACCCAGACGGGCGTGGGCCGCACGGGCCGCTTCTGGGCAGTGGAGCACAGTGGTGTCGTCCCCGATGTGATGGTCCTGTCCAAGGCCATCGGCGGCAGCCTTCCCCTCGCCGTCGTGGTCTACCGGGACGACCTCGACGTCTGGCAGCCCGGCACGCACGCGAGCACCTTCCACGGCAACCAACTCGCCATGGCCGCCGGCGCCGCCACCCTCGCCCACGTCCGCGAGAACGGCCTCGCCGAACGCGCCGAAACTCTCGGTGCACGCATTCTCACCCAACTCCACGACCTCACCAAGCAGTTCACCTGCGTCGGCGACGTACGGGGACGGGGCCTGATGATCGGCATCGAAATGGTCACCCCGGATGCCCGTCCTCCCTCCGACGACACCGGCCCACGCGCACCCGCCCCCTCCCTCGCCGCCGCCGTCCAACGCGAGTGCCTCCGCCGCGGCCTGATCGTCGAACTCGGCGGCCGCCACGCCGGTGTCGTGCGCCTTCTCCCGCCCCTCACGATCACCGACGAACAGACGGATGCCGTGCTCGACCGCCTGACGGACGCGATCGCCTCCGTGGCCGCCGCCGCTGTGGCGCGGCGCCCACGAAGCCTGCTGCCCGAGCCGACCGGAGGACCTGGACGCACGCCGGGCGGATAACTGCGGAGCCGACCCGCCGAGCCGCCGGGCCCAGGCATCACCCCACCCCCGAACCAACCGCCCAAACCAGGCACTGCCCCGCACCACCACCGCCCCACACCCCTCCCGCACAACCCTCACCCCGCACGACCGCACAAACCCGCGACTGCCGTCCCGCACGAGCAACCCCAGGAACCGCCTTGAACCCGCCGCCCGCCCCCGAGGCCAGCACCCACGATCACGTAGATCACACACACGATCTCGAGACAAAAGCCCGCCTTCCGCAGCCCACGCCCCCACCGACCGCCGAGCCCTCCCCCCACCAGGCTGCCCTGCGGCCCGGCCTGGGCGAGCGGGGCTCGGGGCAGATCGGCCCAGGTTCCTGCCAGGCCGAGCGAAGGTCGGGCCAGGCCACCCCGGTTTCCCGGCACGCCGCCCCAGGCCCTGCTCAGCCCGAGCGGGGAGCCGGCGAGCCCGAGTCGGCTTCGCCCCCTGCCCCGCCGATCTCCTTCCAAGCCATGCCCGTTCACAAGCCGATCGAGCCACCTCACGAACGCCTCCAGCCGATCCCCCGCCAAGCCGCCGAAACCCGGGCCATCGAGTCTCTGCGCACCCTCGCCACCGACCCGTTGAACCACCCCGATCCGCACATCGCGGCGCAGGCGGCAGCTATTGAGAACCTGTTGCGTTGCTGGGTACGCGAGCACAACCTCACCTCCCCCCACGACGGCACCCTCCACATCCCCCTCCCCACCTCCGGCACGAGACTCCTCGCCCCGGTGCACTACTGGTCCCCGACCGGCTGGCACCGCTTCGGCCTCCCACACCTCGTAGGCACCCCCGAGGCCGCACCGCCCGTCGACGCGGTGACGGTGGCGGCCCTGCTGGCCAGGGAATCGGCTGCACGCTCCTCGCCCCTGACGGCCGCCCCCGAGCTCAGCCCGACGTCAGCGCCCATCCCCGCGCCCGACCACATGGATCAGCCGCACCAAGGCAATCCACTTGCCCAACGAGATCCGATCGCCCAATTCGACCGTCCTGACCAGCTCAACCGGTCCAACCCGCTCACGCTGCCCGAGCAGCTCAACCTGCCCGACCAGCTGGACCTGGTCGGCAGGGTCGCCGACTCAGTCCGACGAGTCGCCGTGTTCATCACCGAGCGCCGGGCCGAGCCCAGTGACGATCCGGACCGGTTCCTCGCCGCCGAGCAGGCCCTCGTCCTCGGCCATCCGCTGCACCCCACCCCGAAAAGCCGGGAGGGACTCTCCGAGGCCGAAGCGTGGCTCTACTCATCGGAGTTGCGTGGCTCCTTTCCCTTGCACTGGTTGGCGATCGCCCCGTCCGTCGTGTCGTCCGACTCGGCATGGACCGAGCGCGGTCGTGTCATCCCCGCCGAACAGCTGACCGCCAGGCTGGCCGGCCCGGGGCTGCCGCTGCCCGACGGGTACGCCGCCCTGCCCCTGCACCCCTGGCAGCTTCGCGAGGCCAAACACCGCCCGGCCGTCGCCGCCCTGATCGACGCCGGGCTGCTCCGGGACCTCGGCCCGCACGGCTCCCCGTGGCATCCCACCTCCTCCGTCCGCACCGTCCACCGCACCGGCGGCCCCGCGATGCTGAAGCTCTCGCTGGGCCTGCGCATCACCAACTCCCGTCGTGAGAGCCTCCGCAAGGAACTCCACCGCGGCGTCGAGGTCCACCGTCTGCTGCGCACCGGCCTGGCCAAGCAGTGGCAGGCGGTCCACCCCGGGTTCGACATCGTCCGCGACCCGGCCTGGCTGGCGGTCACCGCACCGGACGGCGAGCCCGTGCCCGGCCTCGACGTGGTGATCCGGCACAACCCCTTCGGCCCGACGGACGACGCGTCCTGTGTCGCGGGACTCGTGTCACCGAGGCCGTACGCCTCTGGCGGACCACAGACGGATCACCACGATGAGCCGCAGAAGCGCTTGACCGACCAGGAGCCGGAGCGTCTCGGCAGCCCCCTCCGACAGCCGCACGACACGCTTCCCCGTCACACACCTCCCCCTCACACCCCTCTCCACCAGACCATGCGGTCGCGGCTCGCCGATCTGGTCACCCGCCTCGCCGTGCGCACCGGACGACCGCTGAGTGCGGTCTCCGTCGAGTGGTTCCTGCGCTATCTGGAGCAGGTCGTGCGGCCGGTGCTGTGGCTGGACAGCGAGGCGGGGATCGCCCTCGAAGCACACCAGCAGAACACGCTCGTCCTGCTGGACCCCGACGGCTGGCCCAGAGGCGGCCGGTACCGCGACAACCAGGGCTACTACTTCCGCGAGTCCCGCCGCGCGGATCTCGACGCCCGGCTGCGCGGTATCGGCGAGCGCAGCGACACGTTCGTCTCCGACGAGGTGACCGACGAACGGTTCGCCTATTACCTCGGCATCAACAACGTGCTCGGCCTGATCGGTGCATTCGGCTCTCAGAGCCTGGCTGACGAGCGGCTCCTGCTCGCCGCCTTCCGCCGCTTCCTCACCGATGTGGCCACCGGCCCCGCCCGGCTGAACACGCCCCTGCCGGCCCGGCTGCTCGACTCACCCGTCCTGCGCTGCAAGGCCAACCTGCTGACCCGCCTCCACGGTCTCGACGAACTCGTCGGCCCGGTGGACACCCAGTCCGTCTACGTCACCATCGCCAACCCCCTCCATCTCTGACCAGCCGCTCACCCCGCCTGTCAGTCCAGCCGTCTCCGTAATCCGACTCCCTTCAGCCCGAGGAACATGACTCACCCGATCTCCTGAGAGGAGCGTCGCCGTGCCTCCCACCGACGCGAGCACCGCCACCGGCACCGCCTCGACCCCGAGCAACGAGGACACGCTCGAACTGCGCCTGCCCGACGACTTCCTCGCCCTCATGGCCGCGGACGGCGACTCGTACGGCGGCGGGGCCGAAGCGGGAGGGGAGGCCCCTCCGGTCAAGGGCGAGCTGCTCGACCACCTCGTCGACTGGGGGCCGGTCGTCACCCCGGTGGGCACCCTCCATCTCGTCCCCGTCCGCGTCGAACGGGACCTCCCGCTGATCTCCCGGTGGATGAACGACTCCGCCGTAGCTTCCTACTGGAAGCTCGCGGGACCCGAGAGTGTGACCGCGGGCCACCTCCGGGCCCAGCTCGAGGGTGACGGCCGCAGCCTGCCCTGCCTCGGGCTGCTGGGCGGCACGCCGATGAGCTACTGGGAGATCTACCGGGCCGACCTCGACCCCGTCGCCCGCCACTACCCCGCCCGCCCGCACGACACCGGAATCCACCTCCTGATCGGCCCCGTGGCCCGCAGGGGACGGGGGCTCGGCTCCACCCTGCTCCGTGCCGTCGCCGATCTCGTCCTAGACAAGAGACCGTCCTGTGCCCGTGTCATCGCTGAACCCGACCTTCGCAACTTCCCCTCCGTCTCCGCTTTTCTGAGCGCAGGATTCCGGTTCTCCGCCGAGGTCGACCTGCCCGACAAGCGGGCCGCCCTCATGGTCAGGGACCGTCTCCTGCGTGATCTGATGTAGATCCGATGTGATCTGCTGTGACGTCGTCATTTCTGGTACACCGCTCGCGCCGAGCCGGTTCCCGGACGGGCCGACTCGTTTTCCGGTCGAGCCGAATCGATTTCCGACGGCCGGCGTGCGTCCGCGCAGCCGACTCGCGAAACGGCCCCTCCTGTCGAAGAGAACCCGGTCTTGATTCCGCCCCTCATGCCTCACGCTTCCGCCTTGACCACTCGTTTGTCAGTGGCGAGCCGTAGGGTGGTCGCGCTATGACGAAGCCCTCACTCCACGAACTCCTGCATGCTGCCGTCACCGCTGTCGGCGGCACGGAGCGCCCCGGCCAGGTGACCATGGCCGAAGCCGTCGCGGAGGCGATCGACGACGGCTCCCATCTGCTGGTCCAGGCGGGCACCGGCACGGGAAAGTCGCTCGGCTATCTGGTGCCCGCGCTCGCCCAGGGAGAGCGGGTCGTCGTCGCGACGGCGACTCTGGCGCTGCAGCGCCAGCTCGTGGAGCGGGACCTGCCGAGAACGGTCGACGCGCTGCACCCGCTGCTGCGCCGCCGCCCCGAGTTCGCGATGCTGAAGGGCCGGTCGAACTACCTGTGCCTGCACCGCCTGAACGAAGGCGTGCCGCAGGACGAGGAGGAGGGCCTCTTCGATCAGTTCGAGGCGGCCGCGCCCACCAGCAAGCTGGGCCAGGACCTGCTGCGGCTGCGGGACTGGTCGCAGGAGACCGAGACCGGCGACCGCGACGACCTCACCCCAGGTGTGTCCGACCGAGCCTGGGCACAGATCTCCGTGTCGTCCAGGGAGTGCCTGGGCGCCTCCAAGTGCGCGTACGGCGCGGAGTGCTTCGCCGAGATGGCCCGGGAGCGAGCCAAGCTCTCCGAGGTCGTCGTCACCAATCACGCGCTGCTCGCGATCGACGCCATCGAGGGCGCGCCGGTGCTCCCGCAGCACGAGGTGCTGATCGTGGACGAGGCGCATGAACTCGTCTCGCGGGTGACAGGCGTGGCGACGGGCGAGCTCACCCCGGGCCAGGTCAACCGCGCTGTGAAGCGGGCGGCGAAGCTGGTGAACGAGAAGGCCGCCGACCAGTTGCAGACCGCCGCCGAGGGGTTCGAGCGGGTCATGGAGCTGGCCCTGCCGGGGCGTCTGGAGGAGATCCCGGAGGACCTGGCGTACGTCCTGATGGCGTTGCGCGATGCCGCTCGCACGGTGATCTCGGCGCTCGGCAGCACCCGCGACAAGTCCGTCCAGGACGAGGACGCGGTCCGTAAGCAGGCCCTGGCCGCCGTGGAGAACGTGCACGACGTCGCGGAGCGGATCACCAACGGTTCCGAGTGGGACGTCGTCTGGTACGAACGCCATGACCGCTTCGGCGCGTCCCTGCGCGTGGCCCCCATGTCCGTCTCGGGTCTCCTCAGAGAGAAGCTCTTCGCGGACCGTTCCGTCACCCTGACCTCGGCCACGCTCAAGCTGGGCGGCGACTTCAACGGCGTAGGGGCGTCGCTGGGTCTGGCGCCCGAGGGCACCCAGGGAGACGACATTCCCCAGTGGAAGGGCGTGGACGTCGGCTCGCCGTTCGACTATCCGAGACAAGGCATCCTCTATGTCGCCAAGCATCTGTCGCGTCCCGCGCGTGACGGCGACCGGGCGGACATGCTGGATGAGCTCACGGAGCTGATCCAGGCGGCCGGCGGCCGTACGCTCGGCCTCTTCTCGTCGATGCGGGCAGCCCAGCTGGCGGCGGAGGAGTTGCGCGTCCGGATTCCCGAGTACCCGATCCTCCTGCAGGGCGAGGAGACCCTCGGAGAGCTGATCAAGGGGTTCGCGGCCGACCCGAAGACCTGTCTCTTCGGCACGCTGTCGCTCTGGCAGGGCGTCGATGTGCCCGGTCCCAGCTGTCAGCTGGTCGTGATGGACAAGATCCCGTTCCCCCGCCCCGACGACCCGTTGATGAGCGCCCGCCAGAAGGCAGTCGAGGAAGCGGGCGGGAACGGCTTCATGGCTGTCGCCGCCACCCACGCGGCTCTGCTGATGGCGCAGGGCGCCGGCCGCCTCGTACGGGCACAGGGGGACCGCGGCGTGGTCGCTGTACTGGATCAGCGCCTGGCGACCGCACGGTACGGGAGCTATCTGAAGGCGTCACTGCCCGACTTCTGGTACACGACGGACCGTAACCAGGTGCGCAGGTCGCTCGCCGCGATCGACAAGGCGGCGAAGGACAAGGACAGGGACACGGAAGAGACGGAAACGGCGAAGGCATGACGAGCGGCCGTTGGCCGACCCCGACCGGGGGAGGCCAACGGCCGCTCGTCATCACCGGGCTCAGGGTCCGGACTGAGGTTCTTCACCGGGCCCTGGACAGCCCAGGGCCCCGGAACCGGCGCAGTGGATTCCGGGGCCCGGATCAGGGGCGGGGTTTCGGCCACGGGCGACCGTCCGCCGTTGGGTGTCAGACGCGGCGCAGGACCGCCACCACCTTGCCGAGGATGGTCGCGTCGTCACCCGGGATGGGCTCGTAGGCGGCGTTGTGCGGCAGCAGCCAGACGTGGCCGTCCTCTCGCTTGAAGCGCTTGACCGTGGCCTCGCCGTCCAGCATGGCCGCCACGATGTCGCCGTTCTCGGCGACGGGCTGACGGCGGACCGTCACCCAGTCCCCGTCACAGATCGCGGCCTCGATCATGGAATCGCCGACGACCTTCAGGACGAAGAGTTCTCCGTCGCCCACCAGCTGGCGGGGGAGCGGGAACACGTCCTCGACCGATTCCTCGGCCAGGATCGGGCCGCCGGCGGCGATCCGGCCGACGAGCGGCACGTACGACGCGGCCGGCTTGCCCGCGGTGTCCGTAGGCTGCGCCGAGGACTGGTCGGAACCGCGGACCTCGTACGCACGCGGCCGGTGCGGGTCGCGGCGTAGGAAGCCCTTGCGCTCCAGTGCCATCAGT
Source organism: Streptomyces sp. NPDC002787 (assembly GCF_053592095.1). Lineage (NCBI taxonomy): Bacteria > Bacillati > Actinomycetota > Actinomycetes > Kitasatosporales > Streptomycetaceae > Streptomyces > Streptomyces sp. NPDC002787. The sequence continues at coordinate 97,422 of NZ_JBSFVC010000024.1, read as the reverse complement.
TGATGTGCCACGGAGGATGTGCTGGACAGGCCGACGGCCTGTCCGATCTCCCGCATCGACGGCGGGTATCCGCGCCGCTGCACCGAGTCCCTGATCACCTCGATGACTCGGCGCTGCCGGTCGGTGAGCCCGGAGCTGTCCGCCCTGATGCCTGGAGGTCGGCCGGGCAGGGCTCGCTTGGGCCCTTCATGGTTCGTGGCTTCGTTCATTGCATGCACCGGCTCGAGTCGGCTCTGGGAGCGGTCCTGGGCAGTGATGGTGGCACTGTCAGCGGTGGTGGTCACGTCGGCCCCTCTCGATGGTCTCCCGTGCAGCACAACGGTAGTTGCTTTCGAAAGGTTGCGCCAAACACACGTTCGAGTGAAAAACCGTGGATTGTCTGACGTGACCATGTGCCTGGGTGTAGAGGCTCGCTGCCCGGCGGACAAAAGCGCTGATTGTTGTACTCTTCACCGCCGGGACGAAGGCCTTGTGGGCCGCTGTCGCCTCGTGGCCCAGTCTGCCACCCGGTGCTCCGTCGGCCGGGAACCGGCCCCTTTTCCGTGGCGTCCCCCAGTGGCCCCGCCCGCTCCGCGACCGTCCGGCTGCGCTCTGCGACGACGCTTCCGTCTGGCACATGCCCATACGTGGGCGACACGCGCGTCGTGGGCGGATTTACGTGCCAGGCCCTACATCTAGTGCTTGGATTGCTGTAACGGCCCAGAAGTTGTGGTCCCCCCGGTCCTCGGGTCCTTGGTCATCCCCTATGCTTGGGGCTGCTTCCGCGGGGTCCAAGTGGCCCGTGGGGCTATCGAGTCGTGCTGTGAGGAGGGTTGGAGTTATGCACTGTCCCTTCTGCAGGCACCCCGACAGCCGCGTCGTCGACAGTCGTACGACGGACGACGGCACGTCGATCCGCAGGCGCCGTCAGTGTCCCGACTGCTCCCGTCGTTTCACGACGGTGGAGACGTGCTCGCTGATGGTGGTCAAGCGGTCCGGCGTGACCGAGCCCTTCAGCCGTACCAAGGTCATCAACGGCGTCCGCAAGGCATGCCAGGGACGGCCTGTCACCGAGGACGCGCTCGCCCAGCTCGGCCAACGGGTCGAGGAGGCGGTGCGCGCGACCGGAAGCGCCGAACTGACCACCCACGACGTGGGTCTGGCCATACTCGGCCCGCTGCAGGAACTCGACCTCGTCGCCTACTTGCGGTTCGCCTCGGTCTACCGGGCGTTCGACTCGCTGGAGGACTTCGAGGCCGCCATCGCGGAACTCAGGGAAGAGCAGGAGAAGCGCCCCGACGCGAACGACGAGGACGTCGAGATCGCGGTCGCGGAGCGCCCGGAGAACGACCGCGGGTCCGGAGGGGCTACCCAAGTCCCCGTGCCCGCCAACGCCGCCGACTGACGGCGGGCCGCACCGCCGGACCAGTGGGTCCGGTCGGTCGGTGGCGATCCAGACCTGTCGCGGACGGCTGTGTCGGCCGGGTCGCGACACAAGACAGAAACACCGTGTCACGGGAACAAAGTGGCACTTCAGGGCGTTTTCGCCCGTACAGGGAGGCGGCATGACAGAGACGGCGAGCGGTCCGGCACGGAGTTCCCGCGCCAAGGGCACCAAGGCGAGCAAGGGCCTGCGTATCGAGCGCATCCACACGACTCCCGGCGTGCATCCGTACGACGAGGTGGAGTGGGCGCGCCGTGACGTCGTCATGACCAACTGGCGCGACGGCTCGGTCAACTTCGAGCAGCGTGGCGTCGAGTTCCCCGAGTTCTGGTCGGTGAACGCGGTCAACATCGTCACCAGCAAGTACTTCCGCGGTGCCGTCGGCACCCCGCAGCGCGAGGTGAGCCTGAAGCAGCTCATCGACCGCATCGTGAAGACGTACCGGAAGGCCGGCGAGGACTACAAGTACTTCGCGTCACCCGCCGACGCCGAGATCTTCGAGCACGAACTGGCGTACGCCCTCCTGCACCAGATCTTCAGCTTCAACAGCCCTGTCTGGTTCAACGTGGGTACCCCGCAGCCCCAGCAGGTCTCCGCCTGCTTCATCCTGGCCGTCGACGACTCCATGGAGTCGATCCTCGACTGGTACAAGGAAGAGGGCATGATCTTCAAGGGCGGCTCCGGTGCCGGCCTGAACCTCTCCCGTATCCGTTCCTCCAAGGAACTGCTCTCCTCCGGCGGCAACGCCTCCGGTCCCGTCTCCTTCATGCGCGGCGCCGACGCCTCCGCAGGAACGATCAAGTCGGGCGGTGCCACCCGTCGTGCCGCCAAGATGGTCGTCCTCGACGTGGACCACCCGGACGTCGAGGACTTCATCGCCACCAAGGTGAAGGAAGAGGAGAAGATCCGCGCCCTGCGCGACGCGGGCTTCGACATGGACCTCGGCGGCGACGACATCACGTCCGTCCAGTACCAGAACGCCAACAACTCGGTCCGTGTGAACGACGAGTTCATGACGGCCGTCGAGAACGGCACCGAGTTCGGCCTCCGCGCCCGTATGACCGGCGAGATCATCGAGAAGGTCGACGCCAAGGCGCTGTTCCGCAAGCTCGCCGAGGCCGCGTGGGCCTGTGCCGACCCGGGCATCCAGTACGACGGTGTGATCAACAACTGGCACACCTGCCCCGAGTCCGGGCGTATCACCGCGTCCAACCCGTGCAGCGAGTACATGCACCTGGACAACACGTCCTGCAACCTCGCCTCCCTGAACCTGATGAAGTTCCTCAAGGACGACGGGTTGGGCCACCAGTCCTTCGAGGTCGAGCGCTTCGCCAAGGTCGTCGAGCTCGTCATCACCGCGATGGACATCTCCATCTGCTTCGCCGACTTCCCGACGCAGAAGATCGGCGAGAACACCCGCGCCTTCCGCCAGCTCGGCATCGGCTACGCCAACCTCGGCGCCCTGCTGATGGCGACGGGCCACGCGTACGACTCCGACGGCGGTCGCGCCCTCGCCGGGGCCATCACCTCCCTGATGACCGGCACGGCGTACAAGCGCTCCGCGGAACTGGCGGCGGTCGTCGGCCCCTACGACGGCTACGCCCGTAACGCCGACGCCCACAACCGCGTCATGAAGCAGCACTCCGACGCCAACGGCACGGCCGTCCGCATGGACGACCTGGACACCCCGGTGTGGGCCGCCGCCACCGAGGCCTGGCAGGACGTGCTCCGCCTCGGCGAGAAGAACGGCTTCCGCAACTCGCAGGCGTCCGTGCTCGCCCCGACCGGCACCATCGGCCTCGCCATGTCGTGCGACACCACCGGTGTCGAGCCGGACCTGGCGCTGGTCAAGTTCAAGAAGCTGGTCGGCGGCGGCTCGATGCAGATCGTCAACGGCACGGTCCCGCAGGCCCTGCGCCGCCTGGGCTACCAGGAGGAGCAGATCGAGGCGATCGTCGCCCACATCGCCGACCACGGCAATGTGATCGACGCCCCCGGCCTGAAGCACGAGCACTACGAGGTGTTCGACTGCGCCATGGGCGAGCGGGCCATCTCCCCGATGGGCCACGTCCGCATGATGGCCGCGATCCAGCCGTGGATCTCCGGCGCCATCTCCAAGACGGTCAACATGCCGGAGACGGCGACCGTCGAGGAGGTCGAGGAGATTTACTTCGAGGCCTGGAAGCTCGGCGTCAAGGCGCTCGCGATCTACCGTGACAACTGCAAGGTCGGCCAGCCGCTCTCCGCCAAGACCAAGGAGACGGAGAAGGCGGAGATCACCGAGAAGGCCGAGGAGACGATCCGGGCCACGGTCGAGAAGATCGTCGAGTACCGCCCGGTCCGCAAGCGCCTGCCGAAGGGGCGTCCCGGCATCACCACGTCCTTCACCGTCGGCGGCGCCGAGGGCTACATGATCGCCAACTCCTACCCGGACGATGGCCTGGGCGAGGTCTTCCTGAAGATGTCCAAGCAGGGCTCGACGCTCGCGGGCATGATGGACGCCTTCTCGATCGCCGTGTCGGTGGGTCTGCAGTACGGCGTGCCGCTGGAGACGTACGTCTCGAAGTTCACGAACATGCGCTTCGAGCCGGCCGGTATGACGGACGACCCGGACGTGCGGATGGCGGCGTCCATCGTCGACTACATCTTCCGCCGTCTGGCGCTGGACTTCCTGCCCTTCGAGACGCGTTCCGCACTCGGCATCCACTCCGCCGAGGAGCGCCAGCGCCACCTGGAGACCGGTTCGTACGAGCCGATCGAGGAGGAGGTCGACGTCGAGGGCCTCGCGCAGTCGGCGCCGCGCCAGTCCCTGAAGGCCGTCGCCGCTCCGAAGGCCGACGAGGAGGGTGCCAAGCCCGCCCCGAAGCAGGCCCACACCAGTGCCGAGCTGGTGGAGATGCAGCTGGGCATCCAGGCCGACGCTCCGCTCTGCTTCTCCTGCGGTACGAAGATGCAGCGCGCCGGTTCCTGCTACATCTGCGAGGGCTGCGGCTCGACGAGCGGCTGCAGCTGAACATGAGCGCCGTGCAGGCGTGACATGACAGATCCGTGGGGGGGGGGGGGGAAAGCGGCGCCCCCCCCCGCCGGGCAGCCCCCCCGTGGGGGGGTTAGCCGGG
>NZ_JBSFVC010000024.1:92541-92873 GCF_053592095.1 Streptomyces sp. NPDC002787 | reverse complement strand
TCTCGCGGCGCGCCTCGGTTTTATCTTCTTGTTGGGGGGGGTGCCCCGCCCCCCCCCCCCCCCCCCACGGCTGTCCAGCTCAGCGGTGCTTCGGTTCGCCGGGACCGCCGAGTGTCCTCGCTATCAGATCGGTGTCGCAGCACTCGGTAAGTGCCTGCAGCTTTCCGTCCTTGATGGGACAGACCCAGCAGTACGTGTTGTGCTACGGCCTTCCGTCGGTGGTCGTGGCACGGCCGGTGCACTCGACCACCACGTTGACTGCTCCGTCACCTCGTGCTCAGAGGGGTGGGGGGGGCGGGGGCCCGGGGGCCCCAGCGCGGGGTGGGTGCGGC
>NZ_JBSFVC010000024.1:0-92531 GCF_053592095.1 Streptomyces sp. NPDC002787 | reverse complement strand
AACACTCACCCTCCCCCCGCCCCTCCTTTCGCTTCTTGTCCTGGGGTCGGGTTATTTCGTTCTGCTCCCCTCCGGCCGGGGCGGGCCGGCGCCCGCCCGCCCGCCCCCCCCCACCCCTCTGCGTTGTGGGGCCCGGGCAGGGCGTCAGGCCTCCCGGGGGGTGCCCATGACGCGCGCGAAGGTCGCCGGGTCCTCGTCGTAGCCTTGGATGCCCGGGTGGAAGGTCCACTCGCCGGTGTCGTCGCGGACGAACTCGGCGACCGTCGCGGCCGTGCAGCCGAGGACGCCTCCGAAATCGTCCTCCGCCAGGACGGTGTAGTCCTCACGGATGCGCAGGGCGGGCTTGTTGACGTTGGCGAAGGTCTTCGGGCCGGATCCCTGCTGTATGGCGACACCGATGACGACCCGGCCGTACCGGCTGTCGAGGCGGTTCAGCTCGACCGTCATGACCTCGTCCCAGCCGAAGCCCTGGCCGGTCTTGCTGTCACGGTTGAGAGTGATGGTGCCGTCCGGTGAGCGGCTGTCGAAGTGCACGACATAGGCGGGACTGCCGCTCGGCTCGGCCGCCGGGTAGGTCGCCGCGACGATGTCGAGATCCGTGGGCGGCTGTCCGGCGGGGCTCGGGTCCCACTTCACCGCCACCTCGACCTTGCGGATGCCCTTGTTGAGGCCGTTCAACAGAACTCCCCTCCCCGTTCTCCTGTGCTTGCGGGTCGAACTGCCTGGCGGTCCAGGCCAGTTGCCCATCCTCGCATGCGCGCGCGGGCGCTCGCCCGAGTGCAACCGGCCGGAGAGTGACCGGCGCCACGCTCCGTGGCCTTACCATGGCGCGGTGCTGGTCAAGTGGATTCGCTGCACCGTGGTGGACCGCCGCGGTTACGAACGGGGGCAGCGAAAGTGGGCGGGGCTACTGGGGGAGCCGGGATTCCGTGGACAGGGTGGGGGTTGGAGCCGGGCACGACCCGGGGTGGCGCACATCTTCTCCTTCTGGGAGAGCCGTGCCTTCTACGACTCCTTCATGGCGCGCTCCCATGACCGGCTCGCCGCCTCGCAGTCGGGCACCTACAAGGACATGCAGGTCAAGCTCTTCGACCATCGCTTCGATGTGAAGACCGGTTTTGAGCCGCGCTTCACCGACGCCGATCTGGTGCGGGTGGCGCACTGCCGCGTCCACGAGGAGCGGGCGGAGCACTTCGCGCTGATGCAGGAGAAGGTCTGGAACCCCGCGATGGCCGGCTCCCCGGGCATGGTGCGAGGGCTGTTCGGCGAGGCGCCGGGCCATGAGTTCGTGATCCTCTCCATGTGGCAGTCGGCCGCCGAGCACGGCAAGTACCGCGTGGAACGCATCGAACGCCTCGCCCTGAGGGCCCAGATCGAGGCCGATGTGGCCGCTCTGACGGGTGACATTGTGGAAATGGAACCGAGTTGGACGGTTTGAGATCCGGACCGACGTGAGTTTGGATTCCCAACTCTGCTGGTCGATGTGCGGGACTTGTGTGACGTACGCCGTATGACGAGGGACGAGTGCTCGATCCGTCGTCGCCCCCTTTAGGGTTTTGGCATGGCACGACCACGGCGCATCATCCTTGTCCGACACGGCGAGTCAACGGGCAATGTTGATGACACCGTGTACGAGCGCGAGCCCGACCACGCCCTCGCGCTCACCGATCTCGGCTGGCAGCAGGCCGAGGAGACCGGTAAACGGATCCGCGACATCCTGGGGCGCGAGCGCGTCAGCGTCTACGTCTCCCCGTACCGCCGTACGCACGAGACGTTCCAGGCGTTCCATCTCGACCCCGAACTGGTGCGCGTACGGGAGGAGCCCCGGCTGCGCGAGCAGGACTGGGGCAACTGGCAGGACCCCGACGACGTGCGACTCCAGAAGGCGTACCGGGACGCGTACGGGCACTTCTTCTACCGCTTCGTGCAGGGGGAGTCCGGCGCGGACGTCTACGACCGGGTCGGCGGATTCCTGGAGAGCCTCTTCCGTAGCTTCGAGGATCCCGACCATCCGCCGAACGTCCTGCTGGTCACGCACGGCCTGGCCATGCGGCTCTTCTGTATGCGGTGGTTCCACTGGACGGTCGCTGAATTCGAGTCGCTGTCGAACCCGGGGAACGCGGAGATGCGGATGCTCGTTCTCGGGGACGACGGCAAGTACGCGCTCGACAGGCCGTTCGATCGCTGGCGGGACCCGGAATCGTACGGGGCCACCAGTTAGAGTGGCAGGGCGATGACCGCTGACTTCTCTCCCGACGGCCGCCTGGAGCGTGCCCTGGCCAGCCTGCGCGGGCTCGCGGTGGGGGACGCGCTGGGCTCGCAGTACTTCGTGCCTGTGAACTATCCGCTGCTCAAGCGCCGTGAGATCCCGCCCGGCCCCTGGCAGTGGACCGACGACACCGAGATGGCCTGCTCCGTCGTGGCCGTCCTCGCGGCCCACCACCGGATCGACCAGGACGAGCTGGCCCGCTCCTTCGCCGTGCACCACGACTTCGACAGGGGCTACGGACCCGCGGTCAACCGCCTGCTGCGCCTGGTCCGAGAGGGCGGGGACTGGCGCGAGCTGGCCTCCGCGCTCTTCAAGGGCCAGGGGTCCTGGGGCAACGGCGCGGCCATGCGGATCGCCCCGCTCGGAGCCTGGTACGCGGACGACCCCGAGCAGGCGACCCACCAGGCGGAGATCTCCGCCTATCCCACGCACCAGCACCGCGAGGCCGTCGTCGGCGCCATGGCCGTCGCCGCGGCCGCCGCCCTCGCGGCCGATCCGGCCGGCCCGCCGAGTGCCGGGGCACTGCTCGACGGCGTCATCGCGCTGGTCCCCAAGAGCGCCGTCGGCGCGGGGCTACGGCGCGCCCGGGACATGCTCGACTACGCCGACGCGGACACCGTCGCCGCCGTACTGGGATGTGGGCGGCGTACGACGGCGCACGACACTGTGCCGTTCGCGCTCTGGTCGGCGGCGCGCGCCCTCGGTGACTACGAACAGGGTTTCTGGACGACGGCCCAGGTCGGCGGTGACGTCGACACGACCTGCGCCATCGTCGGCGGAGTGGTCGCCTCCGGGAAGGCCGGGGCGCCTCCCGAGGCGTGGGCGGAGCAGACCGAGGCATTTCCGGACTGGCTGCAGGTCGGATAGCCGGGCGAAGGGAACGGCGGTTCCCAGGCCCCACCTGTCCCAACCGCCTCAACTGTCACAGGCTTGCCACAGTGCGCTCTCGACCGTCGTTGAGGGCTGTCCTGCGGCATAGCCTGTCCGCCACGCCGCCTGTTGATCATGACGATAAGCGGCGACGAGGTACCGGCCAGGCCGCCTTCCGCCGCAGCTGCGCGCTGGGCACGGGGGCGTTGCGGGCCGGTCGGGGGAGGGGGTCCCATGTCCGAAAGAGCGCCGACGTCCGCCGCGTCGGAGCCCGCCGGTGCTGTGCCCAGGGCGCGCGCTTCGAGCGCTGATGACCGCTCCGGGGCGGCGGCGCCCACGGACGCCGTACCGGAACGCAAGGGAGGCGGGCCCGCCCCGACAGCGGGCGGACAGCCGACCGCAGCGCCCGGGCTGAGCGACTTCGGTCCCGGCGATCCCGCGCCGATCCGCACCGTGACCCTGTGGGCCGCCCTCGCGGCTGGCGTCCTCAGCATGCTGTTGCTGGGCGACGGACTGGCCGTCAACATACTCGTCGTCGCCGTGCCCGCCACGCTCGCCGTGTACTCCGCCGGACGGCGGGCGGGCCGGCGCCCTCGCCCCTGGGCGCTCGTCTGGGGCGGCGGCGGGCTCGCCCTGCTGACCGTGCCCGCGCTGCGCGCGGCCGAGTGGCCCACGTTCCTCGCCGTCGTCACCGCGCTCGCTGCGGGCTCGCTCGCCCTGCACGGCGGACGCACCTGGCCCGCCGTCCTGCTCGGCCCGGTCGGTGTGTTCACCTCGCTGGTCACCGGGCCGGCCTGGGCCTTCCAGGGGCTGCGCGAGCGAATGGCCGGCGACCGGGGCCGTCTGGCGCCGTTGTTGCGGGCGCTGGTGGTGGCCGCGGTGCTGCTCCTCGTCTTCGGCGCGCTGTTCGCCGGAGCGGACGCGGCCTTCGCGGACCTGCTCGGCGCGCTGGTACCGGACGTCTCCGTGTCCGACGGACCATGGCGGATCCTGCTCCTCGCGCTGGGCCTGTTCGGGACCCTCGCGGCGGCCCGTACGGCGGCCGCGCCCGCCCGCTGGGACCGGGTCCAGGTGCCCTCGGGGCGCGCCCGCGGCCGTGTCGAGTGGGCTCTTCCGCTGGTCGGGCTCGTCGCGCTGTTCGCCGTCTTCAACGCCGTCCAGCTCGCCGTGCTCTTCGGCGGCTACGACGCCGTTCTGAAGAAGACCGGCCAGACATACGCCGAGTACGCGCGCCAGGGGTTCTGGCAGCTGCTCATGGCCACACTGCTCACCCTGCTGGTCATCGTCGTTGCCCTGCGCTGGGCCCCGCGCACTCGATCGAGTGACCGGACGCTCGTGCGGGGTGTTCTGGGAACGCTGTGCGCGCTGGCGCTCGTTGTCGTGGCATCCGCTGTGCGACGTATGGACATGTATGTGGAGGCCTATGGGCTGACGAGACTGAGGATCTCGGTGCTGACCATGGAGCTCTGGCTCGGTCTGGTCATCCTGCTCATCATGGCTGCCGGAGTGTGGGGCGCCCGCTGGCTGCCGCGTGCCGTCGCCGCCAGTGCGGTCGCCGGAGTGCTCGTGTTCGGTCTGGTGTCGCCGGACGAGATGATCGCCGAGCGCAACGTCGAGCGGTACGAGGCCACGGGCCGGTTCGACCTCCCGTACGCGCAGGGGCTGTCCGCCGACGCGGTGCCCGCCCTGGACCGGCTGGAGGAGCCGTTGCGGTCATGCGTGCTGTGGGACATCAAGGAGGAACTGGACGAGCGGCGTCACATTCCCTGGTACGCCACGAGCTGGGGCGAGGCCGAGGCGAGGCGCATCCTGGACGAGAGGCCGCTGGTCGAGGGGGCGAGCGGTCCGGCGTGTGGTGAGCTGGGGCCTGAGCTCTACCGGTGAGTCACCATGCTTGCGCACACGGCTGGAGCACGCCCTTCATCGTGCTCCCGCGTACGGCTGGCTCTATGCCCTGGCCATCGTGCTCCCGCGTACGGCTTGGGCTACGCCCTGGCCATCGCGCTCCCACGTACGGCCGGACCACGCCTTGGCCATCGGTGCCCTGGGCGTGGTCCGGCCGTGCACGGCCGCGTCGGAGCCTGTCCCGTCAGCCTGCGGCGGCGGGTCCGGCCGTGCCGGAGAGGGCTTCCAGGTCGCTCTTGCGGACCCTGATCACCAATACGGCGGTGACAAGGGCGAGTACGGCCATCGCCACGGCCGGTATGAACGCCGTCGAGATGCCCTGGGAGAGCACTTCGTGACTCCAGGGGGCCGGCAGCTGCTGGGTCTTGGCGAATTCGGCCTTCTGCGCGGCCGTGGCCTGTGCCAGGAAGAGCTGCACCTGCTTCTCCGCCTCGTCGCGGCTGGCCGTGCCGAAGACCGTGGTGAGGATGGACAGCCCCAGCGAACCGCCCACCTGTTGTGTGACGTTGAGCAGACCGGAGGCCGCACCCGCCTCGTGCGGGGCAACCCCCGAGACCGCGGTCAGAGTGAGGGTCACGAAGTTCAGGCCCATGCCGAAGCCGAACATCACCATCGGCCCGAGCACCCCGCCGACGTACGAGCTGTCGGGGCTGATGAAGGTCTGCCAGGTCAGACCGAGCACGACGAGCGTCGAACCGACCACCATGAACGGCTTGGGCCCGAGCACCGGCAGGAACCGCTGGGACAGGCCGGCACCCGTGACGATCGCGACGGTCACCGGGAGGAAGGCCAGACCTGCCTCGATCGGCGTGTACCGCAGCACGTTCTGCACGAACAGCACGATGAAGAAGAACATCCCGAACATCGCCGCTGCCAGGCTGAGCATGATCACGTACGTGCCCGAGCGATTGCGGTCGGCGAACATCCTCAGCGGTGTGATGGGTTCCTTGGCCCGGCTCTCGATGAACCCGAATGCCAGCAGCAGGACCACAGCCGCCGAGAAGGAGCCGATGGCCAGGCTGTCGCGCCAGCCGTCCTCCGCCGCGCGGATGAAGCCGTAGACCAGTGAGGCCATACCAGCCGTCGAGGTGAGGGCGCCCGCGATGTCGAATCGCCCCGGGTGGCGCTCGGACTCGCTGATGTACATGGGGGTGACGACGGCGATCAGGACACCGATGGGCACGTTGACGAACAGCACCCACCGCCAGTCGAGCCACTCGGTGAGCATGCCGCCCGCGAGCAGACCGATGGCGCCACCACCTGCGGAGACCGCGGCGAAGACGCCGAACGCCCGGTTCCGCTCGGGCCCTTCGGGGAACGTCGTGGTGATGAGGGCCAGCGAGGTCGGCGACGCGATCGCGCCTCCCACACCCTGCAGGGCGCGTGCCGCCAGCAGTTGCCAGGGCTCCTGAGCGAGTCCACCGAGCAGTGAGGCGAGCGTGAAGACGAGGATGCCGGTCATGAACACACGACGGCGGCCCAGGATGTCACCGGCCCGGCCGCCCAGGAGCAGCAGACCGCCGAAGGTCAGCGTGTAGGCGCTGACCACCCATGTCAGGTCGGTGGTGCTGAACTTGAGCGCGTCTTGAATGTGCGGGAGCGCGATGTTCACAATCGTCGCGTCGAGTACCACCATGAGTTGGCAGGCCGCGATGACGGTGAGCGCGATGCCGGGACGCCCCTCCCGGCGGGCGGTTCCCGGCTTCTGATCCTGAGTCAACGGAGAGGTTGTCACTATGGGTCCCCCACAAATGCCTTAGTGAACGCTCGCGTTCACAGTCGCGCCCACGGTAGTGAGTCCCCCTTAGTGAACGCAAGCGTTCACCAAAGTCATTGCCGTGGTGCGCGCCGCTCGTCCGTTTCCGCTTCTCGCACCCCCACCCCTCAGCTCAACGGAGAAACACAGATGGTCACTTCGCGCTGGACGGCCGCCCCCGATCGGACGGCCTCCCCGCGCCGGCGCGGCGCCGTGCTCGAGCGCGCGATCCTCGACGCCGCGCTGGAGCAGCTGAGTACGGTCGGCTGGAGCGGCCTCACCATGGAGGGGGTCGCCGCGGGCGCCCAGACGGGCAAGGCGGCGGTCTACCGGCGCTGGCCCTCCAAGGAGGACCTTGTCGCGGATGCGCTCCGGGCCGGACTGCCGCGCTTCGAAGGGGCGCCCGATCTCGGAAGCGTGCGCGAGGATCTCCTGGAACTGTGCCGCCAGGCACGCGAGGCGATGTTCTCGCGCCCCGGGTTCGCGCTGCGCTCGGTGATTCACGAATGCGACACAATCCAGGCCGAGCGCTTCCATGGCGTGATCATCGGAGGCGTCGTGGAGCCGACGGTCAAGCTTCTGCGGCAGGTCGTGGAGCGGGGGATTCGTCGTGGCGAGGTGCGACCGGACGCGGCCAACGGCTATGTCTTCGACGCGATTCCGGCCATGATGATGTATCGCTCGAAGATGTGCGGCAGCGAATGGAGTGAGCGGGACATCGAGGAGATGATCGACCAGTTGATGGTGCCGCTGCTTCGCCGGAGGGACGTTTGAGTCGGGTCCGTGACTGGGCTGAAGCCCGGGCTGCGAGGGAGTGGCAGCCGGGTTGCGACGGGGCTGCGACCGGGCTCGCGACGGGGTTGCGGCGCAGTCGTGATGGGGTTGCGGCCGGGGTCGGGATGGGGCTGAGGTTGCCCCGGGAAACCTGGGTGTCGCGGGGGGACGCGGGCGGCGTAGGCTAAGGGCGCCATGCCGTACGAACCACCTACTCACACCGTCGAGCGCTCCCTTCGCGCCACGACCGGAGCGAAGATCATTGCCGGTGTCGACGAGGTGGGGCGCGGAGCGTGGGCCGGCCCTGTCACCGTCTGCGCGGCGGTCACCGGACTGCGTCGACCGCCCGAGGGCCTCACCGACTCCAAGCTCCTGACGATCAAGCGGCGCGAGTCGCTCGCCGAGGAACTGCTGAAGTGGGTGACGTCGCACGCCCTCGGTCACGCCTCTCCGGAGGAGATCGACGACCTGGGCATGACGGCCGCGCTGCGGCTGGCTGCCGTGCGGGCCCTGGAGGCGCTTCCGGTGAGGCCTGACGCGGTCATCCTCGACGGCAAGCACGACTACCTCGGCTCGCCCTGGCGGGTCCGTACGGTGATCAAGGGCGACCAGTCCTGCGTCGCCGTGGCGGCGGCCTCGGTGCTCGCCAAGGTTCAGCGCGACAAAATGATGGCCGAACTGGGTGTCGACCATGCAGACTTCGGTTTCGCGGCCAACGCCGGGTATCCGTCGCCTGTACACAAGGCCGCGCTGGCAGAGCGGGGCCCCACCCCGTACCACCGTTTGTCGTGGGCGTATCTTGATGCGCTGCCTCAGTGGCGGCACCTCAAGAAGGTCCGCAACTGGGCGGACGGAAGCGTTCCGGAGATCGAGGGTCAGCTCGGCTTCGATTTCTGACGGATTCGTTCGCACTCATGTGCCACCCGCCGACGCGAGTCGCAACGGCGTTTGATAAACATCAGCTCATGCCTCTCATTCCCGAGGAGCCTCAGATTCACGAGAGTGCCCAGGGCCCGCGTGCCACTCCGGCCAGCGGCCGGGTCGCGCCGACCCCCCGTCCCGTACCCGGTCCCCGTCCCGCGGCTCCGCCGCGTCCCGGTCGTCCGGGTCCTGCCCGGCCGGTTCCGGCCCAGCGCGCGGCGCATGCCGCGGCCAAGCCCGGACCGTCCGCTCCCGCCGCCACCCCGCAGATCCAGCTGATCCCGGCCTCGGCCGAGGGCGCGCTGGACGCCGCCGAGGAAGCCGTCGACCTTCTGCTGGAGTCGGGCCGAGCCCCCGGCGACGTGCTGGTGATCACCACCGGCGAGTCGCATCCGTGGGCCGACCACGAGCTGTCCTTCGGTGAGGCCGCCTACTGGGCGCAGCACGACGCGGGCGACGACGTCTTCTACGCCGATGCCTCGGCCGTCGAACGGGCCGCGCCGCGTCCCGTGGTGGTGGTCGCCGTCAACGGCGGGACCGACGCCGTCACCGCGCAGGCACTGCCCAAGGCCCTCGGCCGGGCCCGGGCCCTGCTGATCGTGTGCGGCGATCCGCAGACGATCAACTCGGTGCTGGGCGCCGGAGTCTGAGCGACTGCGGACCTGGCCCCGGTCGGCCCGACAGGGCTCACCGGGGAGCCGTGCGTGCCCGGGGACGACAATCAGGGCGCCACTACGGCCACACCCCGCGACGGGGCGCTTCGGCTTGCTTGCGGGGTGTTTTGGCGTGTCCGTAGATGGTGCCGAGGCGGTGCTTGCGACGGGTTCGTGGGTGGGTGCGGCACGGCACGGCTTGTCGGGTGCGGGTGCGGGTGCGGGTGCGGGTGCGGGTGCGGGTGCGGGTGCGGGTGCGTGCGTGCCGGCGCGGCGCGAGTGCGAGCCGGAAGGCGGATGTCGGACGGGATGACGGCGCGACGGGGTGCTTGAGGGCCGACGCTCTTGCCGCACCCCCGCACCCCCGCACCCCCGCACCCCCGCAACCTCGGGCGTGGGTGCGGTGTTTGTCGTAGCCGTGCCGGGGGCCGAGGCGGCTCAGCGTGCCGCTGCTCGGCGCAGGACCTCCGACGCGACGCCGCCGGTACGTGGCATGGGCGGCGGTGCCATGGCCGCGGCGAAGGGCTCGGCCGGTGAGTCCGCGTGGGGTCGGCGGCCGCCGCGGCCCTCGCCGAGGACCTGCCAGCCGTCACGTGTCAGCGTGATGTACGCCCCGCAGCGCAGCCCGTGCAGTGTGCAGGCGTCCCGCAGCCCCCACATCCACGCTCCGTCCTCCTCCGTCCAACGCGCGTCGCCGTCACGGCAGTAGAGCAGCACGGCCGTGCGCACCGGAGTGCGTCGGCGCAGGTCGTGCGGAATGACCCGGCGCAGCTGCGCGAGGAGCGCGTTGCGGAACATCCAGCCGTCGGCCGGGGCCGGACGCCGGATGAACGAGGCGCTCGCCCTCAACCGCTCGTCCGGATCCAGAACGGCGATGACCGCCGTCGAGGGCCGGGGCTGATGCCGAGCGTGCAGCCCGCTGACGACATCCCGGGGATTGCGGAGCAGCGGAATCCCGGCGGCGGCCCATTCCGCGGGCTCGAGCATCCGGTTGGCGGAAGCGGCGGACGGGTCGGCAGACGTCGACATGGAGGCCGCCGAGGACGGAGCGAATCCGAAGGTCACGATCCTCCCTTCGGCTACGCGCCCACACTGCGGGCGGGGGTCGGACTTGGGGGAGCGCACGCCGCAGCAGGAGCCCTACCGATTCACGGGTGGGCCGTGCGGGGAGCGGACTCCAATTCTTCCTGGCGAACTTGGTTGCGGCAACGAGCAATTGGGGCCACTGGCGGTTTTGTGGTGATCCACCGCTTATATCCCTGCGCATAGGACTCGTCAGCAACGTGCAGGCGGCATCGCGCCGACGTCCGGTTGACGGGTCGGTCACGCCCGGACGGCGAGAACGAGGGGCAACACCCCCTGCGCGCCCGCGCGCCGGAGCACGCGCGCGGCGACCGCGAGGGTCCAACCGGTCTCGGTGGCGTCGTCGACCAGGAGCACGGGTCCGCCTGCCTCCTTGAGGGCGACGGCCAGCTCGGGCGGCACGGTCAGCGCCCCGTCCAGCGCCTTGAGCCGTTGCGCGCTGTTGCTACGGGTGACCTGGGCGACCGCGCCGGTGTAGGCCACCGACCCCAGCAGGGGCAGGCGGCCGATCTCGGCGATCCTCGCGCCCAGGGAGCCGATCAACTGCGGCCGGGAGCGGGACGCCATGGTGACGACGCCCACCGGGCGGGGCTGGGCGTCGTCCCGCCCGGAGGCCCAGCCGCCGGGACCCTTCGCCCAGTCGGCCAGCACGGCGACCACGGCCTTCGCCACATCGTCCGGAACCGGTCCGTCGGGGGCCTGCGGCGCAAGCATCGGCCGCAGCCGGTTGCCCCACCCGATGTCGGACAACCGACCCAGCGCCCGCCCCGGAGCGGCCTGCTCACCGGCTGGAATACGCCCCTTCAGATTGACCCCGACCGCCGGCAGCCCCGTCGGCCACATCTTGCGGGGCTCGACCTCGACCCCCGCACGCCCCAACTCGCCGCGCGCCGCATCGAGCGCCGCCGGGGAGACGGAGTCCGTGAACCGGGGTTTCGTGCAGGTGTCGCACCGCCCGCACGGAACGGCGTCCTCGTCGTCCAACTGCCGCCGCAGGAACTCCATGCGGCAGCCCGGTGTCGTGACATAGTCCCGCATGGCCTGCTGCTCGGTCGCGCGCTGCTTGGCGACCCAGGCATAGCGCTCGGTGTCGTACGTCCAGGGAACGCCGGTGGAGATCCAGCCGCCCTGGACCCGCCGTACCGCACCGTCCACGTCGAGGACCTTCAGCATCGTCTCCAGCCGGGAGCGGCGCAGTTCCACCAGCGGTTCGAGTGCGGGGAGGGAGAGCGGCCGCTCGGCGCGCGCGAGGACGTCCAGGGTGCGGCGCACCTGCTCCTCCGGGGGAAAGGCGACCGAGGCGAAGTACTCCCAGATCGCCTGGTCCTCCTTGCCGGGCAGCAGCAGCACCTCGGCGTGCTCGACACCGCGGCCCGCGCGGCCCACCTGCTGGTAGTAGGCGATGGGCGAGGACGGCGAGCCCAGGTGCACCACGAACCCCAGGTCGGGCTTGTCGAAGCCCATGCCCAGCGCGGAGGTGGCGACCAGGGCCTTGACCCGGTTGGCGAGCAGGTCCTCCTCGGCCTGCTGCCGGTCCGCGTTCTCCGTCTTCCCGGTGTACGACGTCACGGTGTGCCCGCATTGGCGCAGGAACGCGGTGACCTCCTCGGCCGCGGCCACCGTGAGCGTGTAGATGATCCCTGAGCCCGGCAGCTCGCCCAGGTGGTCGGCGAGCCAGGCCATTCGATGGGCGGCATCCGGCAGTTCGAGCACTCCGAGGCTCAGGCTCTCCCGGTCCAGCGGCCCGCGCAGGACGAGCGCGTCCGTGCCGCCGCCGGTGCCCAGTTGTTCGGCCACGTCGGCCGTCACGCGCGCGTTGGCGGTCGCGGTGGTGGCCAGCACCGGGACACCAGGAGGGAGGTCGGCCAGCATCGTGCGCAGTCGGCGGTAGTCGGGACGGAAGTCGTGCCCCCAGTCCGAGATGCAGTGCGCCTCGTCGACCACGAGCAGACCGGTCGCGGCCGCCAGCTCGGGCAGGACCTGGTCCCTGAAGTCCGGGTTGTTGAGTCGCTCGGGGCTGACCAGGAGCACGTCGACCGCACCCGCCGTGACCTCCTGGCGGATCGTGTCCCACTCCTCCGTGTTCGAGGAGTTGATGGTCCGCGCGTGGATTCCGGCGCGGGCTGCCGCCTCCACCTGGTTGCGCATGAGGGCGAGGAGCGGGGAGACGATCACGGTGGGGCCCGCGCCCCGTTCGCGCAGCAGCGCCGTCGCCACGAAGTACACGGCGGACTTGCCCCAGCCCGTGCGCTGCACCACCAGGGCTCTGCGCTTGTCCGCGACCAGTGCCTCGATGGCGTGCCACTGGTCCTCGCGCAGCCGGGCGGTGTCCACCTGGGCGCCGACGAGGCGGGCGAGCACGGCGTCGGCGGCCGTACGCAGGTCTTGGCGGTCCGTGGTGGGCAGGTCTTCGTCGTTCATAGCCCCATGCAACCCGATGCCTCGGACATCGCGCGAACGAGCGGGGCGAACTGTGGACAGCTTCTGACGTGGTCATGGTCGGACTTATCCACAGGTCAAAGCGGAATTTCAAGATCCGCGAGATGGTCGCCGCATGACGAATCACAGCGAAGCGGCCGGGGCCTCCGGCAACAGTGACATCAGCGGACAGAACGCATGCGGAGCAAGCGGCGAGCCCTCCGCCTACCTGGGGCACGGTGCGGTCGGCGGACCTCCCGGAGATCAACAGGTCACCCTCCGTACTCCGGCCGAACTCGCCGATGCCCTGCCCTACCTGCTCGGATATCGCCCCGAGGACAGCATCGTCCTCGTCGCGCTCCACGACCGCGACGCCCGCGGACGATTCGGCGGGCGGGCGCGGCTCGGCATCCCGGCCCAGACGGACGACTGGCCGTCCGTGGCCCAGCAGCTGGCCCACGGACTGGTGACCGGAAGCGAGCGCCGGGGCGCCAAGCCGGAGAGCATGGTCGCCTTCCTCTGCCAGGACCCGGCGAGCGGTGAGTCGGCATGCGACGTCATGGAACGTCTGCGGCCACTCGCACAGCTGCTGCGCAGGGCATGCGGCACCCATGACGTCCCGGTGGTCGAGGCCCTGTGCATCTCCGACGGCCGCTTCTGGTCGTACTGCTGCCCCGGCAACGGATGCTGCTCGTCCGAGGGGGAGCCGATGGGGTTGCCGGGCACCTCCGTGCTGGCCGCCGCCGCGACCTACGCGGGTCTTCAGGTGCGAGGAACCCTGAAGGAGTTGCGGGCGCGGCTCATGCCCTGGGAGACAGCGGCCGCACTGCAGCAGGAGGCCGCACTCGACGCCGCCCAGTCCGCCCTCATCCCGCGCATTCTGGACGCGGAGAGCCGCGTGGCCGTGGCCGCGGAGACGCTCGCCGTGGCACAACGCGTCATGGCCCGCTTGGCGGACACCCCGACCGTGGTCGGCACGCTGGACGCGGACCTCCGCGACGACGAACTTCTCGGGCACGACGAAGCGGCCACCTTGATCCTCGGACTCCAGGACCGAGCCACCCGTGATCGCGCCGCGGAGTGGATGGAGGGCGACGAAGCCGCCCCGGCCCTCCGCCTCTGGCGCGCCCTGGCCCGCCGCTGCGTCGGCCCCTACAGCGAGCACGCTGCCGCCCCGCTCACCCTCGTCGGTTGGGTCGCCTGGTCCTCCGGTGACGAACTGGAGGCCCGCGAGGCCCTGGCCATGGCCCTCGCCGCGGACCCGGACTACCTCTTCGCCCGCCTTCTCCACCAGGCCTGCAACGAAGGCCTCGACCCCGAGTCCATTCGACGCTGTCTGCGCGCGGAGCGCAGGGGGCGCGACCTGACGGCGGCCACTGCCGAAGCCGGCGCCGACAGCGGACCAAGCCCTTCCGGCCAGTCTCCCGGCCCGGAGTCGGCCTCGGCTCAGCCGTGCGTCGCCACCGGCCCCCGGCGCCGGCGCAGGCCCCGCCCGGAAGGAAGCCCCGACGCCCGGCCCACCCGGCGATCTCCCGGAGCGGCTCATGCCCGCCGCTCGCGTACGACCGACAGCAACTCGCCCGTCGGCCGACGGCCAGGGCGTGCGGCCGATGGCGCGAGCAGTCGAGCACGGACCCGCCGCGGTACCGGAGGGCAGGCCACGGAGGTGGAGACGTGAGCGCACCGGTTCAGCTCGGGACTCGCGTGGACCGGCTGTCCTGGTTCTGGACGTCCCTGAGTGCCCTGCTCTACTTCTGGGCTCGCGTGTGTGCGGCACCCTGGTTCCGGCCCGGCATTGCGCCCGCCGTACGGCCTCGCCACTCACCCGAGTTCATCGCCGGCCATACGATCCGAACGCCATTCGGTCGGCTTCCTGAGGCGGAGGCGTGACCCGGAGCGGAGGCGTTCCGTTCACCTGTGTGGCGGTACCCGGGGCTCGGCCTCGCCGCCGTATCACCCCGTCCCTCTCCGGCTCCCCACCTGGTGCCGAGCGCACTCCACGCGCGCCGAACGCAGAAGAAGCCGCCCCATGCCCCTGTCCTTCATGCCCGACGCCTACGACGAGGTTCCGTCCTTCCGCAGGTCCACCCAGCCCTCCTCCCGGGCCCGTGGGGAAGCCCCCGGCGCTCCACGCACGGACGTTCGCGGTCCGGCGGCCCTCCCGACGGGCTCACGTCTGAAGGGGCCGGGCGGTCCGGTGTCTGCAGCGCAAGGCACGGGTGGCAGTCCAAGAACACCCCGTACAGGTACGGCAGCCCCTCCAGCCCCGCAGGCGCCGCCCGGAGTCGGGGCCCCCCGCCGTCCTGCTGAGCTGCCACCCGCCCACACCACACTGATCTGCGTGGCCCTACCGGGCCTCGCGATCTCCACGGAACAGGGCCAGCTGACCGGCAACGGACTGGAGGGCTTCTATCGCGCGGGGCGACGCATGCTCTCGCGCTGCCAAGTGCGGGTGGCCGGACGGGAGCCGCTCGCCGTGCAGGCGAGGATGGTCACTGCGGACCGAGCCCGGTTCATGGGGACGCTGCGCACGGCCGGCGGCGCGGGGCCGGACCCGGACGTCATGGTCGAGCGCACGCGGTACGCGGACGGCACCGAGCGGATTACTCTGCACAGCACGGCCCGACGCCCGCTGCGCCTGCCCGTGGAGGTGTCGCTGGGTACGGATCTCGCGGAATTGGGCGCCGTCGCCTCCGGCAGCGCCGGCCCGGAACTGCCCGCGAGCGTCCATGACTCCGGCCTCCGCTGGTCCTGCGCCCATGGGCACTCGACCGTGACCGCCAACCCTCCGCCTGCCGACGCCCTGGCTTCCGCAGGGCTGCTGCGCTGGGAGGTGGACCTCCCGCCCGGCGGCACCCGGAGCGTGGAGCTGCGGGTACGCCCGGACGGCGCGGGGCCCATCAGACCGGTGGGACGGGTCGCGACGAGCCCTCTCGCCCAGGCCCGGGCCGCGGGCGACGACCCGGCGGTTCAGGCCCTGCTGCACACCTGCCTGGAGGACCTAGAGGCCCTGCTGCTGCGCGATCCGAAGAACCCGGCCGACACCCATCTCGCGGCGGGCGCGCCCTGGCGCTGCGGTATGGCTCCCGTCGACGCGCTGGTCGCGGCCCGGATGACACTGCCGCTCGGCACGCGCCTCGCCGGAGGCACCCTGCGCACCCTCGCCCGCACCCAACTCGCGGGCCCGGCGATACAGTCCGGAATGATCCCCGGCCCGAGGCGGGACGCGGGCCCGCATCTGCCCCCGGGCTGCACCGGCACCGAGGCGACCCTCCTGTTCCCCGTGCTCCTCGCGGAGGCCCGGCGATGGGGACTGCCCGAGCAGGAGACCGAGGAACTGCTGCCCACCGCCGAGCGCTGTCTGCGGTGGCTGCGCGCCGCTGTCGGAAGCGGCGGGTATCTGCCCGACCCTCGCCCCGGCGGGCCCCTCCGTTGCGAGACCCAGGCACACGCCCACCGGGCCGCGCTGCTGGGGGCCGATCTTCTCGACGCGTACGGCCGACCGGGCGGGGCCGAGTTGAGGGACTGGGCGAGAGAGCTGCGGACCCGGTTCGGGGCGGACTTCTGGGTCGAGGACCGGGGCGGCGGCAGACCTGCGGCCGCCCGCACCCCGGACGGGCGGGTCGTGCCGCACCTGGGCGTCGGAGCCGCCCACCTCCTTGACACCGGGCTGCTGGGAGCGGGGGAGCAGGCCTCGGGACTTCTCGACAAGGTGCGAACCGAACAGCTCGCACGGCTGCTCGGTGGGCCCGCCATGGACTCGGGGTGGGGGCTGCGGAGCCTGGGCGTGAAGGAAGTGGCCTACAACCCGTTCGGCCATCGCGGCGGCGCCGTACGTGTGCAGGAGACAGCCATCGCGGTCGCGGGGCTGGCAGCGGCCGGATACGAGAAGGAGGCGAGTGCGCTGCTGCGGGGGGTGCTGGCGGCGGCGGAGAGCTTCGGCCATCGGCTTCCCGAGATGTACGCGGGGGAGCAGCGCACGGCAGGGGGCGCCCCGCTGCCGCACCCGGCCGCCTGCAGACCGGCCGCGACGGCGGCGGCCGCAGGGGTGCTGCTGCTCACCACCCTTGTCGGGATCCGCCCCGACGCCCCCGCCGGGACGGTGACACTGCGGCCGGTGCGCAGTGCGCCGCTGGGTGAGATCGGCCTGACGGGACTGCGCGTCGCGGGCGCACCTTTCGCCGTACGCGTCAGCAGGCTGGGACTCGCCATGGTCGAGGAGGCGGCCGAAGGGCTGCAGTTGGGGGTGTGACCTCCTGCGACGGGGGATGAGGGGGTGATCGGCAATGCCACGTCCACGAGGGGTGGTCGGCTCATGAGGTCGGTGTCGGACAGAAGTGGATCAAGTGGGGAAGCGACTCCGAAGGGAGTGTTTATCGTCAGGCAGACGACTATGATCACGGCATGCCCTACGACCCGTCGGACTACCCGCCCTTCGCCGTCACCGTGGACCTGGTCGTGCTGACCGTCCGTCGTCACGCACTCTGCGCGCTGACGGTACGGCGGGGCGAACAGCCGTTCCAGGGGCGGTGGGCGTTGCCCGGCGGCTTCGTGCGGCCGGACGAGGATCTGTCGCAGGCCGCGGCCAGGGAGCTCGCCGAGGAAACCGGGCTGACCGCCCACGAACCCTCCGAGCCCGCGCAGGACAACGGTGCCCACCTCGAGCAGCTGGCGACCTACGGCGACCCGAAGCGTGACCCACGGATGAGGGTCGTCAGCGTCGCCCACCTGGCCCTCGCCCCGGACCTGCCCGCTCCTCGCCCCGGCGGTGACGCGAACAGCGCACGCTGGGCGCCCGTCGAGGAGTTGCTGGAGCAGGGAGGATACGGGCGTGAGGGCGAACCGGCGGCGCCGCTGGCCTTCGACCACGCGCAGATCCTCGCGGACGGGGTGGAGCGGGCCCGTTCCAAGATCGAGTACTCCTCGCTGGCCACGGCGTTCTGCCCGCCGGAGTTCACGGTCGGCGAGCTGCGACGCGTCTACGAGGCGGTGTGGGGCGTGGCACTGGATCCGCGCAATTTCCATCGCAAGGTGACAGGGACGCCAGGCTTCCTCGTGCCCACCGGCGGCACCACCACGCGGCAGGGTGGCCGCCCCGCCCAGCTCTTCAGGGCCGGCGGCGCCACCCTCCTCAACCCGCCGATGCTGCGCCCCGAGGTCTGACAGCGCGCAGCCGGGGCCCCGTCCGTCGCTGCCGGCACGGTCCGCAGGGCGGTGGTTCGCCGGCTTTGGTTCCGCGGCCCGAGCGGTCTGGGCAAGGACACAGGACCGAGGCGTACATCCGCCATCGGTGCGAAGCTAGTCCGGTGGCTGGGAAGCCGCCCTCGAAGTCGGCCTCAAGGTGCCCGAAAAAACGGACATACCACGCTATCTTGCTTCGGGTGATCCAGGCCATCGGATTGACCAGCACCCCCCGCAAGGAGCTTCCGCCCGCCGTCGACGACGTGTCCTTCGAGGCGCACTCCGGCTGCGTCACCGCACTCCTCGGCACCCCGGGGGCGGGTAAGTCGACAGCGCTGAGGCTCATGCTCGAACTGCAAAAGGGCCGTGGAGTCGCCTACTTCAGAGGCCGCCCCCTGCACCGCATCGCCCACCCCACACGAGAAGTGGGCGTACTGCTCGGCGACGTGCCCGGCCACCCGGCCCGCACGGTCCGCGGGCATCTGCGCATGCTGTGCGCGGCCGCTGGGCTGCCCGCCCGGCGCGCCGACGAAGTCCTGGAGGTCGTGGGCCTGGTCAGCCTCCGGGACGCGCGGCTGAACACGCTCTCGCGGGGCATGGACCGCCGCCTCGGGCTGGGCTGCGCCCTGCTGTCCGACCCCCACACCCTCGTCCTGGACAACCCTGCCGGCGGGCTGGCGGTCCGTGAAGGGCGGTGGCTGCACGGCATCATGCGGGCACACGCCGAACGGGGCGGCACGGTCCTGTTCACCACCGGCGACCCCAAGGAGGCCGCACGGACCGCCGACCGGGTCCTCACCCTCGAACAGGGCAGGCTCGTCGCCGACCAGCAGGTCGCCGACTTCGCCCGCACCAGGCTCCGGCCCCGGGTCGCCGTCCGCACCCCGCACGCTGCCCGCCTCGGCGCCCTGCTCACCAAGGAGGCCCGGACCGCACGGCGTTCCGTGGAGATCGTGCGGGAGGGCGGCAATCGGCTCTCGGTGTACGGCAGTACGTGCGCCGAGATCGGCGAGACCGCCTTCCGGCACGGCATCCTCGTACACCAACTCGCGGACGAGATCGGGGACATGGGGCCCACGCCGCCGATGTCTCCGTCGGCCGTCGAAGGGGCCGTGATGCCGGCCGAGAGCCCTCGTGACCCGGTCCAGGAGGCTCAGGGCCTGACCGAGCGGCATCGGATGCCTACCGGTGATCCTCAGCCGACCGTGACCGGACCACGGAGACCGCCCGGCGGCGCACCGGAGGTCGATTCGGAGCCACCGGCCGGCCTCGAGATTCGTGCTCATGCCATGCTGCACGCCGACGCGGCACTTCACGCCGACCTGGAGCTTCGTGCTGAGGCCGAGCCTCATGCGGCCCCCGAGCTTCGTGATCACAGCGCGTCCGGCCTTCGCACTGACTCCGAGCCTCACAGCGCGTCCGGCCTTCGCACTGACTCCGAGCCTCACAGCGCGTCCGGCCTTCGCACTGACTCCGAGCCTCACACCGCGTCCGGCCTTCGTGATCACTCCGAGCCTCACACCGACCCCGAGACCTCTGCGCACCCGGGCCCGGGCCAGACCCCGCCGTCCGACGCGGCCCCGCTGCCTTCGCTCCCACCCCCGATCACCGTCCGCCGGGCGCCGAGCCCGTTGCGGCCGTTGCGCTACGAGCTACGTAGGGCCGGAGGGGTCGGCACCGCGTATGTCACTGCGGCCGCAGTGCTTGTCACCTCCGCTCTCCTGTCCGTGCTGCTGGCGAGGATCGGGCACACCCCACAACCGCGGCTGCTGGCCGCGTGGCCGAGGGAACTGCCGCTGCCGCCCACCGCGATCGGCGCGGGACTGCTCGGCGCGATCTCCTTCGGCGACGAGTTCCGCCACCCCGCCCTGGCTGCGGACCGCGGCACCGTCCCGCGCCGGCTGGGGCTGCTCGTCGCGAAGCTCCTCGTCGCGGCGGCCACCGCGCTGCTGCTGGCCGTTCTCACCGTGGGCTGCGACCTCGAAGTGCTCTACCTCGTCTACGGACCGGAACTGATCTCGGTTCCCGCCGACTGGCTCTCGCTCGGCGCGAGTTGGACGGGCCTCGTCGTGGGATGCGCTTGGGCGGGAGTGCTCGCGGCGGGGGTCTTCCGGTCCACGTCCGCCGGGCTCGCGGCGGTGGTCGCCGTGCCCCTGCTCGTCGTACCCCTGGTGCAGAAGGTGCTGGAGGGGCCGACCGTGCGCAGTGCGGTCGGGTTCCCGATGCGGCTGCGTGAGCTTGTGCTGATGCAGTGGCCGTTCGGGGGAGAGCGCTATCTGGAGGCCGTGGCGCGGGCGATCGCCCAACCCGTGGGCGGGGCACTCCTGTTGTCGCTGACCACGCTGCTGGGCGCCTATCTGCTCACGAACCTGCGCAGCAGGGTCAGGTGATGATCGTCGTCATCCATTCGTGCTCACCGTCCGTGCTCGCCCGCTGGCGCAATGCGTACAACTCCTTGTAGAACGCCCATTTCTTTCCGATAAGGCGTCAATTGCGACGGGGTGAGCGATCACCCTTTCGTGTGCTTTTCACCAAAGACCTCAAGGGAGTTGAGAACGCAGCCGACAAAGGATGCGTGAGTACCCTTGCGCACACCATGATGACCGCCGCCCGCTCCGCCGACTCCGGCCTCACCGGACCGGGCGAACTCGACCGCTACCCGTTCGCCGAGCCCCCGGGTGTCGACCGCGTCGGCCTCCCCGCCTGGGACGGTGCGGACCCCGAGCTGGGGCGCGTGGGCCGACGCGCCGCCGGGAGTCGCGGACGCGGGCTGCACGGCCAACTCGTCCAACAGCTCGGCCAGATGATCGTCTCGGGTGACCTGGGCGCGGACCGCCCCCTCGTGCCCGAGGAGATCGGTCAGCGCTTCGAGGTCTCCCGCACCGTCGTCCGTGAATCCCTGCGTGTCCTGGAAGCGAAGGGCCTGGTCAGCGCCCGCCCCAACGTCGGCACGCGCGTGCGGCCGGTCAGCGACTGGAACCTCCTCGACCCGGACATCATCGAATGGCGGGCCTTCGGCCCCCAGCGCGACGACCAGCGGCGCGAGCTCAGCGAGCTGCGCTGGACGATCGAGCCGCTCGCCGCCCGCCTCGCCGCCGGGCACGGCCGCGACGACGTCCAGCAGCGTCTCGGCGACATGGTCGAGCTCATGGGTCACGCCATGGCCCAGGGCGACCCGCTGACCTTCTCGCGCGCGGACGCCGAGTTCCACTCGCTGCTCATCCAGCTCGCGGGCAACCGCATGCTGGAGCACCTCTCCGGGATCGTCTCGGCGGCCCTGCAGGTGTCCGGCGGTCCGGCAACGGGCTGTGACCGGCCGGGCGAGTCGACGCTGGTACACCATGCCCGGATCGTCGACGCCCTGGCCGCGGGCGACGGAGGGGCGGCCGAGGCGGCCATGCGTCAACTGCTCACCGTCCATCCCGAGGTGGAGCGCGTGGTGCCCGCGCCGCGCGAGCACTGAGGGCGCTGACAGCGAGACGCTGAGGTCGAGACGCTGAGGTCGAGACAAGGGCGGCCAGGCCTGGACGCGAGTCCTGCCGCGGCGTCGCCCCGACCGGCGAACCCGTGCCGCCGGGCCCCATCGGATCCTCCTGGGATTCGGCGGGGTCCGGCGGCGCGACGGACCGCCGGCGCCGGCCGGGACGCGACGGGAGCGGTGATCCCGGCGCGACAGGCGGCCAGGGGAGGGCGGCCGATCTGGGTGGGGAGGGTGATCCGCAATGAAGAGTTCGTTCGGGAATCGTCCGGGTACCCGTCCAAACAGAATCGGTTGTGGCCTTGATCGATTACCTCTGGCAGTGTCTGACCGCTTTTGAGTGCTTACGGGGTGTGACTCGGGCCACGCAGATTGGGCGTAACGCTCGCGGGAAACAGCGCGATGACCTAAGAGGTGACAGCCGCGGAGGGAATACGGACGCCGTTCACGGCGCTGTGCATCTTCCCGGCCCCCGCCCGCACCGTCGGCCCATTCCCAAGCCGGTGGTCGGCTCCTGTCCACAGTGGACGGGGCCGGAAGCCGTTTTCCAACGTTCCGAGAGGTTGTTCGTGTCGGCCAGCACATCCCGTACGCTCCCGCCGGAGATCGCCGAGTCCGTCTCTGTCATGGCGCTCATTGAGCGGGGAAAGGCTGAGGGGCAGATCGCCGGCGACGATGTGCGTCGGGCCTTCGAAGCTGACCAGATTCCGGCCACTCAGTGGAAGAACGTACTGCGCAGCCTCAACCAGATCCTCGAGGAAGAGGGTGTGACGCTGATGGTCAGTGCCGCGGAGCCAAAGCGCACCCGAAAGAGCGTCGCAGCGAAGAGTCCGGCCAAGCGCACCGCCACCAAGACGGTCGCGGCGAAGACGGTGACCACCAAGAAGGCCACCGCCGAAGCCGCCCCCGCGGTGCCCACGACCGACGCCTCCGCCGAGGACGCCGCACCCGCCAAGAAGGCCGCCGCCAAGAAGGCGGTTGCCAAGAAGGCGGCCCCTGCCAAGAAGACCGTCGCCACCAAGAAGACGGCGGCCAAGAAGACCACGGCCAAGAAGGACGACGTCGAGCTCATCGAGGAAGAGGTCCTCGAGGAGACGCCGGGCGGCAAGCCCGGTGAGGAGCCCGAGGGCACCGAGAGCGCCGGTTTCGTGCTGTCCGACGAGGACGAGGACGACGCGCCCGCCCAGCAGGTCGCCGCCGCCGGCGCCACCGCCGACCCGGTCAAGGACTACCTCAAGCAGATCGGCAAGGTCCCCCTGCTCAACGCCGAGCAGGAGGTCGAGCTCGCCAAGCGCATCGAGGCCGGTCTGTTCGCCGAGGACAAGCTGGCCAACGCCGACAAGCTCGCCCCCAAGCTCAAGCGCGAGCTGGAGATCATCGCCGAGGACGGCCGCCGCGCCAAGAACCACCTCCTGGAAGCCAACCTCCGTCTGGTGGTCTCCCTGGCCAAGCGCTACACCGGCCGCGGCATGCTGTTCCTGGACCTTATCCAGGAGGGCAACCTCGGTCTGATCCGCGCGGTCGAGAAGTTCGACTACACCAAGGGCTACAAGTTCTCCACGTACGCCACCTGGTGGATCCGTCAGGCGATCACCCGCGCCATGGCCGACCAGGCCCGCACCATCCGTATCCCGGTGCACATGGTCGAGGTCATCAACAAGCTCGCGCGCGTGCAGCGTCAGATGCTCCAGGACCTGGGCCGCGAGCCCACCCCGGAGGAGCTGGCCAAGGAGCTCGACATGACCCCGGAGAAGGTCATCGAGGTCCAGAAGTACGGCCGTGAGCCCATCTCCCTGCACACCCCGCTGGGCGAGGACGGCGACAGCGAGTTCGGTGACCTCATCGAGGACTCCGAGGCCGTCGTCCCGGCCGACGCGGTCAGCTTCACACTCCTGCAGGAGCAGCTGCACTCCGTCCTCGACACGCTCTCCGAGCGCGAGGCGGGCGTCGTCTCCATGCGCTTCGGTCTCACCGACGGTCAGCCGAAGACCCTCGACGAGATCGGCAAGGTGTACGGCGTCACGCGTGAGCGCATCCGCCAGATCGAGTCCAAGACGATGTCGAAGCTGCGCCACCCGTCCCGCTCGCAGGTCCTGCGCGACTACCTGGACTAGGTAGCCGCTCCGCCCGCGCGGTCGGTCACGAAGGCCCGGTTCCCCCGAAGGGGGCCGGGCCTTCGGCGTGTGTGCGGCATGCGGAAGGCGATCGGGTAGATCACTCTGGGTGTGCCACCCAAGTCCCAGAGTGAGGAGCGCGCATGCGTCGATCCTTCGCCCGACTTCTGGCCCTCGCGGCCACCACGGCCGTCATACCGCTGGCGTCACCGCCACCGGCGACGGCCGAGGTCGTCATCGGCGGTCATCCGGTCGAGATCTCCCAGGCGCCCTGGACGGTGGCGCTCTCCAGCCGTGACCGGTTCGGGGGTACGCGGGCCGGGCAGTTCTGCGGCGGTGTCGCGGTCGGCCGTACGACCGTCCTGACGGCCGCCCACTGCCTCAGCGAGGACGTGCTGGGAGGGTCCCCGGAACGCCTCCCCGATCTGAGGGTCGTCGCGGGCCGAGCTGAGCTCCAGTCCACCGAAGGCATGGAGATCCCGGTGAGCGGCACCTGGGTCGACCCGGGCTACGACGCCTATACGAATGCCGGGGACTTCGCGGTGGTCACCCTGGCCTCGCCGCTGCCCGAGAGCTCCGTCATCGGGTTGGCGGGGGAGGGCGACACGGCGTACGTGCCGGGCACGTCGGCCGCGGTCTACGGCTGGGGGGACATGACCGGCGCCGGCGACTATGCGCAGAGCCTGCGGGCCGCGCCGGTGAAGGTGCTGGCGGACGCCGTCTGTGAGAGGGCCTACCCGGGCAGTGCGGAAGGCAGATACCAGTCCGGCTCCATGGTGTGCGCCGGGGAGCAGAACGGCGGCCGGGACGCCTGCCAGGGGGACAGCGGAGGGCCGCTGGTCGCCCAGGGGAAGCTGATCGGGCTGGTGTCGTGGGGCAGCGGTTGTGGGCTCGCGGGGAGCCCCGGCGTCTACACCAAGGGCTCGTATGTGGCCCGGGTGCTGGCGGCGAGCCGCTGAAGGCTCACTGACGCGCTGTGCGCGTCCGGTGTGGCAATGGCGTGTGCGGCACGAGAGCGGGCGGCCACCCCGTGTGTACGGGAGTGGCCGCCCGGTCACCGGCCTCGAGCCGGTGGCGGCTCGTCGTAGGTGCGAAGCGTCAGCGCTCGTCCTCTTCTGCGGTGGCGGGAGCGGCCGTGAGCCGCTCCGTCTCGTCCTGTATCTCCGCGGCGATCTTCTTGAGCTCCGGCTCGAACTTGCGGCCGTGGTGGGCGCAGAACAGCAGCTCTCCACCGCTCAGCAGGACGACGCGCAGGTAGGCCTGGGCGCCGCAGCGGTCGCATCGGTCAGCGGCCGTCAGCGGGGTCGCGGGGGTCAGAACAGTAGTCACGTCGCCTCTTCTCTAGCTCGACGAGCTGTCGTACCAGGGTCAACATCCAACCAGGCCGAAAACGTTCCCGCTCGCGGCTTTAACTCGAAAAAATCTTTCCGGGCCGGCTGTCTGCTGCCGGTTGGCGGCGAATGAGCCGTAGTGCGTGTCTTCGTGTCGTACGGGTTCGCGCTGTCTGTCGGTGGTCGCTCGGTGGTTCTGGTGGTTGTTCTTTCGGTTGTACGGTCCTCCCGGCTGGGTTGCCGGTTGTTCATGAGGACGTGCCCGGAGCCTAAATGGTTCATGCCTCGAAGGGAACGTGATATGTACTTCACCCCATCGAGGGATCGAACATGCATGCGACCGTGGACTACTGTGAGTTTCCGGCGAGGGTGGCGGTACAACGGCTCTACCAGGCCTCGGTACCCTCGGACCGGCAAGAGAGCCTGGCCCCTTACCCAAATGGGCCTCACCTGAAATTCAGCGAGGAGCGAACCGCGTGACCGCCGACACGTCCGTGCCGTCCACAGCGCTGCTGACCGGAGCAGACCGGGACGGCTCCAACTACACCGCGCGGCACCTGCTCGTCCTCGAGGGGCTCGAGGCCGTGCGGAAGCGCCCCGGCATGTACATCGGCTCGACCGACAGTCGAGGCCTGATGCACTGCCTCTGGGAGATCATCGACAACTCCGTGGACGAGGCCCTCGGTGGTTACTGCGACCACATCGAGGTGATCCTCCACGACGACGCCTCCGTCGAGGTGCGGGACAACGGCCGCGGCATCCCGGTCGACGTCGAGCCCAAGACCGGCCTGTCCGGCGTCGAGGTCGTCATGACCAAGCTGCACGCCGGCGGCAAGTTCGGCGGCGGCTCGTACGCCGCCTCCGGCGGTCTGCACGGCGTGGGCGCCTCCGTGGTGAACGCGCTCTCCGCCCGACTGGACGTAGAGGTCGACCGCAACAGCGGCACGCACGCCATCAGCTTCCGGCGCGGTGTGCCGGGCGCTTTCGCGGGCAACGGCCCGGACGCCAAGTTCGAGGCGAGCAGCGGCCTGCGCAAGACCAAGCGGATCCCCAAGACGCGCACCGGCACGCGCGTGCGCTACTGGGCCGACCGCCAGATCTTCCTCAAGGACGCCAAGCTCTCGCTGGAGCACCTGCATCAGCGTGCCCGCCAGACCGCCTTCCTCGTGCCCGGCCTGACGATCGTCGTCCGTGACGAGTTCGGTCTCGGTGAGGGCGGCAGCAAGGGTGAGGAGTCGTTCCGCTTCGACGGCGGCATCAGCGAGTTCTGCGAGTACCTGGCCTCCGACAAGCCCGTCTGCGATGTCCTCCGCTTCTCCGGTCAGGGCACCTTCAGGGAGACCGTGCCCGTCCTGGACGAGCACGGCCAGATGACACCCACCCAGGTCACCCGTGAGCTCGGCGTCGACGTCGCCATGCGCTGGGGCACCGGCTACGACACGACCCTCAAGTCGTTCGTGAACATCATCGCCACGCCCAAGGGCGGCACCCATGTCGCGGGCTTCGAGCAGGCCGTGGCATCCACGATGAACGAGGTGCTGCGCGCCAAGAAGCTGCTGCGCGTCGCCGAGGACGACATCGTCAAGGACGACGCCCTGGAGGGCCTCACCGCCGTCGTCACCGTGCGTCTCGCCGAGCCGCAGTTCGAGGGCCAGACCAAGGAGGTCCTCGGTACGTCGGCGGCCCGCCGCATCGTGGCGCAGGTCATCTCCAGGGAGCTCAAGGCGTTCCTCACCTCCACCAAGCGGGACGCCGCCGCCCAGGCGCGGGTCGTCATGGAGAAGGCCGTCGCGGCCGCCCGTACGCGTATCGCCGCACGTCAGCACAAGGACGCACAGCGTCGCAAGACGGCCCTGGAGTCCTCTTCCCTGCCTGCCAAGCTCGCTGACTGCCGCAGTGACGACGTGGAGCGCAGTGAGCTGTTCATCGTCGAGGGCGACTCGGCGCTCGGTACGGCGAAGCTCGCGCGGAACTCCGAGTTCCAGGCGCTGCTGCCGATCCGGGGCAAGATCCTCAACGTCCAGAAGTCGTCCGTGACCGACATGCTCAAGAACGCGGAGTGCGGCGCGATCATCCAGGTCATAGGGGCGGGGTCCGGCCGTACGTTCGATATCGACGCGGCCCGCTACGGCAAGATCATCATGATGACCGACGCCGACGTGGACGGCTCGCACATCCGCTGTCTGCTGCTCACGCTCTTCCAGCGCTATATGCGGCCCATGGTCGAGGCGGGACGTGTCTTCGCCGCCGTGCCGCCGCTGCACCGGATCGAGCTGGTCCAGCCCAAGAAGGGGCAGGACAAGTACGTCTACACGTACTCGGACCGCGAGCTGCGCGACAAGCTGCTGGAGTTCCAGAGCAAGGGCGTCCGGTACAAGGACTCCATCCAGCGCTACAAGGGCCTCGGCGAGATGGACGCGGACCAGCTGGCGGAGACGACCATGGATCCGCGACACCGGACGTTGCGGCGGATCAACCTGTCGGACCTCGAGGCGGCCGAGCAGGTCTTCGACCTGCTGATGGGGAACGACGTGGCGCCCCGCAAGGAGTTCATCTCCAGCTCGGCGGCGACGCTGGACCGGTCGCGCATCGACGCGTAGCCACTGCGCCGGGCTCCGGCCGGGCGCTTTGGGCCGAGGGGTGGGTCGGGGGTGCGCCCCCTACTCGCCGTACGGCCGGCCCGCCGTCGGGGTGCGCGCCCCGCGCGGCGGCTCCCTCGGCCCGTACGCGGTCCGGGTGGGTGTCTTCTGCCTCATCGGCGGGAGGCCTGCCGGGGTTCACCTGAAGGGGTGAAGAATTGTGAAGAGGTGCGTCGGGGGTCTTTCCGCTCTGTCCATGCTTGGGCATGCAGTCAAGCACCGGCCGTCCCCGCCGACGCGGGGACGGTTCTGAGAGCCCGGTTGAGCAGCAGGCGGGGCGTGGCCTCGCCGGCGCGGACGTGCGGTACGACGACCCCTGGTACGACGCGCTGGCCTCCGGCTGGGGGGAGTTGGACGGCACGGGCGGGCCCGCCCCGGTCCTTGCCGACGCGCGGGAGAGCCGGAGCGGGGGCGCGGCGGACGTCTATCTGGAGGTCCAGCGGAGTGCGGCCTTTCAGGAGGTGCGCAGCCGGTACCGCAGGTTCGTGATCCCGGGCGTCGCCCTCTTCTTCAGCTGGTACGTCGGGTACGTCGTGACGGCGACCACGGCCCCGGGACTCATGGCTCGGCCGGTGGCGGGCGCGGTGAACGTGGCGATGCTGGCGGGCCTCGGGCAGTTCCTCACGACGTTCCTGTTCACCTGGGCGTACGCACGGCACGCGAGGTTGCG
The DNA here is from genome assembly GCF_053592095.1 of Streptomyces sp. NPDC002787. NCBI lineage: Bacteria > Bacillati > Actinomycetota > Actinomycetes > Kitasatosporales > Streptomycetaceae > Streptomyces > Streptomyces sp. NPDC002787. The sequence goes on along the minus strand of NZ_JBSFVC010000024.1, from coordinate 64,469 downwards.
CCGGGACCGGGCCGCGCTCGATCTGCGCTGGGACACCCAGGAGTTGACGCGCGGTGTCGGAGGGGGCGAGCGGTGACCGCCGACCATCAGACGCCGGCGCTGCTGCTGTTCAGCGCGTTCGTGGCGGTCACGCTGGGGATCACGACGTGGGTGAGCCGTAACCGGCATGGTTCGGCGGAGGAGTTCTACGCTGGCGGGCGGCTGTTCTCGCCGATGGAGAATGGTTTTGCCATCGCGGGCGACTACATGTCCGCCGCTTCCTTCCTCGGCATCTCCGGGCTCATCGCCCTCTTCGGGTACGACGGGCTGCTCTACTCGGTGGGCTTCCTGGTCGCCTGGCTCGTGGTGCTGTTCCTGGTGGCCGAACTGGTGCGCAACTGCGGGCGGTTCACCCTCGCCGACGTGGTCGCGGCGCGGATGAGCGAGCGGCCGGTGCGGATCGCTGCGGGAACTTCCTCGGTGACCGTGTCCGTTCTGTATCTGGTGGCGCAGATGGTGGGAGCGGGCACCCTCGTGGCGCTGCTGCTGGGAGGCGAGGGCGAGGCGGCGCGGGCCTGGACGGTCATCGGGGTCGGCGCGCTGATGGTCGTCTATGTGTCGTTGGGAGGGATGCGGGCCACCACCTGGATTCAGATCGTGAAAGCGGTCCTGCTCATGGGCGGGGCGATCGCGCTGACGGTGCTCGTACTGGTCCGGTTCCACGGGAACTTCGACCAGCTGCTGCGGACGGCGGCCGAGCGCAGCGGACACGGCGACGCGTTCCTCGCGCCTGGGCTGAAATACGGCGGTGACTGGATCGCGCGCTTCGACTTCATCAGCCTCGGTCTCGCCCTGGTGCTGGGCACAGCCGGGCTGCCGCACATCCTTTCGCGTTTCTACACGGTGCCCACCGCGCGGGCCGCCCGTCGCTCGGTGGTCTGGGCGATCGGGCTCATCGGCGGCTTCTACCTGATGACGATCGTGCTGGGCTTCGGCGCGGCCGCGATCGTGGGCCCGGAGGCCGTACGAGGGTCCAACGCGGCAGGAAACACGGCGGTGCCCCTGCTGGCCCTCGATCTGGGCGGTGGCGCGGACTCCACTGGCGGAACGGTTCTGTTCGCGATCGTCGCCGCCATCGCCTTCGCCACGATTCTCGCGGTCGTCGCCGGCATCACCCTCGCCTCGTCGGCGTCCGTCGCCCACGACCTGTACGCGTCGCTGAGGCGCAGGCGTTCGAAGCCACACAGCGAGGTGGCCGTCGCGCGGACCGCCGCCGTCGGTATCGGCATGGTCGCGATCGCGCTGGGGCTGCTCGCCCGGGACCTGAACGTGGCCTTCCTCGTCGGTCTCGCCTTCGCGGTCGCCGCCTCCGCCAATCTCCCCGTGCTGCTGTACTCGCTGTTCTGGCGAGGCTTCACCACACGAGGCGCGGTGTGGTCGGTGTACGGCGGCCTCGTCCCCTCCGTGGTCCTTGTGCTGCTCTCGCCCGTGGTGTCGGGAAGCCCCGACTCGCTGTTCCCCGGCGTCGACTTCCAGTACTTCCCCCTGGAGAACCCGGGCCTCGTCTCCATCCCCCTGGGCTTTCTCGCGGGCTGGCTCGGCACGGTCACCTCGGCCGAGCCGCCGGACGAGGCGAAGCACGCGGAGACCGAGGTGCGGTCGCTGACGGGGGCCGGGGCGGTGTGACGGGTGGGGGGCGCATCCTGGGGCGTACGGTCCTCAGGGGGCGCATCGGAGGGGCGCGCCCAGGGTCCTTCGGGATTCCGCAGGGTCTTCAGGGGCGGGTGGCCCACTCGTAGCGGTGCTCCGGGCGGCCCGCGTCGCCGTACTTGAGGGTCAGCCGGGCCCGTCCCGTGCGTTCCAGGAGCTTCAGATAGCGCTGGGCGGTCTGGCGGCTCAGGCCGGTCCGCTCGGCGATCTCCTGGGCGGACAGCGCGCCCTCGGCGGTCATCAGGGCACGGCGTACGAGCTCGGTGGTGGTGGCGGAGTGGCCCTTGGGCAGGTCGGGCTCGCCGCCCGCCGAAAGCGCGCCGAAAATGCGGTCCACCTCGGCCTGTTCGGCCTCGCCGCCGCCGTCCAGGGTGCGGCGCAGCTCCGCGTACGCCTCCAGCTTGGATCGCAGTCCGGCGAACGCGAATGGCTTGACCAGGTACTGGAGCGCGCCGTGACGCATCGCCGCCTGGACGGTCGAGACGTCACGGGCCGCCGTCACCATGATCACGTCGGTCTGATGGCCCCGCCTGCGCATCTCCTGGACGACCACCAGGCCCGTGTCGTCCGGCAGATAGTGGTCCAGCAGGACCAGGTCCACGTGAGGCAGCGCCTCCAACTGGTGGAGGGCCTCGGCCGCGTTGTGGGCCACGCCGGCGACGTGGAAGCCGGCGACCTTCTCCACGTAGGCGGCGTTGACGCGGGCGACTCTGGTGTCGTCGTCCACGATCAGGACCTCGATCATCGCGACTCCTTCTCGGCGGCTGTGATGGCGGCTTCGGGCTCCTGCTCGGGGTCCTGCCGCCCGTGGAGGCCGGCGGCCGGCTCGTCGTCCCGAGCCGGCCCGTCGCCGGGTGCCGTAGAGGTAAGCGTCGGCCCGGTCCCGTGCGTCACCAGTCCCGGCTCCGCGAGGGCGTCGGGCAGGACGACGGTGAACTCCGCGCCCCCGCCCTCCGCCTCCGTGACGCGGGCGCTCCCGCCCTGCCGCTCGGCGAGACGACGTACCAGGGAGAGCCCGATGCCGCGCTCGCGGTGGGCCGGTGGCGTCTTCGTGGACCAGCCGTCCGTGAAGATCAACTCCCGCATGTCGGGCGGTACTCCGGGCCCGGTGTCGCGCACCCGGAGGATCGCCGTACGTCCCTCGGCGCGCAGATCGACCTCCACGCGCGCGTGCGGCGTGCCCGCGACGGCGTCCAGGGCGTTGTCGACGAGGTTGCCGACGACGGTGACCAGCCCACGGGGATCGATCAGCCGGTCCGGCAGCAGTGTGCCGCCCGCGACCGACAGGGCCACTCCGCGCTCGGCCGCGACGGTCGCCTTGCCGACCAGGACCGCGGCCAGCAGCGGATCGTGGATCTTCTCGGTGACCTGCTCGGCGGTCGCCCGGTGGTCGCCGACCACCTCGCCGACGAACTCCACGGCCTCGTCGTACAGCTCCAGTTCGAGCAGACCGAGGAGGGTGTGCATCCGGTTGGCGTGCTCATGGTCCTGGGCGCGCAGGGCGTCTATCAGCCCGCGCGTGGAGTCGAGTTCGCGGCCGAGCTGCTCCAGCTCGGTGCGGTCGCGCAGGGTGGCGACGGCGCCCCCGTCGTCGGTGGGCATGCGGTTGGTGACCAGCACCCGCTGACCGCGCACGGTCAGCAGATCGGTGCCCGTGACCCGCCCGGCCAGCACATCCGTCGTACGGCCGGGGCCCAGGGCGTCGTCGAGCGACCTGCCGACGACTTCGTCGCCTAGCCCGAGCAGCCGCTGTGCCTCGTCGTTCAGGAGGCGTACGCGGCCGGCGCGGTCCAGCGCGACCACGCCCTCCCGGATGCCGTGCAGCATCGCCTCGCGCTCCGCGAGCAGCCCCGCGATGTCGGAGAAGGCCAGGTCACGGGTCTGGCGGTGGACCCGCCGGGAGATCAGATAGGCGGCCAGCGCTCCGACGGCCATGGCGCCGCCGGCGTACGCCAGGAGCCCGGGGATCGCGTGGATCAGCCGGGCGCGCACGCTGTCGTACTCGATACCGACCGAGACGGCGCCGACGATCTTCCCGTCGGCGTCGCGCAGCGGCACCTTGCCGCGGGCGGAACGCCCCAGCGTGCCCGAGTCGATCTCCATGACCTCGTTCCCCGCCAGGGCGCGGCGCGGGTCCGTGGAGACCGTCCGACCGATCTCCGCCGGGTCGGTGTGTGACCAACGGGTCCCGTGGGTGTCCATCACGACCACGTACTCGGCCCCGCTGGCCTTCCGGATGCGCTCGGCCTCGACCTGCACCGGGCCGTTCACGGACGGCGCCGAGGACACCAGGTCCTCGGCGATCTGCGGCTGGGCCGCCGTCGTCTGCGCTATCGCCAGGGCCCGGCGCATCGCCTGGTCGTCCAACTGGTCGCTGAGCGGAGCGAGGAACAGCCCGGTCGCGAGGACGGCGACACCGGCGGCGATCGCCACCTGCATCAGCAGAACCTGCGAGAACACCCGCCGCGGCATACCGAGTCGCAGGCGGCGTGCGGGGGGAGTGGGGCTCATACCCACGACGGTACGTGGGGGGAGTGGGCCGGTCGTAGTGGGGTGTGGCGCGGATCTCAGGTGCGAAGCGTTTGCGCGGCGAGGTGGCCGGGCGGCCAAGCGGCCAGAGCAGGGGAGCAGGGGAGCAGGGGTAGCCGGTGGCCGGGCGGCCGGTGCGGTCGCTGATGGCCTTTGGGGGCCTTCGCGGAACCTTGGGGGGCTCGGGTGGCTTTCGGGGGACGTCAGCCCGTCACTGCCGCCGGGGAGAGTTCTCGTACGGCCACGACGTCCATCCGGGCCGGGGAGCCCAGCGGCGATCCGCAGCTCTCCGGGCGGGGCGGCTCGGCGGCGCCCTGGGCGACCGTGACGCTCCAGAGACGACCGTCGGCGTGCGCGACGGTCACCTCCCAGCGCGGGCTCCTGCCCGTCGTGCCGACCACATCCAGCACGTCGGCGGCTGCTTCGCCGATGGCCGCACGCACCGCCAGTTCGGCCGCCTGGCCGGGGCGCTCCCAGGCGGAGCTCCCACGGCACCCCTCGGTGACCACGCGTCCCTCCCGTACGCCGTGCAGGACCTCCTTGACGTGATGGGCCTCGGCGCGGCCGTACACGTAGCCGAAGGGCAGGACGAGGAGGGTGGGGGAGAAGCGGTGGCCACCCAGATGGGTGACCTCCCAGGTGCCCTCGACTCCGGAGGCGGCCAACTCGGCGGCGAGCGGTCGGCCGAGGAGGGCGCAGCAGCGGTCGCGCTTGCCGTTGGTGCAGACGAACGCGAGGGGGTCGCGGGTGTGGGGCCGACCCCGCAGGACCGTTCCGAAGGTGTGATGGTCGCCCCTGCCGAGGGCGGCGAAGTCGAGGTCGAGGAGCCGCTCGGGGTCGGACGTCGTCGCGCTGTGCAGCCAGGTGTTTCCGGGCACGGTGTGGGCCGCGTACACCTGGCGCTCGCGGACCTCTCGGCAGTCCGCGTGGCGGCCGGGACGCCGGATGAGCGCCACGCGTACGCCGGTGCCCTCCGCCGCGGCTTCGAGGGCACGGCCGAGCACGGGGTCCAGGTGGCTCGAAGTGAGCGCCTTGACGCCCCAGGGGCCCGGCTGCTCCAGCAGCAGCCATGTCCTCGCCGTGGCGGCGGTCCCCGCGAGAGGCTCGTCGAGGTGCCGGGACGCGGATGTGCACGTACTCACAGAGGTGAGCCTAACCTGACTTCCCTGCGAACGACTTTCGGGTGGGCCGAAGGGGTCCCTGCCGGGTCCACAAGCCACGCATTCGGGCCCCGGACTCTGCGCGCGCGTGGATCGGGCGATCGAGCAATACCTGACGGGTCCCCTCCACGGCGGCGCCCCGAGCCGTGCCCTGGACATCCTGGACGCCATCGGGACCCCGGTCGCATCGCCCCCTGGATCCGCGAACGTGTTCACGCCGGCGACCGCATCATCGGCTTCGGGCACCCCGTCTACCGCACCGAGGAGCCCCGCTCCCGCATGCTCCGTGGCATCGCCGAGCACGCGCCCCTGCACACCAACGTCGAGTTCTACGCGGGCGTCGTCATGGAACTCTGCGGTCTGCCACGCGAGGTGTTCACCCCCACCTTCGCGGCCGCCCCGGAGCAGGCAGAGGACTCGAAGATCATCCGCCCCGCGGCACGGTATGTGGGGCCGGGGGCGCCGGAGGCGGTGACGGCGGGATGAGGATGTCGGGGCAGTCAGTGGTCGGCCGTGCGGGGAAGTCGGCAGGGAAACGGTCCGGGACATGGCGATGCCCCGGACCGTCACCTGGCGGGGTCAGGCGTCGGGGATGTCCGTCTTGGCGCGGATGAGGGTTTCGCGGCTGATGACGACGATGCGTTCGTAGTCCGCGCGCGCTGCGTCGGGCGGCAGTTCGCTGTCGAGGGTGGTGGTGGCTTCCGTACCGATGACGGCGAAGTTTCCGTCGCTGAGTTCGAAGATGTCGGGGCAGGTCTGGCCCGTGGCGCTGCCGCGCTCCTTGGGCGAGGCGCCGACTCGACGCACGATCTTCAAATCCGGTTCCTAGGGCAATCGAGCGGGGTGGACCCACATGTGCGCGGAACGCTGCGGGCTGATGGCCCGTCTCGCGTCCGGTCAATTCAAGAGCGGGCCCACGGATGCTCATGAAAGGGCTGCTGCCTCGGGTGGGGATCTGCAGCCCTACGCCGCACATGCAATGACCTGAGCAGGATGTTCCTCCTGCGCAGGATGCGGGCAGAGTACCGGTCGCGCCGTCCGAACGTCTCGTTGAACGAAGGGACTTGGGGGTGAATCACTCGCTCGGCGGTTGCCCTATGACCCACCACTCCTCACTGTCCTCCTGATCCTCGACCAGGTTGTTCATGTCCTCCACCAGACCGTTCATCATCTCGCCCAGCACCGCTTCGTCGGATGTGTCCGGCAGGCTCTCCCGGTGATGACGGGTGGCGGCCCAGTAGTCCCGGAAGATCTTGTTGCGGGACATCACCCGCAGGTGTCCGTACAGTTCCGCCAGACTGAGCGCGCCGATGCGATGGAAGTGCAGTGCGTTGACGTAGAGGGCGTTGGCGAAGAGGTACTGGCGCTGCCGCTCCGGTGGGATGTCGCTCTCGTAGGTGTCGAGCACGGCGGCCAGGGCTGGGTCGGCCATGGCCTTGCACAGCAGGTCGAAGTGGAGCCGGTGCTGCTCGGCGAGCGCGGCGCGCTTGCGCTGTCGGGAGCTTCGCTCCGCCAGGGCGTGGGCGGCTGACGCGAGCCCCTGCCTTGCGGCCGAGCCAAGCCTCCGTATCCCGAAGTTCTGTGTGGCCATGTCAACCCCCGGTTCAGGCAGCCGTCCGCCGGTCGTCGGGTTCGGGGCGACAGGGGTGGGACCGGCGAGCGGTGGGCGGCGCTTGCCGTCTCCCAGTGTTGCCGAGCGGCGCCGGTCGGCTGGGAGGCGGAGAGGAGGCGCACGGAGGGATGCGTGGGTCGCGCGAACGGGCGCCATGCCAAACGTGTGCCCCTCGGGCGCCGCCAACAATCGTTCACTCGACGGGGCGCTCGCCCCCACTCGTATCCTGGTGCGGCATTCCATGGACGTACGAGAGCTGCGGCGTTCCGGTGAGAGCCGGTCCATGAGCCGCCCTCGTGCGGTGGCCGGCCGTGCGCCGGCGCACGCAACGGTGTGAGAGAGGGCGCGTGTTGAGCCAGTCGTCGGGTCCGACCCCGAGTTCCCGTCCGAATGCGCAGGGGGAGCCCGCGTGCCCCATGCCTCGGGCCGCAGCCGCTCCGCGGCAGATCCCCGTCGTCGTCCTCGCCGGGTTCCTCGGTTCCGGGAAGACCACCCTGCTCAATCATCTTCTCCATCGCAGCGGCGGCAGCCGTATCGGTGCTGTCGTCAATGACTTCGGGGCGATCGAGATCGACGCGATGGCCGTGGCCGGGGCGCTCGGGGATTCGACCGTCTCGCTGGGCAACGGATGCCTGTGCTGTGCCGTCGACGTCAGTGAGCTGGATGTCTATCTGGAGCGGCTGGCCGAACCCTCCGCCGGGATCGATGTCATCGTCATCGAGGCCAGCGGGCTCGCCGAGCCGCAGGAGCTCGTGCGGATGGTGCTGGCCAGCGAGAATCCCCGGGTGGTGTACGGCGGCCTGGTCGAGGTCGTCGACGCGGCCGAGTTCCTCGAGACCAGGCAGCGGCATCCCGAGATCGATCGGCATCTCGCCATCGCGGACCTCGTCGTCGTCAACAAGCTCGACCGGGCCGAGGACGGCGAGGGCGTGCTCTCGCTCGTCCGCTCGCTCAGCGACCGTGCGGCCGTCGTGCCCGCCACCTACGGGCGCGTCGATCCCGAGTTCCTCTTCGACTGCCGGCCCTCCGAGGAGCGCATCGGCCAGCTCTCCTTCGACGACCTCCATCGGCATGAGCACGCCGAGGCGGAGGGGGAGGACCACATCGGGCATCTGCACACCGGCTACGACAGCGTCGCCTTCGTCTCCGACGTGCCGATCGCTCCCCGGCGGCTCATGGACTTCCTGGACGGGAGGGCCGACGGCCTCTACCGCATCAAGGGGTACGTCGACTTCGGGCCGCACGACCCCCGGAACCGCTACGCCGTGCATGCCGTCGGGCGGTTCCTGCGGTTCTATCCCGAGCCGTGGCCGGAGGGCGAGCAACCCCGGCTCAGCCAACTCGTGCTCATCGGGGCAGGTATCGACGCCCCCGCCCTGAACAAGGAGCTGGAGGCGTGCAAGGACGACGCCCCACACGCCGACGAACACAGCATGTGGGGCGTCCTTCGCTACGTACAGGAGGCGGCGGCCGAGGAACCCGAGGCCTCCTACGACAACCTGTGAGGGCCCGCGCTCACACCGGCCCCGCCACCGACGACACCGTCTTGCCCAGGGACACCCCCGAGCCGTCGCGGCGCGGGTCGATCTCCGGGAGGTCGGCCGGCATGCCGTTCTTCTGGGCGGCGCGGGCCGGGACCGGGCCCGCCCAGGCGATGGACAGGCAGTCCTCGCCCCTGAGGAACCGCTGGCAGCGCACGCCCCCCGTGGCGCGGCCCTTGCGCGGGTACTGGTCGAAGGGGGTGACCTTCGCCGTGGTCTGGACGGAGTCGTCCAGAGTGCCGCGCGAACCGGCGACGGTGAACACCACCGCGTCCGCCGCCGGGTCCACGGCCGTGAAGGAGATGGCCTTCGCGCCCTCGGTGAGCTTGATGCCGGCCATCCCACCGGCCGGGCGGCCCTGCGGGCGGACCTGCGAGGCCTGGTAGCGCAGCAACTGGGCGTCGTCCGTGATGAAGACCAGGTCCTCCTCGCCGGTGCGCAGCTCGACGGCGCCGACGATCCGGTCGCCCTCCTTGAGCGTGATGACCTCCAGCTCCTCCTTGTTGGACGGGTAGTCGGGGACCACACGCTTGACGACACCCTGCTCGGTGCCGATGGCCAGTCCGGGCGACGACTCGTCGAGCGTCGTCAGACAGATGACCGTCTCGCCGTCCTGGAGGGAGAGGAACTCCGCGAGCGGGGCACCGCCCGAGAGGTTGGGGGCCGTCGCCGTGTCGGGCAGCTGGGGCAGGTCGATCACGTTCAGGCGCAGGAGGCGGCCCGTGGAGGTCACCGCGCCCACCTCGCCACGGGCCGTCGCCGGGACGGCGGAGACGATGACGTCGTGCTTGGTGCGCTTGGCGTCCTCGCCCGCCGTGAAGGGCTCGCCATTGGCCGTACGGGCCAGCAGGCCCGTCGAGGACAGCAGCACCCGGCACGGGTCGTCCGCCACCTGCAGCGGAACGGTGGCCACCTGCGTGCCCGAGGACTCCAGCAGCACCGTCCGGCGCTCGGTGCCGAACTTCTTGGCCACCGCCGCCAGTTCGCCGGAGACCAGCTTGCGCAGCTCCGCGTCCGAGTCCAGGATCCGGGTGAGCTCCGCGATCTCGGCGTTGAGCCGGTCCTTCTCGGACTCCAGCTCGATGCGGTCGAACTTGGTGAGGCGGCGCAGCGGGGTGTCGAGGATGTACTGCGTCTGGATGTCCGACAGGGAGAAGCGCTCCATCAGGCGCTCCTTGGCCTGAGCGGAGTTCTCGCTGGAGCGGATCAGCCGGATGACCTCGTCGATGTCCACCAGCGCGGTGAGCAGACCCTCGACCAGGTGGAGACGGTCGCGCTTCTTGCCGCGGCGGAACTCCGAGCGGCGCCGGACGACCTCGAAGCGGTGGTCGAGGTAGACCTCCAGGAGCTCCTTGAGGCCCAGGGTGAGGGGCTGGCCGTCGACCAGGGCCACGTTGTTGATGCCGAAGGACTCCTCCATCGGCGTCAGCTTGTAGAGCTGCTCCAGGACGGCCTCGGGCACGAAGCCGTTCTTGATCTCGATGACGAGACGCAGACCGTGCTGGCGGTCGGTGAGGTCCTTGACGTCGGCGATGCCCTGCAGCTTCTTCGAACCGACCAGGTCCTTGATCTTGGCGATCACCTTCTCCGGGCCGACGGTGAACGGCAGTTCGGTGACGACCAGACCCTTGCGGCGGGCCGTCACGTTCTCCACGGCCACCGTGGCGCGGATCTTGAAGGTGCCGCGGCCCGTCTCGTACGCGTCCCTGATCCCGGAGAGACCGACGATCCGGCCGCCCGTGGGCAGGTCGGGGCCCGGGACGTGCCGCATCAGCGTGTCCAGGTCGGCGTTCGGGTGCCTGATGAGGTGGCGGGCGGCCGCGATGACCTCGCTCAGGTTGTGCGGCGGCATGTTGGTGGCCATACCGACGGCGATGCCGGACGCGCCGTTGACCAGCAGGTTCGGGAAGGCGGCGGGCAGCGCCACCGGCTCCTGCTCCTGGCCGTCGTAGTTGGGCGCGAAGTCGACCGTGTTCTCGTCGATCGACTCCGTCATCAGGCTCGTCGCGTCGGCCATCCGGCACTCGGTGTACCGCATGGCGGCCGGCGGGTCGTCGTTGCCCAGCGAGCCGAAGTTGCCGTGGCCGTCGACCAGGGGGAGCCGCATGGAGAAGGGCTGGGCGAGGCGCACCAGGGCGTCGTAGATCGAGGAGTCGCCGTGCGGGTGCAACTTACCCATGACCTCGCCGACGACCCGGGCGCACTTCACATAGCCGCGGTCGGGACGCAGGCCCATCTCGTTCATCTGGTAGACGATCCGGCGGTGCACCGGCTTCAGGCCGTCCCGGGCGTCCGGCAGGGCTCGGGAGTAGATGACCGAGTACGCGTACTCCAGGAAGGAGCCCTGCATCTCGTCGACGACGTCGATGTCGAGGATCCGCTCCTCGAACGAGTCGTCGGGCGGCGGGGTCTTCGTGCTGCGGCGGGCCATCGCTGCCGGCTCCTCTTTTTCTGGTCGCTCACCTACGGGGCGCTCACGTCTCCAGCTCACTCTCACCGAGATGTGAACGGGATCTGACGCGGACCATTGTGGACTGCCGCACTGACAACCCTGACACGGCCCGGCGCCGACCACCCGGCCCGGCCTCCCGGGCCGTCGTGTCAACAGCGTGCGCCGACCTTAACCAACCCTCGGCGGCCGCGACCACGGTCTCGCTCTCGGCGTACGGCGCCCGGGAACTTCTCCGGGGGTCCGCACGCTTGCATACAGTGGCAGGACCGGCAGGACAACAGCGGTTTTCACCGACCGCTCTCGCCATCGAAGGGACGTACATGCCCATGGGTCACACGGCCACAGCCGAGGCCGGCTCCGAAGGCCTGACAGTGAAGGAGCACCGCCTGGACAACGGCCTGCGCGTGGTGCTCTCCGAGGACCACCTGACCCCGGTCGCGGCGGTGTGCCTCTGGTACGACGTCGGCTCACGCCACGAGGTCGAGGGCCGTACGGGCCTCGCCCACCTCTTCGAGCACCTGATGTTCCAGGGCTCGAAGCAGGTCTCGGGCAACGGTCACTTCGAGCTGGTCCAGGGAGCCGGCGGTTCGCTGAACGGCACGACCAGCTGGGAGCGCACCAACTACTTCGAGACCATGCCCGCCCACCAGCTGGAGCTCGCGCTGTGGCTGGAGGCCGACCGCATGGGCAGCCTGCTGATCGCGCTCGACCAGAAGAACCTGGACAACCAGCGGGACGTCGTCAAGAACGAGCGCCGCCAGCGGTACGACAACGTGCCCTACGGCACCGTCTTCGAGAAGATCTTCCGCCTGGCCTACCCGGAGGGCCACCCCTACCGCCACACGCCCATCGGCTCGATGGACGACCTGTCGGCGGCCAGCCTGGAGGACGCCCAGCAGTTCTTCCGCACCTACTACGCGCCCAACAACGCCGTCCTCTCGATCGTCGGCGACATCGACCCGGACCAGACGCTCGCGTGGGTCGAGAAGTACTTCGGCTCCATCCCGGCGTACGACGGCAAGCCCGAGCCGCGTGACGGCACGCTCCCCGACATCATCGGCGAGCAGCTGCGCGAGGTCGTCGAGGAGAACGTGCCCGCGCGCGCGTTGATGGCCGCCTACCGGCTGCCCGAGGACGGCACGCGCGCGTGCGACGCCGCCGACCTGGCGCTCACGATCCTCGGCGGAGGCGAGTCCTCCCGTCTCTACAACCGGCTCGTCCGCCGTGACCGTACGGCCGTGACGGCCGGCTTCGGTCTGCTGCGCCTGGCCGGCGCGCCCTCCATGGCCTGGATGGACGTGAAGACCTCCGGTGACGTCGAGGTGCCCGTCATCGAGGCCGCCGTCGACGAGGAGCTCGCCCGGTTCGCCGCGGAGGGCCCCACGGCGGAGGAGATGGAGCGCGCCCAGGCCCAGTTGGAGCGCGAGTGGCTGGACCGGCTCGGTACGGTCGCGGGCCGCGCCGACGAACTGTGCCGGTTCGCGGTGCTGTTCGGCGACCCGAAGCTCGCCCTCACCGCCGTCGACCGCGTCCTCGACGTGACCGCCGAGGAGGTCCAGGAGATCGCCAAGGCGCGTCTGAGGCCCGACAACCGCGCGGTGCTCGTCTACGAGCCCGTCGACGGCGAGGAGGACGACACAGAGGAAGCCGCGGCGCAGGCCGCCGAAACCACCGACGAGACCGAGGAGTCGGCGAAGTGACCGAGCTCGCGACCATGGACTTCCACCCGCAGCCCCAGGCCGGCGAGGCCAGGCCCTGGGCGTTCCCGGCGCCCGAGCGCTCCACCCTCGACAACGGTCTGACCGTCCTGCGCTGCCACCGTCCCGGCCAGCAGGTCGTCGCCGTCGAGGTCCTCCTCGACGCGCCCCTGGACGCCGAGCCCGCCGGTCTCGACGGTGTGGCCACCATCATGACCAGGGCGTTCTCCGAGGGCACCGACAAGCACACGGCCGAGGAGTTCGCCGCCGAGCTGGAGCGCTGCGGCGCCACCCTCGACTCGCACGCCGACCACCCCGGCGTTCGGCTCTCCCTCGAAGTGCCCGTGTCGCGGCTGGCGAAGGCGCTCGGCCTGCTCGCCGACGCCCTCAGGGCCCCCGCGTTCGAGGACAGCGAGATCGAGCGGCTGGTGGCCAACCGGCTCGACGAGATCCCCCACGAGACCGCCAACCCGGGCCGCCGGGCCGCGAAGGAGCTCTCCAAGCAGCTGTTCCCGGCCGACTCGCGCATGTCGCGCCCCCGCCAGGGCACCGAGGAGACCGTCGAGGGCATCGACTCCGCGGCCGTACGCGCCTTCTACGAGAAGCACGTACGCCCCGCGACGGCCACCGCCGTGGTCGTCGGCGACCTCACCGGCGTCGACCTCGACACGGTGCTCGGCGAGACCCTGGGCGCCTGGACCGGCTCCCCGGCCAAGCCGCGACCGGTGCCGTCCGTGACCGCCGACGACACCGGGCGGGTGATCATCGTGGACCGCCCCGGCTCCGTCCAGACCCAACTGCTCATCGGCCGGGTGGGCGCCGACCGGCACGACCGCGTGTGGCCGGCCCAGGTGCTCGGCACGTACTGCCTCGGCGGCACCCTCACCTCCCGTCTGGACCGCGTCCTGCGCGAGGAGAAGGGCTACACCTACGGCGTGCGCGCGTTCGGCCAGGTGCTGCGCTCCGCACCCGACGGCTCGGGCACCGCGATGCTCGCCATCAGCGGCTCCGTGGACACACCCAACACCGGACCGGCGCTCGACGACCTGTGGACGGTGCTGCGCACCCTCGCCGCCGAGGGTCTGACCGACGCCGAGCGCGACGTCGCCGTGCAGAACCTCGTCGGGGTCGCCCCCCTCAAGTTCGAGACGGCCGCCGCCGTGGCGAGCACGCTGGCCGACCAGGTCGAGCAGTACCTGCCGGACGACTACCAGTCGACGCTCTACCGCCAACTCGCCGCCACGGGCACGGTGGAGGCCACGGCCGCCGCCGTGAGCGCCTTCCCGGTGGACCGTCTGGTGACCGTCCTCGTCGGCGACGCCGCGCAGATCGAGGAGCCGGTCAGGGCCCTCGGCATCGGCCAAGTCACCGTCGTACCGGCCGAGTAGAAACCGGGCAGAACGACGCGCGTCTCCGGGGCCCTGGTGACTGAAGAGTCGCCAGGGCCCTCGTTTGTCCCTATTGATGGGGGAGGTTGCACGTCTGCCCTGTGGCGTACGCCTCAAAACCCGTGATCCGTTTGTTATTTCGAAGACGGCGCCCTTAGCGTCGGTCCGGCTGTTCGTCAGCAGTCCGCCGCAGCCGCGGCACCGGACAGTCATCGCCGAGTCCCCGCATGGCGCGAGCCAGGGGAGCCGGGGACCCACCGCAGTCCCTGGGGTGAATCGGGTGCCCTTCGCGAAGCGACGCGAAACGGGGGGCAGCCGTAGGAGACCTTCCTGCTCCGAACCCGTCAGCTAACCCGGTAGGCGAGAGGGAAGGAAAGGACCAGCCACTTCATGGCGTTCACCCGCGCCCCCGGGAAGCACCGCCGTCCCGGCCGTGTGAAGCGCGCGACCACGAGGAACGTGGGCGTCGCCGCTCTCACCACCACCGGTGTCATCGGCACCCTGGCAGCCCCCGCGCTCGCCGCGGAGGAGCCCGCCGTCGAGCAGACCGGTCTCAACCAGATCATCACCCTCGGCGACACGGTCGCCGACCAGGTCGACGCCCAGGCCGCCGCCCAGCAGCAGGCCGCCGAGGTCGCCGAGATCAAGAAGAAGGCGCAGGAGGAGGCCCGCAAGGCAGCCGCCGAGAAGGCCGAGCAGGAACGTGCCGCCGCCAAGGAGCGCGAGGAGATCAAGGCCCGCGCCGCCCGTGCGGCCGAGCGCGAGCGCCTCAACTCCTATGTCGCGCCCATCAGCGGCTCGTACATCTCCACCGGCTACAAGGCCGGCGGCGCCGTCTGGTCCTCCGGCAGCCACACCGGCGTCGACTTCCACGCGGCCTCCGGCACCGCCGTCCTCGCGGTCGGCTCCGGCACTGTCGTCGAGGCGGGCTGGGGTGGCGCGTACGGCAACAACATCGTCATCAAGATGAACGACGGCACGTACACGCAGTACGGCCACCTGTCGTCCATCGGCGTCTCCGTCGGCCAGACGGTCACCCCCGGCCAGCAGATAGGCCTCTCCGGGGCGACCGGCAACGTCACCGGCGCGCATCTGCACTTCGAGGCCCGGACGACCGCCGAGTACGGCTCGGACATCGACCCCGCCGCGTACCTGCGCTCGCACGGCGTGAACATCTGACGCCTCGCTCAGCTCTTCCCGGAAGGCCCTGGCTCACCGAGCCGGGGCTTTCCGCGTTGTGACGTACTCCTTGTCCGTTGTGACACACCTCCTGTCCAAAAAATATCCATGGATTCCGGTCCGCCATCGGAAATTCCGGCTCGCTGCAATAGAGTCACTGGAACACACGTCAATCATCGACGTTTCACGGGGATTAAGGCGGAGGTCGGTCATGCGTATTCCGGCGCACTCGGTATGCACGGCTATCCGCGACGACATCGTCGCGGGTGTCTACGAGCGCGGCAGCCGCCTCACCGAGGAACTGCTCGCGCGCCGGTACGGCGTCAGCCGGGTCCCCGTGCGTGAGGCGCTGCGCACGCTGGAGGCGGAAGGGTTCGTGGTGACCCGTCGGCACGCGGGCGCGTGCGTCGCCGAGCCGACCGAGCAGGAGGCCGCCGACCTGCTGGAGATGCGCATGCTGCTGGAGCCGCTGGGCGCCGCCCGCGCCGCCCAGCGCCGTACGGAGGCACACCTCAAGGTGCTGCGCGGCCTGGTCAGGCTGGGCCAGGAGCGGGCCAGGCGGGGCAACAGCGAGGATCTGCGCTCCCTGGGCGGCTGGTTCCACGAGACGCTCGCACAGGCGTCCGGCAGCCCCGCGCTGACCTCGACACTCGCCCAGCTGCGGCACAAGATCGCCTGGATGTACGCGGTCGAGGCGTCGGCCGACCCCGTGGAGTCCTGGGCGGAGCACGGCGGCATCGTGGACGCCGTCGCGCGTGGCGACAGCGAGCGGGCGCGAACGATCACCTCCCTGCACACCGAGCGCGCGACCGCCGCGCACCGGCTCCGCTTTCCCGCCGCCGGCGGGGCGGAGCGGCCGGATCGTGTGAGGACTTCGCAACACCCTGTAAACATGCCAAGCCTGCGGCATTAACACGGGAGCCGTATACAAAGAGAGCGGAATTTCGAGGGGCATTTTTCCTGCTGCCCGCAGAACGGAAATGCGAAGGGCCCGCCCGATAAATCGGACGAGCCCTTCGACGTGTGTGCGGGTGGCCTTTCAGGCCTTTTCCGCTTTCTCTAGCGGGTCATTCAGACCGTCTCGGGGAGCTCTTCGAGCCCCTCCGCCACGAGCTTGGCCAGACGGTCCAGCGCGATGTCCGCGCCCTCGGCGTCGGAGGCGAGCACGATCTCCTCGCCGCCCTGGGCGCCGAGGCCCAGAACCGCCAGCATGGAGGCCGCGTTGACGGGGTTCCCGTCGGCCTTGGCGATCGTCACGGGGATACCGGAGGCCGTGGTGGCCCGGACGAAGATGGATGCGGGGCGGGCGTGGAGGCCCTCGGCCCAGCCGACGTTGACGCGGCGCTCAGCCATGTGATGCTGCCCTTCAGGTTTCTCTGGTACCTCGAAGAGGTCTAGACCGGGTTGTCTAGACCAGTTTCCCATATGGTGAAGCGGGCCGGAACGGGGCCCACGGCCTGACCGCGAACCGGCTGTCGTGCTTCTGTTGTGCTTCCCCAGACTGCCTCGCGCCGTTGTCGGACGCGAGCCGTACTCTGGGGCCCATGCAGACCTCGTCGGACCGGCACGAGTACCCCGCCCACTGGGAGGCCGACGTGGTGCTGCGCGACGGCGGCACCGCACGCATCAGGCCCATCACCGTTGATGACGCCGAGCGTCTCGTCAGCTTCTACGAGCAGGTCTCGGACGAGTCGAAGTACTACCGCTTCTTCGCGCCGTACCCTCGCCTGTCCGCCAAGGACGTCCACCGCTTCACGCACCACGACTTCGTGGATCGGGTGGGGCTCGCCGCCACCGTCGGCGGCGAGTTCATCGCCACCGTACGCTACGACCGCATCGACGCCGACGGAACGCCCGCGTCCGCCCCGGCGGACGAGGCCGAGGTCGCCTTCCTCGTCCAGGACGCGCACCAGGGCCGGGGCGTCGCCTCCGCCCTCCTCGAGCACATCGCCGCCGTCGCGCGGGAACGCGGCATCAGACGCTTCGCCGCCGAGGTGCTGCCGGCCAACACCAAGATGATCAAGGTGTTCACCGACGCGGGGTACCAGCAGAAGCGCAGCTTCGAGGACGGCGTCGTCCGCCTGGAGTTCGACCTGGAGCCCACCGACCGCTCCCTCGCCGTGCAGCGCGCGCGGGAGCAGCGCGCCGAGGCCAGGTCCGTCCAGCGGCTGCTCGCCCCCGGCTCGGTCGCCGTCGTCGGCGCGGGGCGCACGCCCGGCGGAGTCGGCCGCAGCGTGCTCGCCAACCTCCGGGACGCGGGGTTCACCGGACGGCTGTACGCGGTGAACAAGGCCCTCGGGGAGGACGAGAAGGAACTCGACGGGGTGCCCGCCCACCGGTCCGTCGCCGACATCGGGGGCCCCGTCGACCTCGCGGTCGTCGCCGTCCCGGCCGCCTACGTCCCCGAGGTCGTCGCCGAATGCGGCGAGCGCGGCGTCCAGGGGCTCGTGGTCGTCTCCGCCGGGTACGCCGAGAGCGGCCCCGACGGGCGCGCGCGCCAGCGTGAACTGGTGCGCCAGGCGCGCACGTACGGCATGCGCATCATCGGGCCGAACGCCTTCGGGATCATCAACACCGCCCCCGACGTACGGCTCAACGCCTCGCTCGCCCCCGAGACCCCGCGCTCCGGGCGCATCGGCCTCTTCGCCCAGTCCGGTGCCATCGGGATCGCCCTGCTGTCCCGGCTGCACCGGCGCGGGGGAGGGGTCACCGGGGTTACGGGCGTCTCGACCTTCGTGTCGTCCGGGAACCGCGCGGACGTCTCCGGGAACGACGTCCTCCAGTACTGGTACGAGGACCCCGACACCGATGTCGTGCTGATGTACCTGGAGTCCATCGGCAACCCGCGCAAGTTCACCCGCCTCGCCCGGCGCACGGCGGCCGTCAAGCCGCTCGTGGTGGTGCAGGGGGCGCGCCATGGTTCCGCGCCCCAGGGCCATGCCGTACGCGCCACCCGGCTGCCCCACACCACCGTCTCCGCGCTGCTGCGGCAGGCCGGGGTGATCAGGGTCGACACGATCACGGAACTGGTCGACGCGGGGCTGCTGCTGGCCCGGCAGCCGCTGCCGGCGGGGCCGCGGGTGGCGATCCTGGGGAACTCCGAGTCGTTGGGGTTGCTCACCTACGACGCGTGTCTCTCCGAGGGGTTGCGGCCGCTGCCCCCGCTGGACCTGACCACCGGAGCCTCGGCGCGGGACTTCTACGCGGCGCTGTCGCGGGCCCTGGCCGACGACTTGTGCGACGCGGTGGTGGTGACGGCGATACCGGCGCTGGGAGAGGCGTCGCCGGGCGACGCGGCCCTGGCGGAGGCCTTGCGGTCCGCGACGGCCGCGAACCCTTCGAAGCCGGTGCTGGTCGTGCACGTCGAGCTGGGTGGTCTGGCGGAGGCGCTGTCCGCTGCGGCCAGTACGGCACCACAGGCCGGTGACAAGGCGCCCGGCCCTGTCGGTGGCGCCCAGCCCCTCCCTCCCGCGGAGCGACCCTCCGCCGCGGTGGAGGAGCCTTCGCGGGCCGCCCCTTCCGAGGCGCACCTCATCCCCGCCTACCCCGCCGCCGAGCGGGCCGTCCGCGCGCTCTCCGAAGCCGTGCACTACGCGCAGTGGCGGCGGGAGGCGGCGGAGCCGGGGCGGGTGCCCGAGTACGAGGACATCGACGAGAAGGGTGCGGCCGAGCAGATCGACGCGCTGCTGGCCAGGGGCGAGGGGCTCACCCTCGGGCCGGAGGAGACGGTCGCGCTGCTCGCGCGGTACGGCATCCGCGTGCGGGAGGCGCGGCCCGCGCCCACACCCGACGAGGCCGTGGCGGCCGCGCGGACCATCGGCTACCCGGTGGCGCTCAAGACGACCGCTCCCCACCTGCGGCACCGCGCCGACCTGGGCGGCGTACGGCTCGACCTGGCCGACGAGGAGCAACTGCGGCGGGCCTACACGGAGTTGACGGAGTTGTTCGGAAGGCCGGAGGAGCTGCGGCCGGTCGTGCAGGGCATGGCCCCGCGCGGAGTGGACACGATCGTCCGGACCGTGGTCGACCCGGCGGCCGGTGCGGTGCTCTCCTTCGGGCTGGCCGGCCCCGCGTCGCAGCTGCTCGGTGACATGGCGCACCGCCTGATTCCGGTCACCGAACGGGACGCGGCCTCGCTGGTCCGGTCGATCCGGACGGCACCGCTCCTCTTCGGCTGGCGGGGCTCCGCCCCCGTCGACGTGGAGGCGCTGGAGGAGCTGCTGCTGCGGGTCTCCCGCCTGGTCGACGACCACCCGGAGGTCGTGGCGGTCTCCCTGGAGCCCGTCGTCGTCGCCCCGCACGGCCTGAGCGTGCTCGGCGCGACCGTACGGCTCGCGCGCCCGCCCGCCCGCGACGACCTCGGCCCGCGAACGCTTCCGGTGTACTGAGGAAACGCCGCTCCCGATGGACCGACGGCGGCGCGCGGGTGGCGTACGCACGGCGCGCGGGCCCGTGCATTGATCCGTCCACGACAGAACGGAGACGGCAGAGCGGTCCCTCGCAGTCAGTGCGCCACCGTAGGATGGACGTCATGGCCAAGACCAGTACGACGACCCAGGGGCTGCGTGCGGCGATCGAGCGCAGCGGCTACTACCCGGCCCTCGTGGCCGAGGCGGTGGAGGCCGCTGTCGGCGGCGAGGCCATCAAGTCGTACCTGGTCCATCAGGAGACGACGTTCGACGCGAACGAGGTCCGGCGGCACGTCACCGTCCTCGTCCTCACGGCCAACCGCTTCATCGTGAGCCACACCGACGAGCAGGCCGCGGACACCACCTCGCCGACGCCGTACGCCACGACGTCCACCGAGTCGGTGAAGCTCGGCCGGATCTCGTCGGTCGTCGTCAGCCGGGTCGTCGCCAACCCCGAGTCGTACACACCGGGCACCCTGCCCCGCGAGGTCGTACTGACCATCGGCTGGGGCGCCGTCTCCCGCATCGACCTGGAGCCCGCCGCCTGCGGCGACCCCAACTGCGAGGCGGACCACGGATACACGGGCAACTCGACGGCGGACGACCTCAGCCTGCGCGTCAGCGAGGCCGGGGACGGCCCCGAGACCGTGCGCCAGGCCCTCGCCTTCGCCCAGTCCCTCTCCGAGGCGACCGCGGACCCCGCCCGCTGATGGCACTGCCCACCTGGGACCACCCGGAGCCCCTCGCCGTCGGCTCCGCACCCGTGCCCGAGTACGGCGCGGGCTCGCTCGCCGACCTCCTGCCCACCCTGGCGTCGGGCATGGGAGTCCCCGGTACGACTGCCGTCATACAGGAACTGACGGCGGCCGACCGGAACTGCGTGTTCCTGATCGACGGCCTGGGCTGGGAGCAACTGAAGGCGCATCCGGACGAGGCGCCCTTCATGACCGCGCTGCTGGAGTCCTCGCGCGGCGGTACCGGCCGCCCCCTCACCGCGGGCTACCCCGCCACCACCGCGACCTCCCTCGCCTCCGTCGGCACCGGCCTGCCCCCGGGCGCGCACGGGCTGCCCGGCTACACGGTGCGCAACCCCGAGACCCAGGAGCTGATGAACCAGCTCCGCTGGCAGCCCTGGACGTCCCCGCGCGAGTGGCAGCCGTACCCCACGCTCTTCCAGCTCGCCGACGCGGCGGGTGTGCATACCGCCCAGGTCACCTCTCCGGCCTTCCAGAGCACCCCCCTCACCCAGGTCGCGCTGAGCGGCGGCACCTTCCACGGCCGCCTCTCCGGCGAGGACCGCATGGACGTGGCCGCCGAGCAACTGGCCGTGGGTGACCGCTCGTTGATCTACACGTACTACTCCGAGCTGGACGGCGCCGGCCACCGCTACGGCGTCGACTCGGACGCCTGGCGCGGCCAGCTGATGCACGTCGACCGGCTGGTGCAGCGCCTGGCGGAGCAACTCCCGCCGCGCACCGCCCTGTACGTGACGGCCGACCACGGCATGATCGACATCCCGTTCGACGAGCAGCACCGCATCGACTTCGACGAGGACTGGGAACTGCGCGCCGGGGTCGCCCTCCTGGGCGGCGAGGGCCGCGCCCGCCATGTCTACGCGGTGCGGGGTGCCGAGTCGGACGTCCTGACCTGCTGGCGCGAGGTGCTCGGCGAGCAGTTCTGGATCGCCTCCCGTGACGAGGCGATCGCGGCGGGCTGGTTCGGCCCCCGAATCGACGACCGTGTGTACGCCCGCATCGGCGACGTGGTCGCGGCGGCGCGCGACGACGTCCTGATCATCGCCTCCGAGCGTGAGCCCAAGGAGTCCGCGATGGTCGGCAACCACGGCTCGATGACCCCGGTGGAACAGCTCGTTCCCCTCCTCCAAGTACGCTCCTGAGGTCCGCCAGCCGGTCCCGTCGCCCCCTCGCCCTCCTCGCCGAAAGGTGTTCAACTCACCATGCCCGAGCTGGTGTTCTTCTCCGGAACCATGGACTGCGGGAAGTCGACGCTGGCCCTCCAGTTCGCGCACAATCGGTCGGCGAGGGGACTGCAGGGACTGATCTTCACTCGGGACGACCGTGCGGGGGAGGGCAAGCTCTCTTCACGGCTCGGTCTGGTGACAAACGCGGTCGAGGCGGTGCCGGGGATGGATCTGTATGCCTATGTCGTCGACCGGGTCTCTCAGGGCGGCAAGGTCGACTACTTGATCGTGGACGAGGCGCAGTTCCTGGCGCCGGAGCAGATCGATCAGTTGGCGCGGGTCGTGGACGACCTGAATCTTGATGTCTTCGCCTTCGGTATCACCACCGACTTCCGCACGAAGCTCTTCCCGGGCTCGCGGCGGCTGATCGAGCTGGCGGACCGGATCGAGACGCTGCAGGTGGAGGCGATGTGCTGGTGTGGGGCGCGTGCCACGCACAATGCCCGCACGGTGGATGGCGAGATGGTGGTGGAAGGTGAGCAGGTCGTTGTCGGTGACGTGAACGGTCTCGCCGCGGAAGTCGGCTACGAGGTGTTGTGCCGGCGGCACCATCGGCGCCGCATGACGAGCGCTTCCGCCCACGCCGGCGCGCTCTCGCCGGATGTCCTGCCGGTCGCCCCTGCCTGAGCGTCGCCGGCCGAAGAGGTCCTGGTTCACCGTGCCGTGGTCCGCAGGGCCGCTCCGTCCCCGCCTGTCCGGGCGCTGAGATGACGGGGGAACTCACTCGACGGTCAACTGGGGGAAGGGGACGACGAACATGCCGCCCGCCCGGACGAAGTCGGTCAGGCCGGCGGTGATGTCGTCCCGGAAGTTCCAGGCGAAGAGCACGCAGTAGTCCGTGCGCGCCCGGTCGAGGGTGTCGGTGGGCAGGACCGGGATGCCGGAGCCCGGGACATGGAAGCCGTGCTTGCGAGGGTTGTCGTCGACGATGCGGTCGATGGCGTCGTCGATGCCGGCCTGGGCCATCAACGTGACCGCACGGGCCGAGGCACCGTAGCCGGACAGGCGCTTGCCGCGTGCCCGCAGACCGTGGATGACGTCGTGCAGGCCGGTGTTGATCCGCCGGGTTCGTGCGGCGAAGTCGTGCAACAGGGTGCCATCGGTCAGGCCCGCGGCCTCCTCCCGGTGGAGCAGGTCCGTGACCGCGGGGGAGACGTCGGCGGGCCGCACGGTGTCGGCCGGGCGCAGCCAGCAGCGGATGGAACCACCCTGGGTGGGGACCTCCTCGACGTCGACGACGCTCAGGTCGTGGCGTTGCGCCGCGATCCGCAGCGCGTGCAGGGAGAAGTACGACATGTGCTCGTGGTAGATGAATTCGTACATGCCGGCGACGGCCATGGGGAGCAGGTGCGCCGCCTCCACCACGGCGTGTGCCGTCGGTTTCAGGAGTCGGCGGATGCCCCGCAGCGTGCCGGCCAGGTCGCCCACGTGCGCCAGCACGTTGTTGGCCAGGACCAGGTCCGCCGGGCCCTGTTCGGCGAGGATCTTCTCGGCGACCGAGTCGTCGAAGTGCGTGGCATGGGTGGGGACGCCGGACTCCTCGGCGTGACGGGCCAGGTCGACGGCCGGGTCGACGCCGAGCACCCGCATACCCGCGGCGGCGAACTCGCGCAACAGCGTGCCGTCATTGGAGCCGACCTCGACCACCGTCGCCCCGGGCGCCAGCCCGTGTCGGACGGTGAGCTTGTGGGCGAGCGCCCCGTAGTGCCGCAACAGACCGGGTGCGGCGCCGGTCGCGTACTTGTAGTCGCGGAAGAGGAGGTCCCGGTCCACCAGTTCGGCGAGCTGCACATGGGTGCAGGCGCCGCAGCGCACCAGCCGCAGCGGGAATCTCGTGCCACGCCGCGCCTCGTCCGCGGTGGGCGCGAGGGCGTTGGCCGGCGGGGTGGGACGCAGTTCCAGGACTCCCTCCAGTGCCTTCGAGTGGCACAGCAGGCAGGCTCCGGTGGCCGCGACGGCGGTTGACGGGTAGGTGATCATCCGTCCCTCCGGCTGTGCAGTTCGCCGATGCCCTTCAAGTAGGGGGCGACCTCGGGGCGTTCCTCCAGGGGGGCGACGCGGACGATCTCGTCCTCGTAGCGCCGGCCGCGGCGGTCCCAGTCCGAGAGCGCCACGAAGACGGTGTGCTCCGGGAAGACGGTGGTGTGCGGGACGCCCTTGGGGCTGATCACCGACTCGCCGGGGCCGACCTCGGCCACCGAGATCCTGTGGTCGGCGTCCTCCTCGATGTAGATCATGCGGCCGGACACCACATACATGAGGTGGCTCTCGTTGAGGTGGTAGTGGTTGCCGCGTACGGCACCGGTCTCCGACTCGATGACCATCGTTCCGGCCGTGTCGAAGTGGGGCAGCGCGGTGATCCGGCCGCGGAGGTCGGCGTGCACGGCCTCCGGAGGGATGATCTGCCGGGCGTCGGAATCGGTGGGGTGCTGGCTGGACAACGGGGATCCTCTCGCAGGGTTCGTTCGTCGGTCAGGCCACGACGGGTGAGTGGGCGTTCCAGTGGAAGTCGGCGTCGAGGTCACCGGCGGTGCGCTTGGCGAGCAGCCAGTCGCGCCGGTCGGTGTCGGCCCAGCCGTCGCCCGCCTCCCCCAGCGGATGGCGGAGCCGGTGACGGTAGGCGTCGATGACCTCGCGCAGGCCCTGGGCGGCGGTGCAGGTGGAGCGGAACTCCTCGAAGGCGGAGTGGAACTTGTCGAAGCAGACGGCATAGCTGCGGTTGTCCGCCGCGGGGTTCTTGGTGACGGTGACGTCGGGCACGAGCTCGCGCGTCATGGCGACCACGTCGACGATGCGGTGGTTCTGCTCCGGGAAGCCGACGTTGAAGACCTCGCCGGCGAGATGTCCTCCGTCCGCGTCCAGGACGAGGCGGATGGCGCGAGCCGCGTCACGCACATGCAGCAGGGGCCGCCACAGCAATCCCTCGCCGTTCATCCGGATCTCGCCCCATCGGCTGGCGGTCAGGGCGATGCGGTTGACCATGAGGTCGCTCCGGAAGGACGGCGAGTCGCCGAACAGGGTCGCAAAGCGCAGCGCGACCGGGGCGAACGACTCGTCGGCCAACCGCAGCACCTCGCGTTCGGCCTTCACCTTGCTGACCGCGTAGGCGGTTTCGGGGGCGACGGCGTCGGACTCCGTCAACTCGCCGACCCGCGCCGCCCCGTAGACGCTGCACGAGGAGGCCAGGACGTACGACCGGATGCCCAGCGCCTTGGCCATCCGTGCCAGACGCGCGGGAGCGTGCGCGTTGATCTGGTGCGTGGCGGCCACCGACAGTTCGCCGCAGGCGTCGTTGCACATGGCGGCGAGGTTGACCACCGCGTCGCAGCCCACCAAGTCGTCGCGGGTGACCCGTCGGACGTCTCGCCGGGGTTGTGTCGGGGCGGTGTCGAAGAACCCCGTGTCCAGACCGACGACCTCGTGTCCGTCCCGCAGCAGTGACTGCTCCAGAACGGAACCGAGATATCCGCGGTTCCCCGCCAGGAAAATTCTCACAGTTCTACCTCGCACCGGTTCATTGATCATTGAGACGTGCTGTCGAGTCGAGCGTCACCAGCAGGTCGGTCACGGCCCTGTCCCGGCTGTCCGAGATGTGCCGCCGGGTGTCGCCACCAGGTGAGGCGACGGCGTCCAGGAACCCGCGGATCTGGCACAGCAGCGGTTCTTCGGCCGCCTCGAACACCTGCCTCCGGCAGACGTCGAACAGCCGTCGGTCCTGCCATACGGCGACGAGATCGGCCCCGTCGTACAGATGGATCTTCTTCTGCCGCACCCGGGAGTCGGAGGACACCCGGACGCGTCCCCGGCCGGTCCGCATCGGCAGGTCGACCTCGACGGTCGCCGTGCCGGACAGGCCCCTGGTGACTCGCACCCGGGCTGTCGCCATCCGGTCGGCAGCCACATCGCCGAGCAGGCCGGCGATGCTGAAGACGTGGGGGAAGTACTCCCAGACCAGGTCCTGCACCCCGGTACCGGGAGCAGGCTTGGTCCAGGTGAGACGCCAGTCGGGGGCGGTCAGCCGCCGGGCCGTCGTGGCCAGTCGCCGCAGGCTCTCGTCGAAGCAGTGTGTGTACCCGGTCCGCAGGACCAGGCCGCGGCTGCGTGCTTCCGCCTGCGTCCGTTCCAGATCGGCCCGACTTGTCACCGCCGGTTTCTCCATCAGGACGTGCAGCCCGCGGCGGAGGCACTCCAGGGTGAGCTCGGCATGCGCGTGCCGGGGGGTCACGATGGCGACGGCGTCGAGCGGACGGTCGAGTGCGTCGGTGAGGGAGGTCGTGTGCCACACGGCCGGATAGTGGGCGGCGAGCCATCCGGCGTCGGCGCCGTGGTGCCGGGAGTGGCACACGGCGACCGACGCCCCCAGCCGCGTGGCGATCCTCAGGTACTGACGCCCCCAGGAGCCGATGCCGACAAGAGCCAGCCTGGGCCGCACGGTGACTCCTCCGGCCTCAGGGGACGCGCCAGCCGACGTCGGCGATCTCCAGCAGCGCCGTGCCCTCCGTGTACAGCATGAACGGCACGTCCACGTGCCGCAGGTCCATGCCGACCGCGGCCAGCTCCGCCAAAGGCACCGACAACAAGGTCCACTCACCGTCCTTCGCCTCGCGCAGCCTCGGCGCCAAGTCCACGCCGGGCTGGGCGGGGTAGTCGTCGTGGCAGGCCAGGAACAGGGCCGTGGAGGGCGGCTGGAGGACACGGACGCGGAAGCGTACGTGGGCCCCGGCGTCCAGATGACCGCGCAGGTCGGCGGGTGCGCCCGTGGGTGACTCGGCGTAGGCGAAGGCCGGGTAGCCGTTGAAGCGCAGTCGCAGCCCGGTACCCCCACCGGGGGCGGGCACCGGATCGGAGTGCACGATGTGGCACCGCATGGGTCCGGTGAGTGGAATGTCCTCACGGGACCAGGTGTTGTGACCGCCGACCCGCAGCCGGTACGGGGTGCCCTGCGCGTCGAGGACACGGAGCGGGCCGTCCACCGGGGGCGGCGGCGGTACCGCCCGCGGTTCGTCCGGCGGCAGGGGCCCGACGGCGGGGGCCGGGTCGTGCAGGGACAGGCCGTGGCCCACCGGGAAGAGCGGGGTGTACCCGCCCTCAGGGGCGGTCTCCTCGGCCGGTACGCGGTAGTCGGGCAGGTGGGGCGGGATCCGGTTGACGGCGGCGGAGTCCCGGGTGCGCGGCCAGGAGGACGGCAACCGGCCCTGGAAGTCGAACGCGGGCGCGCCTTCGTCCCCGGCGAACAGCACGTCGGTGATGCCCTCGGCGTACGGTCCGGGCAGCCAGGCGCTGACGAAGGCGTGGGAGAGGTTGATCTCCTCGGTGCAGTACAGCGGCCTGCCGGTGAAGAAGACGGTGACGACGGGCAGGCCGGCGGAGTGCAGTCGGCGCAGTACCTCCAGGTCTCGGGCGTAGGACAGCTTCAGGTCGGCGTAGCCGAGGGAGCGCCACGGCTTGAGGGTGCCCCGCATCTCGGCATAGGAGTCCTCGCCGAGAGCGACCACGGCCACGTCGAAGGCAGCGGCGTCGGCGTGCTCCAGCGCCGGGTCGAGGGTGCACCGTTCGGAGCCGACGACCGAGCGGACCGCGTCCGCCAGTGTGGTGCCGTCCGGCAGATCGGCCCGGTCCACGTCGTCGCCCTGCCAGGTGAGGGTCCAGCCACCGCACTGCTTGCTCAGGTCGTCGGCGGCGCTGCCGGTCACCAGCACCCGGGCGGTGCGGGAGAGCGGCAGCAGGCCCGGAGTGTTCTTGAGCAGGACCAGTGACTTGCGGGCCGCCTCGCGGGACAGCGCCCGGTGCTCGGCGCAACCGACGACCGGCGCTTGGGCGCGGGCGAGGGCGCGGTCCCGGGGGCGGGGCTTGTCCCACAGGCCGAGTCGCATCTTCACCCGCAGTACGCGGGAGACCGCGTCGTCTACGCGGGCCATCGGGATGACCCCGTCGCGCACGTATCGCACCGTCGTACGGTGCACGCTCTGCCAGGCGTCACGGCCGGCGATCATCAGAACGTCCAGCCCGGCGTTGATCGCATAGCCGGCGTCCCCGCCGGAGCAGCCGGCGACCTCGGCGTGCGCGTCCCAGTCGCTGATGACGATGCCGTCGAAGCCGAGTGCGTCCTTGAGCACGTCGGTCAACAGGTAGCGGCTGCCGTGCACCTTGTCGTTGTACGGCTCGGCGCGGCCGGGAGTGTGGTCGTAGTTGGCGGGGTTCGCCCAACTGCTGAAGGAAACCATCACGCTCTGCGCGCCGGCCTCGATGCCGGCCAGGAAGCCCTGGGCGTGGATGTCCCTGAGCACCGCCTCGGAGCAGCGAGCGGTGCCGCGGTCGGCGCCGTTCTCGGTGCCGCCGTCGGCGATCCAGTGCTTGAGGGTGGCGATCACCTTGCCGTCGGTGCGCAGCGTGGCGACGTCACCCTGGAGGCCCTCGACCATGGCCCGGCCGTAGGCGTGGACGAGGGCGAGGTCCTCGCCGTAGCCCTCGTAGTAGCGGCCCCAGCGGCGGTCGCGTGGAGTCGTGACGGTGGGAGCGAAGATCCAGTCCATGCCCGTGGCGGCGACCTCGCGGGCGGTGGCCTCGCCGATGCGCCGCACCAGGTCGGGGTCCCCGGCCGCGCCGAGACCGATGTTGTGCGGGAAGACGGTGGCACCGTGCACGTTGTTGTGCCCGTGCACCGCGTCGGTGGCCCACATGAACGGGATGCGGAAGGGCCGGTCCCGCCAGGCCTCCTCGGCCGCCGTCCAGAAGCCGTCGACGGCGTCCACCCAGTCCTGGACGGTGGCGTGTCGCTTGTCGCCGGGCCAGATGCCGGCGCCGTTGAGGGCCGAACCGACTTTGTAGTCGCGCACGTCCTCGGGGGTCAGCTGGGCCAGCTCGGGCTGGATCATCTGGCCGACCTTCTCCTCCAGCGTCATCTGCCCGAGGATCTCGGCTACTTGGCGCTCCACCGCCGGGTCCCGCGGGATCGCCGAGGTGGGCCGGGGCCACTGTGCCAGTGGCCGCAGGGCGGGCAGCCCGACGGTTTCGGGCGCCCCGGCGCTCCCTGTCACGGTCGTCACGGTCGTCGTCACTTCCCTTCCCGAGCACCGGGGCCGACGCCCGGCTCGGCGATCCAGAACTTCTCGGTCCGCGCGGCGAACACCCGCTCCTGGAACGGCAGCGGCACGACCGGCCGGGTCTGCCCCGGTGCGTACAGTTCGACCTGGGTGCGGTGTTCGCGGAACGCGGCCTGCTTCTGCGGCGCGTACGCGCTGATGTCGAAGGACACCAGCCGCTCGGTGCCCCCGCCCGGGTCGGCCGCCGGGTTGCGGTTGACGAACCCGAACTCCTCCTCTGTGCGCTCGTCCCAGACCACGTACCGGTACACGGCCGGGGTGAGCTCCAGTTCGGCCAGAACGGACACCACCGTCTCGCCGGTCAGCCGGTGGTCGGCATTGAGCTCCCTCACCTCGTGGGGGATGTACACCTCGGTGACGCTCCGGTGCTCACGCAGGATCTCCAGCACGTCCCGGCGGAACTCGGGCAGGTGCTCGGCGAGCCGGGTGTCGGGGTAGTCGAGGAACCGCACCGCCTCCTTGTCGAGCCCCATCGCCTTGGCGGCCATGCGGGCCTCCTCGCGACGGACCACGCGCAGTTCGGTGGGCGTGGGGTCGGTGTGGATGCCCAACACGGCCGAGTGCGACATCGCGCCATCGGTCGCGAACACCACGCCGACCCGGCCTCCTCCGGCGGCGAGCCGGGCGATGGTGCCGCCGCAGGCGATCACCTCGTCGTCCGGGTGCGGCGAGAAGACCAGTACCCGGGGCGCGTCGCGCCGCGCCTCACGGTCCTTCCAGGTCCATATGCCGAGCACGGGCGGGGTCAACGGTCATCTCCCGGAAGGGACGCCGCGGTCGCCGGTTCGTCGGCCTGCCCCGCCTCCGCGGCGGCCCGCTCGGCGTCCATCTGGTCGATCGGCCGGATCACCGTGCCGAACCGGTCGGTGACCTCGCCGTCGGCCAGCCCCCGGGAGCGCAGGATGTCCTCGATCTCGTGGAAGTGGTTGTCCGGCACCAGGCGGGCGACCGGAGTGTCGTACTTGGCGGCGAAGTACTGGTAATTGTGCGCGGCCGAGCGCATGTTGGCCTCGTAGCTCTTCGGATGCGGGACATGCAACGCGGTCGCGTCACGGCGCAGTACGAAGCGGGCGCCCGCCATGCGCAGCCGGTAGCTGAGGTCGACGTCCTCGGCGCCCCAGGAGCGGTACGCCTCGTCGAAGGCACCGACCTTGCGCAGGAGTCCGGTGTCGGCCGACGAGTTGCAGGTCCACCACATCAGCCAGGGCGCCGTCAGGGCGTCCAGGTCCTCGCCGTAGCGCTCGTAGTAGTCCTCCCGGATGTCCAGCCAGCGGCGTTGCGCGGTGAACTCGGCGAAGGACGCGTCCGGGTCGGCGAAGTCGATGGCCTCGGTGATCTCCTCGCCGTCCTCGTTGCCCTCGTTGAAGCAGAAGACGTAGCCGACGACCGCGGTGGGCGCGGACGTCTCCCGGTGCGCGGCCAGGTGGGCGGCCAGCGCTCCGGAGTGCAGGATCACCCCGGAGTCCACGAGCACGCAGACGTCGGCGCGGGCGTGCTCGATGCCGGCGTTGCGGGCCTTCGCGGCCCGGTAGCCCTCGTCCTCCTGGAAGCAGTAACGGATGTCGAGCCGGTCGCGGTAGCCGTCGACGACCTGTGCGGTCTCGTCGGCGGAGCCGTCGTCCGAGACGACCACTTCGAAGCGGTCGCCGGCGTCGAGCCGCTGGCGGCACAGGGAGTCCAGGGTGTGTCTGAGCAGTCCGGCGCGGTTGTACGTGGGTATGACGACCGTGCAGGCGGGCGGCGTGGTCACGCGGCGCTCCCTTCTCGGGGGTCGGGGGAATCGGCGGGGTGGTCGGCGGGAGCGGAACGCAGGAACAGCACGAACAGCCCGGCCAGCCCGGTCAGCCCGGCGCACACCCAGAAGACCTGTGCGTAGCCGGTCCAGGTGGCCACCGTGCCGACCGCGAGGCCGCCCAGGAACATCCCGGCCTTGAAGGCGCTGGAGTACAGGGCCGAGGCGGTACCGAACCTGCCGGGCAGGCTGTCCTGGAGCATCACGACGGGGATGTTCAGGGCCACCGCGGCCCAGGCGGCGTTGAGGGGCTGCAGCGCCAGCAGCAGCGGGCGGCTGCCGTTCGCGACCGGGAGGAGGGCGAAGAACAGGGTGGCGCAGACGGTGGCCGCGACCATCAGCCGCCGCTTGCCGATGCGGTCCGCCCAGACGCCGACCATCACCATCAGCGGGATCTCCAGCGCCGCGCTCACCCCGAGGAGCAGGCCGGCGAACTGGGCGCTCATCTCCAGCTCGTCGGTGATGTAGAGGGGGAGGTTGATCTGGTACATCATGTTGGCGCCGAGCAGCAGCACGACGGATCCGAGCACCAGCATCGTGTGCAGTCCGACCCCGGCGAACATCGCCCGCAGCCCGGGAGGCGGCTCCTCGTCCGGCTTGTCGGGATCCGATCGGTCGGGGTGCGATCGGTCGGGGTGCGGCAGCCCCCAGCGGCACAGCGCCGCCGCCAGCAGCGACAGGCCGGCCGTCGTGGCGTACAGCACGGTGAAGGACCAGTGGGCGATCAGCCAGAAGGCGAGCGGGGGGCCCACCACCCAGGCCAGTGAGGTGACCGAGCGCAGGAAGCCGTTGAAGAAGGGGGCGTCCACGCCCCGCGCGTCCGCCAGTTCGCGGGTGTAGGCGAAGAGCTGGCCGAAACAGGCGCCGCCCAGGCCGAACAGGACCATGCCGGTCAGGAGCAGCACGTAGTAGTCGCGCAGGAACGTGTAGCAAAGGGCCCCGGCGGCGTTCAGCAGTGCGGTGAGCACCAGGATCGTACGGCGGTCGCGCAGGCGGTCGGAGAGCGCTCCCACCACCACGTCCGTGCCGATCTCCGCGATCGAGCGGGCGGCGAAGAACAGGCCGACCATCAGGGGCGTCGCGGCGACCGCCTCCGTCAGGAAGAGGCTGGTGGTGGGCACGAGGAACGCACCGGCCACCCCCACGACCGCGGTGGCGCCGATCAGGTTGCGCACCGCGGGATCGCCGACCAGTCGCCACCGGCTGCCCGCCCGCGAGCCCTTCACGGCCGGGGCTGTCACGCGGCCCTCCCCTCCGCCGTGTCGGCGGGCTCGGTGTCGCGTTGCCGGTACGGCAGCCAGGGCTGCAGCTCCCGTCCGGCGGGAACCCGCGAGGCCGCGGCCAGATCGGCCGCGTCGATCTCCCCGCGGGCCAGCAGTTGTTCCCGGGTGGCGGGGGGCAGCGCGGCCAGGACGCGGTGCCGTACTCCGGCCAGGTCCAGCCGCCCGTCGTGCACGGCGGGCAGTGGCCGGGCCTGCCCCGGGCGCAGGTTGGCGGGGTCGAATTGGCTGGAGACGAGGGTCCAGTAGTCCCGGAAGTGCACCGAGGGGTCGGGCAACGCGCCGCTGAGGAGGCCGAGGCGGATGGTCTCCAGCCAGCAGTCGAGGTAGCGCCGGTCGTGGAGCGCGGACATGTGACGGGTGCACCACTCGGCGCGCTCGGCGGGACCGGGCAGCGTGGTCTTGCCGCCGAACACGCTCAGCACCCAGCCGGCGATGGCCTCGAAGTAGGGGCAGGCCGTGCCGAACGCCTCGGTGTCCACGGGGGTGTTGACCACGGCGAGGGTCGGGTCGTGCCGCCAGAAGTGGTGCTCGTACAGGTCCTCGCGGCGCAGGTCGTCGATGAACCCGTAGTCGGGCGGCTCATAGCCGAGGCACAGCACCACGGTGTCGTACCGGCCGGTGGTGCCGTCCGCGAGGACCGCCTGCCCGTCGGGGGCGAACCGCGCGAGGGCGGGCACCGGGTGTACCCCGCCGCCGTGCACCGCGGGCACGATCGTCTCGTTGACGTGCACCGCCCCGTGGAAGCCCCGCTGCGGCAGCAGGCCGGTGGCCCGGTACATGCGCATGTACTCGGGCAGCCATTCGGCCAGCCAGTCCAGGTACGCGCCGTACGGCACCTCCTCGACGAGGACCCGGCCCACGTAGGAGAACAGGGCGTCGTTGTGGGCACCGGCGATGCTGCGCGGCAGGAACAGCGCCTTGCGGCGCACGGACCAGTCCACCCGGGCGGCGTGCGGCGCCAGGTCGGCGGCGATGTCGGCGCCGCTCACCCCGCCGCCGACGACCAGGACCCGCTGCCCGGCGAATTCGGCCGGTCCGCGGTACTCGGGGGCCGTGAGCACACGGACCCCGGTGCCGGACGACGGCACACCGCCGTCGGGGAGCCGGGGCCGCCACAGCTCGCCATTGGCGACCAGTATGGCGTCGGCGTGCTCGGAGAACTCCGAGAACTGGGAGTGCTCGGAGTGCTGGGCGGTGCCGCTGGAGCGACGGGCCGTTATCCGCCAGCGTCCGTCGTCCTTCGCCACCCGGACGACCTCGTGGCCGAATCGCACCGCGTCGAGGAGGCCGAACTCCTCGGCGTACGAGCGCAGGTACGTCTGGACCTCGGCCTGGGTGGGGAAGTCGGTGGCGAAGGCGGGAGGGTGGTCGGAGAACGGCATGCTCATGCGCGAGCTCTGCATCCGGACCCCGTCGTACGCGCCGCCCGATGCGGGGTTCCAGATACCGCCGAGGTCCTGGTGCTTCTCGTAGCAGACCACGTCGTGGCCGTCGGCGAGAGCCTGCTTGACGCAGGTGAGCCCCGCAGGACCGGCTCCGATCACGGCTAAGCGCATGTGGGCTCCTGGCCTTGATGAGGGGGATGTACGGACAGGCGCCGGGCAAGGGGCCGGCGTCAGATGAAGAGGTCGAAGTCCTCGACCAGATCGGCCGGTTCGGGACGCTCCGCGAGCAGGGACATCTCCTGGTTCGTGGCGTGCCGGGCGCACACGAAGCGGCAGTCCTCGCTGGGGTCGATCACCGTGGTGTCGGCCGCCGCCCACATCTCGGCGAAGTCCATCCGCTGGATGTCGCCGATGAGACCCTTGGGGTTGCCCCGGTGATAGGGGCAGACGAAGACGCCGGTCGGGGTGATGGTGGTGCGCAGCTCGGCGACCCCGCAGCTGTGGTACTCCTTGGGCTGCACGGGGTCGGCACCGCGGCGCACGGCCTGCCAGTTGGAGGAATGCAGGACGTGGAAGGAGCCGTCCTTCAGCGCGCGCAGCCGGGCGATCTGGTCCTCGACCACCTCGATGTCCTCCGGACGCTGGTTGACCGTGTAGTGGTCCTCGTCCAGCATCGCCTTGACCTCGAAGTAGTCGCAGCCGATCTCACGGGCCAGCATCCCGGCCTGGTACACCTCGTCGTAGTTGGAGTCGGTGACCTTCCCGTCGTCGTCGAAACGCTGCATGAGCAGGAACGAGTAGCCGAGCCGGCCCTGCTTGCGTGCGCCGAGCAGCCGCATGTTCTCGACCACCTGCGGGAAAGCGCTGCGCTTGCCCCGGCTGGGGCGGAATGCCTGGTAGGTGTCCGGGGTTCCG
The DNA here is from genome assembly GCF_053592095.1 of Streptomyces sp. NPDC002787. NCBI lineage: Bacteria > Bacillati > Actinomycetota > Actinomycetes > Kitasatosporales > Streptomycetaceae > Streptomyces > Streptomyces sp. NPDC002787. Next base: position 30,354 of record NZ_JBSFVC010000024.1, on the reverse strand, counting down.
GCGTCCACCGAGACGCGCACCCAGGACATCATCCCGGCCAGCTGGTCGATGTGGCGATGGATCTGGGTGCCGTTGGTGACCATGCCGAGCTGGATGCCGGCCTCGTGGAGCACCTCGATGATCCGTCCGACGGAACGGTGAAGTAACGGTTCTCCGCCGCCGATCAGGATGACCGCGCGGACCTCCGAGGCGGCCAGCTCGTGGGCGAGACGGACGATGCGGTCCTGACCTATCTGGCCGTGATGCAGCACCTGGGAGCTGATGCACTCCGGACAGGCGAGGTCGCACACGGTCGTGGGGTCCAGATCGACCACGAGCGGCGAGGACAGGCGCTTGCCGCGGGCGACGTCGAGGACGGCGGGGTGGACGGAACGCTGGTAGAGCTTGCCGACCAGGTCGAGATTGCGCCCCACGAATTGGATGCCGAGGGTGGATCCGGGCTGAACGGAATTGCTGTCAGGCATGCGTGCGGCCACTTTCCGGTTCGATTCGATACGAAGGGCGGACGGACGGCCGGGAGCGGATGCAGGAAGTGACAGGGGGGTTGGGAGCGCTCCCAAGACGGTGGCCGAAATGGTCGACGGGTGTCAACCGGCTATCGGGAACCGATCGCACGCCTATGCCAAATGGCTTGAATCAAGGGGCTCTTGACAACGAAAAGAGGGTCGAGAATTGTGGGAGCGCTCCCACGGCGGGCCGTGGTGGGCGAGGGGTTCTGCTACGTCACCAGGGAGGCCGGAACCGATGACCGCCGCGGACACCGAGCGCGTGGGGAGCGAGCCCGTGGACGGGCTGCCCGCGGACTTCGTCTGGGGTGCGGCCACGTCCGCATACCAGATCGAGGGGGCCGCTGCCGAGGACGGACGGACGCCGTCCATCTGGGACACCTTCAGTCACACACCGGGTGCGGTGGCGGGCGGCGACCACGGTGACGTCGCCTGCGACCACTACCGGCGCATGCCCGAGGACGTCGCCCTGCTCGCCGGCCTCGGCCTCGGGGCCTACCGCTTCTCCGTGGCCTGGCCCCGCGTCCAGCCGAACGGCAAGGGGCCGGCGAATGCGCGCGGGCTCGCCTTCTACGACCGTCTGGTCGACGAACTGCTGGCCAAGGACATCACCCCCTGGGCCACGCTCTACCACTGGGACCTCCCCCAGGCGCTGGAGGACGCGGGCGGCTGGCCGAACCGCGACACCGCGTACCGTTTCGCCGAGTACGCCGGGATCGTGGCCGAGGCCCTCGGCGACCGGGTGAACCACTGGATCACCCTCAACGAGCCCTACTGCGCGGCGATGCTCGGCTACTACCACGGCGTCCACGCTCCCGGCCGCAGGCACTTCCCCGACTTCGTCAGGGCGGCGCACCATCTGCTGCTCGGCCACGGCCTGGCCGTCCAGCAGGTGCGGGCGCAGGCGGCCCGGCCGCCACGGATCGGCATCACCGTCAACCCCCTCGTCGCGCACCCCTTCTCGGACGCGCCGGAGGACGTCGAAGCCGCCCGCCGGGCAGACGCGCTGGGGACACGCCTCTACCTCGACCCGGTGCTGCACGGACGCTATCCCGCGGACCTGCTCGCCGACCTCGCGCCGCACGAGGCCGGGCCGCCGGTCGAGGACGGCGACCTGCGGGCCATCGCACAGCCGCTGGACTTCCTCGGCGTCAACTACTACTTCCGGGACGTCGTGCGCCCCTCCGACGAGCCGCACGGATACCGGACGGTCCCGCAGACCGATCGCCCATCGACCGCGATGCCGTGGGAGATCTATCCGGAGGGCCTGACCGACCTGCTCGTCCGCATCTCCCGGGAGAATCCCGGTCTGCCGCTCTACATCACCGAGAACGGTGCCGCCTTCGACGACACGAGCTCTCCCGTGGACGAGACAGGGCGCATTCAGGACACGGACCGCATCGCCTTCCTCACCGACCACCTCGCGGCCATCGGCAAGGCCCGCGCGGGGGGCGCGGACGTCCGCGGCTACTTCTGCTGGTCACTGATGGACAACTTCGAGTGGGCGTACGGCTATGCCAAGCGTTTCGGCCTCGTCCACGTGGACTACGCCACGCAACGGCGCACACCGAAGGCCAGCGCTCTGTGGCTGCGCGACATGGCGGTGGCCTCCCGGACGCGGTGAGACCGACGACCCGTCACCCCGCAAACCGGTTCCGCGGAGTGCGCCCACCGCCGCGCCGACAGGGCGTGTCGTGCATCAGGTGAGTTCCTCCTCGAAGGAGTCATTCGGTGAGTACGCCGGCGGATCACCTGATCGGGACGGCCGCGCGTCGAGGTCCAGACGGTCTGACGAGGCAACCAGGGAGCACCTCAGGGCCACCCGATCGTGCGGCCGACCGGGTCCACGGATCAGCGTTCCGTGTGCACCACCGCGAACTTCGCTCCCTCCGGGTCGGCGAGGGTGGCCACGGGACCGTGCGGGGTGTCGTGGGTGGGCTTGAGGACATGGCCGCCGAGTTCGATGACGCGGTTGGCGGTCTCGTCGGGGTCGGTGACCTCGAAGTAGGTCAGCCAGTGCGGGCCCCGGTCGCGGGGGAGGGCACTGCCGACGCCGTGGATGCCGGCGACGGGGCGGCCCCCGATGTGGAGGGTGACGTAGTCGAGGTCGGCGGAGACGACCGGCTCCTCCTCGTAGCCGAAGGCGGTCTCGTAGAACTTGGCGACCAGCGAGCTGTCCACGGTGAGGAGTTCGTCCCAGGCGGGGGTGCCGGGGACGCCGGTGATGTCCGCGCCGAGATGCTCAGCCGCCTGCCAGATGCCGAAGACGGCGCCCGCCGGATCGGAGGCGATCGCCAGGCGGCCCGCCTCCCCGGCGTCCAGCGGGCCGACACCGACGGTGCCACCGCAGTGCCGTACGGTCTCCGCCGTCCGGTCCGCGTCGTCCGAGGCGAAGTACGGCGTCCAGGCGATGGGCAGATGACGGTCGGGCGGCAGCTGTCCGATGCCCGCCACCTGACGCCCGTCGAGCAGCGCCCGCACGTACGGGCCGAGCTGCTGGGGCCCGGGCTGGAACTCCCAGCCGAACAGCGCCCCGTAGAAGTCCTGGGTCGTGGCCATCCCGTGCACCATCAGACTCACCCAGCAAGGTGTGCCCGGTGGACGCGCCGTACCGTTCAGGCCGCTCGACCCCCGCGCCTCGGTCATCGTCACTCTCTCCTCGGCCCCTCGCGGCGGCCGTGTCCGTCCGCCCTCCGTACGCGTGTACCGCGTCCACGCGCGATCACGCCCCGTGCCGATGCTCGCACCAGCCGTAGTGCCACAGGCCCGCGCCGCACCGCCGCGCGACGCGTGCGTGGGCGAGCCTGCCCGGCTTGCCGGTAGCCCGTCGCTGTCCGCGCCGCTGCCGTGCGGTGTCCATCGGCTGTACGGCATGTGCCCGGTCCCGTACTCCTCGTGATCGGCACCGTCCGGCGGGCAGAGTAGCCGGAGCTGGACGACGCGGCCACCCCGTGCGCGAGGATGGGGACCATGAACGCCATCATCTCCGCCGCCGACCTCGCGAGCGAGCTGGCGGGAGCGAACCCCCCGGTCCTCCTGGACGTCCGCTGGCAGTTGGGCGGCCCGAACCTGCGCCCCGAGTACGAGCGGGCGCACCTCCCGGGGGCCGTCTTCGTCGACCTGGACGCCGAACTCGCCGGTCCGGCGGGCCCCGGCGGCCGCCACCCGCTGCCCGACCCGGAGGCTTTCGGCACGGCGATGAGGGCCGCCGGGGTCTTTGCCGACCGTGCCGTCGTCGTCTACGACGGCGGGCTCAACTGGGCCGCAGCGCGCGCGTGGTGGCTGCTCCGCTGGGCGGGACACCCCTCGGTGCGGGTCCTGGACGGCGGTCTGGCGGCGTGGGAGGGCCCGTTGACGGCCGAGATCCCGGATCCCGCGCCCGGCACCTTCGTACCCGCTCCGGGCGCGCTGCCGCTGCTCGACGCGGACGGCGCCGCCGCGCTGGCCCGCACCGGGCTGCTGCTGGACGCACGGGCCGCCGAGCGTTACCGCGGCGACGTGGAGCCCATCGACCCCGTCGGCGGCCACATCCCGGGCGCGGTGTCGGCTCCCACCACGGAGAATGTGGCCGAATCCGGCCGCTTCCGGTCCGCCGCCGAACTCGCCGACCGCTTCAAGGGATTCGGCGTCACCGCCGACTGCGAGGTCGGCGTCTACTGCGGCTCGGGTGTCTCCGGCGCCCACCAGGTGCTGGCGCTGGCCGTCGCGGGCATCCCGGCGGCCCTGTACGTCGGTTCGTGGTCGGAGTGGTCCCGGGACGGCAGCCGCCCGGTCGCCACCGGGCCCGACCCCCAGTGAGTCACCACTGACGGCACGCCGTGGGGCCCGCGTCTGAACGACGCGGGCCCCACACACGTATGAATGACCGATCCTGCACCGAAGAGAAACGGATCTGCATGAACGACCGGTCGCATTCCCCACCGCTGTAGTCCGTTACTCCTGTTTCTTGCGTCGTGTACCGAAGACGATCTCGTCCCAGCTCGGCACCGCCGCGCGACGGCCCGGGCGGACGCCGTCGGCCTCGGCCTGCCGGTCGGTGGCGCCGATGAGCCGGTCGCGGTGGCCGTTGACCGACCGCGGCATGAGGACGTCCGCGTAGGCGGAACCCGCCGAGGCCGCGGGGGCGGCGGACTCCTCCTCCGCCACTTCCTCGACGGAGACGGGCTCCTCCTGCGGTTCGGCGGAGGGCAGTTCGGGCACGACCAGGTCGCCGCGGTAGCTGGGGACGGCCTCCAGGATGCTCGTGAGCGAGTCGCGCTCGCTCACGATCTCCTCGTCGGCCTCCGAGGGAGGCGGCAGGACGGGACGTTCCGCCTGGCGGTCCAGGGGGCGGTCACGGGGCAGCCGCGCGATCCTCGGCACGAACGGGAAGCTCGGCTCGGGCGTCCCGAGGTCGTCGGACTCGCCGATCAGTGAGCGCGCCTCGTCGTCGACGGCCTGGACGAGCCGCCGGGGCGGGTCGTACGTCCAGCTCGCCGAGTGCGGTTCGCCCGCGACCCGGTAGACCAGCAGGACCTCCCAGGTGCCGTCGTCGCGGCGCCACGAGTCCCATTGGACCGTGTCCTTCTCGGCGCCGCGGATCAACAGCCGCTCCTGGACGGCCTCGCCGAGCTGCGGACCGGCGGCGTTCTCGCCGGGGCGGCGGACCGGGGTCTTGCGTGCCCGCTCGGCCATGAAGGCACGCTCGGCCAGCACGGGCCCCTCGAACCGGCGTACCCGGTCCACGGGGATACCGGCGAGCTGCGCGACCTCCTCGGCCGTGGCACCCGCGCGTATACGCGCCTGGATGTCACGGGGGCGGAGATGGCTCTCCACCTCGATCTCGATCTGACCGAGGCGGGGACGGTCGCCGCGCACGGCGGCACGCAGCCGTTCGTCGATCGGCAGCGTGTACTCCGTGGAATCGGCAGCCTTCAGCACCAGCCGTGTGCCGTCATTGGAGACGGCCACGACACGCAGTTCGGGCATGGGGACCTCCCGGGTGGTGCCTGCCGACGTCACGTGCGTCGCTGCTTCCGCTAGTCGAGTGTGGCCTGCCCGGGTGCAGCCTGCCACAACCTTGCCGAGTTGCCCGGCGTGTCGGGCGTGAGCCCGAGGCCGCCGTTATGGCACGGTAACCTATTCGCAACGCTAAGTGACGAACCTCATCACCCTGTGCAACGATCCCCCTCCCGGCGGTCCTCGAAGGCCCCGGACACCCTGGCGGGAGTCCGGACCCAGGGCTCGCAACAGTACTCCATTCGGGCCACTTGCGTGGATCGGCACGCCGCTCGACTTCTTGCGGGAGACACCAATCAGCCGCCGGAACAGACCATTTCGTGACCCCCGGGAGAGAGGTGCTTCACATGATCACCAGAACCGCCCGACCGGTCAGGCTCCGAGCACCCGGCGCAAGTAGTCGTTCTGGAACCGCCGTTCGGGGTCGAGCCGGTCACGCAGCGCGGTGAACTCGCCGAAGCGGGGATAGACCTTGGAGAAGTAGTCCGTGTCCCGCGTGTGCACCTTGCCCCAGTGCGGCCGCCCCTCGTGCGCGGTGAAGATCCGCTCGGCGGCGGTGAAGTACGCCTGATAGGGCGTGCCCTTGAACATGTGCACGGCGACGTAGGCGCTCTCCCGGCCGGAGGCGGTGGACAGGGTGATGTCGTCGGCCGGGGCCGTACGCACCTCGACGGGGAAGCTGACGCGCAGATTCGAGCGCTCGACCATCGCCTTGAGTTCACGCAGCGTGTCCACCAACGCCTCGCGCGGCACGGCGTACTCCATCTCCACGAAGCGCACCCGGCGCGGGGACGTGAAGACCTTGTAGGGGATGTCGGTGTACGTCCGCGCCGACAGGGCGCGGCTGGAGATCTGCGCGATGGTCGGGATGGTGGCCGGGACCGCCTGGCCCACCCAGTTGGCCACCTGGAAGACGCCGTTGGAGAGGAACTCGTCCTCGAACCAGCTGTTCAGCTGTGGTACGGGCTTCTCGGGGCCGGCGCTGCGGTTGTTGCGCTTGGTGTTGGTGTTGCCCGTGTGCGGGAACCAGTAGAACTCGAAGTGCTCGTTCTCGGCGTGGAGTTCGTCGAACTCGGCCAGCACCTTCTCGAACGGCATCGGTTCCTCGCGTGCCGTGAGCAGGAAGATCGGCTCCACGGCGAAGGTGATCGCGGTGACGATGCCGAGGGCGCCGATGCCGACACGGGCGGCGGCGAAGACGTCCGGGTTCTCCGTCGCGGAACAGGTGAGCACCGAGCCGTCGGCAGTGACCAGTTCGAGTCCCCGGATCTGGGCGGCGATCGAGGCCGAGTCGCGGCCGGTGCCGTGCGTGCCGGTGCTGGTCGCGCCGGAGACCGTCTGCTCCATGATGTCGCCCATGTTGGTGAGCGACAGCCCCTCGCGCGCGAGAGCCACATTGAGTCTCTTGAGCGGAGTGCCGGCGGCCACGGTGACGGTCATGGCCTCACGGTCGATCTTGCGTATGCCCGTCAACAGTTGAGGGCGGATCAACACGCCGTCGGTCGCGGCGGCGGCCGTGAAGGAGTGGCCCGTGCCGACGGCCTTCACCCTGAGGTCGTCCTCGGCGGCCTTGCGTACGGCTGCGGCGAGTTCTTCGACGGTGACAGGGGTGACCTCACGTACGGGCCGGGCGGTGACGTTCCCCGCCCAGTTACGCCACGTGCCGCTCTTCCCGATCACTGTGGTGCTCATGGGGCCCTCCCCGCCTAGGAGCCGGCCTGCGCAGCCGGCCGTACCCGAGGAAACCGACCGCGACCGCGACGGCTCCGGACACCGCCGAAACCCCGTACCCCGCCTCCGCCCCGGCCGCGTCGATCACCCAGCCGGCCACGGAGGAGCCGAACGCGAACCCGGCCGCGAGGCCGGTGCTCACCCAGGTCATGCCCTCGGTCAGTTGCGCGCGTGGTACGTGCTCCTCGACCAGGGCCATCGTCGTGATCATCGTGGGTGCGATGGACAGGCCCGCCATGAAGAGCGCCACGGCCAGAAACGGCAAGTTTCCGACCAGTAGGAGGGGGATCATACTCACGGCCATGCCGCACACGCCCAACAGCCATCGACGTTCCGCCGCCCCCGAGAAGCGCATCAGCCCGAAGGCGATGCCCGCGGCGCACGAACCGGCCGCGTAGAGGGCCAGGACGACGCTCGCCGCGGCCTTGTGGCCCCGCTCCTCGGCGAAGGCCACGGTGACCACGTCGACGGCCCCGAAGATCGCCCCGGTCGCCACGAAGGTGGCCACCAGGACCTGCAGCCCGGGTGAGCGCAGCGCCGAACGGGCCTTGTGGTGCCGCTCGCGCGGGTGCGGCGCCGGTTCGGTGGCGCGCTGGGCGGTCAGCCAGAAGACGCCGACCGCGAGGAAACAGGCGGCGAGCAGCGGCCCGGCCTCCGGGAACCACGCCGTCGACAGCCCGATGGAGATGATCGGTCCGAAGACGAAACAGACCTCGTCGACGACCGACTCGAAGGAGTACGCGGTGTGCAGCTGCGGGGTGCCCCGGTACAGGGCCGCCCAGCGAGCCCGTGTCATCGCCCCGAGGCTCGGCACACAGCCGATGCCGGCCGAGCAGACGAACAGCACCCAGTCCGGCCAGTCGTAGTGCGCGGCGAGCAGCAGCCCCGCGGACGCGGTCAGCGCGACGAGGGTCGCCGGGCGCAGCACGCGCCGCTGTCCGTGCCGGTCCACCAGGCGCGAGATCAGCGGGCCGAGCATGGCGGCGGACAACGCGATGGTTGCCGAGAGCGCGCCGGCCAGGCCGTACCGCCCGGTGAGCTGGGAGATCATCGTGACCACGCCGATGCCCATCATGGACAGCGGCATCCGGCCGAGGAGACCCGCGGCGGTGAAGCCCTTGGTGCCAGGCGTGGCGAACAGGGCGGTGTAGGGGCTGGGCACGGGGTCTCCGGTCGTTCCGGGAAACGGGGGCCTCGTAAGGCGCGAACGCAGTCGATACAGCTTACGAGTGAGGTAACCCCACGTCATCCTCGGGTCCGGGCCGGGATCCCGGCTGTCGGTGCCGGGTGGCAGGATCGAGACATGCCACACGCGCACGACGCCACCCCCTACGACGCCCTGCTCCTGCTCTCGTTCGGCGGCCCGGAGGGCCCGGACGACGTGGTCCCGTTCCTGGAGAACGTGACGCGCGGGCGCGGCATCCCCAAGGAACGCCTCAAGGAGGTCGGGCAGCACTACTTCCTGTTCGGCGGGGTCAGCCCCATCAACGACCAGAACCGCGCCCTGCTCGACGCCCTCCGCAAGGACTTCGCCGGGCACGGCCTGGACCTGCCGATCTACTGGGGCAACCGCAACTGGGCGCCCTATCTGACCGACACGCTGCGCGAGATGGTCGCCGACGGCCGGCGTCGCGTCCTGGTCCTCACCACCAGCGCGTACGCCTCCTACTCGGGCTGCCGCCAGTACCGCGAGAACCTCGCCGACTCCCTCGCCGCCCTGGAGGCCGAGGGCCTGGAGCCGCCGAGGATCGACAAGCTCCGGCACTACTTCAACCACCCCGGCTTCCTGGAGCCCATGATCGACGGTGTCGTGGAATCGCTCGCCGCTCTCCCCGAGGACGTCCGGGACGGCGCGCACCTCGCCTTCTGCACGCACTCCATCCCGAACGCCTCGGCGGACACCTCCGGCCCTGTCGAGGACCACGGCGACGGCGGCGCGTACGTCGCGGAGCACCTGGACGTCTCGCGGCTCATCGCCGACGCCGTGCGCGAGCGGACCGGCGTGGAGCACCCCTGGCAGCTCGTCTACCAGTCCCGCTCCGGCGCCCCGCACATCCCGTGGCTGGAGCCGGACATCTGCGACCACCTGGAGGAGCTGCACGGGTCCGGGGCCCCGGCCGTCGTGATGGCGCCCATCGGGTTCGTCTCGGACCACATGGAGGTCCTCTACGACCTCGACACCGAGGCCATGGCCAAGGGCGAGGAGCTGGGCCTGCCGGTGCGCCGCTCGGCGACCGTGGGCGCCGACCCCCGGTTCGCCGCCGCCATCCGCGACCTGGTCCTGGAGCGCGCCGCGACCGAGCGGGGGCAGGGCGACGTCACACCCTGCGCCCTCGGCGCGCTCGGCGCCAGCCACAACCTGTGCCCGGTCGGCTGCTGCCCGGCCCGCGCCCCGCAGCCCGCCGCCGCGGGCGCCGACAGCCCGTACGCGTGAGGAGCACCGTGACCGACCAGTCAGAGCGTCCGGACGGCCTGAGGGCCGAACTGCTGGAGATCGCCCTGGACGCGGCCCACCGCGCGGGAGCCTTCCTGCGCGACGGCCGGCCCGACGATCTCGGCGTGGCCGCCACCAAGTCCAGCGCGGTCGACGTCGTCACCGAGATGGACATCGCCTCCGAGAAGCTGATCACCGGCCTGCTCGCCGAGCGCAGGCCGCACGACGGCGTGCTCGGCGAGGAGGGCGCCAGCGTCGAGGGCACCAGCGGCGTCCAGTGGGTGATCGACCCCATCGACGGCACCGTCAACTACCTGTACGGGCTGCCGAGTTGGGCCGTGTCCATCGCGGCCCGGGTGGACGGCGAGACGGTCGTCGGCGTGGTCCACGCCCCGGTGCGCGGCGAGACCTACCGGGCCGTCCTCGGTGAGGGCGCGTACGTGAACGACCGCCCCGCGCGCGTGCGCCCCGTCCCGGAGCTGGGACTGGCCCTCGTCGGCACCGGCTTCGGCTACCGCGCCGAGCGCCGGGCCCGGCAGGCCGACGTGCTGCGCGAGCTGATCCCTCACGTGCGGGACATCCGGCGCGGGGGCTCGGCCGCGATCGACCTGTGCGACGTGGCCGTGGGCCGCCTGGACGCGTACTACGAGCGCGGTCTGAACGCCTGGGACTACGCGGCGGGCGACCTCATCGCCCGGGAGGCGGGCGCCCTGACCGGTGGCCGCCCCTCAGAGCCCCTCTCACCCGACCTGACCATCGCGGCCCCACCCGGCCTGTTCGAGGTCCTCCAGGCCCGCCTGGACGAGCTGGGCGCCTGGCACGACTGACGGCTCACGCATCGGGCGCCTTCAGGGACTGCAGAAGAGGGCGCCCTACGGCGAGTGAGCCGAAGGGCGCGCCTGTGTCGGGAGGGGGAACGCGCGGAGGCCCGAAGGGTCGCGCACGATCGCCTCCCGACACAGGCAAAGAGCGCCCCGGAGGCGAACCGAGCCCCAAAAAGCAGGACCCCCGCCTGGATCTGCCGGGGGTCCCGCTGTCGTGCGTATGGGCTCTGGATCAGACGCTGTACGCGCCGACCTCCACACCGTGATCGGCGGCGAGGCGGCGCAGGTCGTCGAGCTCGCCCTGCTCCACCTCGACGAGGAAGTCGTCGCCCTCGTCGCGAGCCCTGGTCAGGTCGGACTCGGTCGCCCTTATGCGCTGCAGAAGTCCTGCGGTGAATGCGTCCATGCTGCGCCCCCTCGTCCTGGGTCGTGGGTCGATGGCACGGGGGTGTGCCGTTCGGAAGGGGCGATCACGTCTCCTGGATGCCCAGCGCCGCCCTGGCCGGGCGGCGACGGTGCCGGACACCCACGCCCGCTCTGCGGAAAAGCGGATGGCTGCGTACCGCATGGTGGGGCGGCACAAGCAGAGTGTGATCGCGGGGTGTAAAGCCGTCCTCCCCCCGGTCTCTCGGACGGAAACCTCAACCGGACGAAAAAATCCCGTATTCCCGGCCGCGCGCCTTCGGCCTTCCTGTCCCAGGGTCGCCTTACAGCCGACTTACGGCCGAAAAAGGCAGGATGGAGGTCACACACCCACGAACACCCTGCCCGAGTGCGCTTTCGACGCGCTACGCGGGTGGACACAGGAAGGACAAGCGACGTGCGCGTACTCGTCGTCGAGGACGAGCAACTGCTCGCCGATGCGGTGGCCACCGGACTGCGCCGGGAGGCCATGGCCGTCGACGTCGTGTACGACGGTGCGGCCGCCCTGGAACGCATCGGCGTCAACGACTACGACGTGGTCGTCCTCGACCGCGACCTCCCCCTCGTCCACGGCGACGACGTCTGCCGCAAACTCGTCGAGCTCGGCCTGCCCACGCGCGTGCTGATGCTCACCGCGTCCGGCGACGTCAGCGACCGTGTCGAGGGCCTGGAGATCGGCGCCGACGACTATCTGCCCAAGCCGTTCGCGTTCAGCGAGCTGATCGCGCGCGTGCGGGCCCTCGGCCGGCGGACGAGCATGCCGCTTCCGCCGGTCCTCGAGCGCGCCGGCATCAAGCTCGACCCCAACCGCCGCGAGGTCTTCCGCGACGGCAAGGAGGTCCAGCTCGCGCCCAAGGAGTTCGCGGTCCTGGAGGTGCTGATGCGCAGCGAGGGCGCCGTCGTCTCGGCGGAACAGCTCCTGGAGAAGGCCTGGGACGAGAACACCGACCCGTTCACCAACGTCGTGCGCGTGACGGTCATGACCCTGCGCCGCAAGCTCGGTGAGCCACCGGTCATCGTCACGGTGCCCGGCTCCGGCTACCGGATCTGATCCGCCATGGCCACCACCCCCGCGCCGCCGCAGGCGCCCCCCAAGCCCACCTGGGACCCCAGGAGGGCGCAGAACCCGCTGCCGTGGCTGCGCCCGACCATCCGGATACGGCTGACGCTGCTGTACGGCGGCATGTTCCTGATCGCCGGGATCCTGCTGCTGTCGATCATCTACCTGCTCGCCGCCCAGGCGGTGAACACGGGAAACGCACCGCTGTTCAAGATCGTGGGCGGCGCGAACATCAGTGTCACCAGCGACAAGTGCCCCGCGGTCGACGCCGACTCGACCAACGTGCCGCTCAGCGAGTTCAACGCGGCGATCTCCGCCTGTATCGACGACCAGCGTCGGGCCGCCCTGGACAGCCTCCTGAGCCGTTCCCTGCTGGCCCTGCTCGGGCTCGCCGTGATCGCGTTCGCCTTCGGCTACGCGATGGCGGGCCGCGTGCTCGCGCCGCTCGGCCGGATCACCCGCACCGCCCGCGCGGTGGCGGGGTCGGATCTGTCCCGCCGTATCGAGCTGGACGGCCCGGACGACGAGCTGAAGGAACTGGCGGACACCTTCGACGACATGCTGGAACGGCTGCAACGTGCCTTCACGGCCCAACAGCGGTTCGTCGGGAACGCCTCGCACGAGCTGAGAACACCGCTCGCGATCAATCGCACGCTCCTGGAAGTGCATCTCTCCGACCCGAACGCGCCGGCCGAACTGCAACAGCTGGGCAAGACACTGCTGGCCACCAACGAGCGCAGTGAGCAGCTCGTCGAGGGGCTGCTGCTGCTCGCCCGCAGCGACAACCAGATCGTCGAGCGCAAGCCCGTGGACCTCGCCGAGGTGGCCTCCCAGGCGATCGACCAGGTGCGGTCCGAGGCGGACGCCAAGAAGGTGGAGATCCGCGGCGAGCGGGCGCCCGCGGTCGTCCAGGGCAACGGCGTCCTGCTGGAGCGGATCGCCCTGAACCTCCTCCAGAACGCCGTCCGGTACAACGTGCAAGGCGTCGGAGGCTGGGTAGAGGTCACCACGGAGCTCCAGCACGGTCAGGCGGTGCTGGTCGTCACCAACACCGGGCCCGTGGTCCCGGCGTACGAGATCGACAACCTTTTCGAGCCGTTCCGGCGGCTGCGTACGGAGCGCACGGGGAGCGACAAGGGTGTGGGTCTCGGGCTGTCGATCGTCCGGTCCGTGGCCCGCGCGCACGGTGGCCACATCGCCGCCCGGCCACGCGAGGGAGGCGGGCTGGTGATGCGGGTGACCCTGCCTGTCTGAGAAAATGGCCCCGGCTCCGGGACGTGTTCGCTTTGCGCGGAATTTCCCGGCGGCCTGATCGAAACGGTCGCGCGCGACCAATGTGTGATCGATCACATGGGCGAATTTCCAGCCATCTACTGAGCGTGATCATGCGCCTGCCGGAAAGCCGGGAAAATGCGGGTTTTCGGGGGTTGAGATCACGGGAAGTACATGCTGAGGCGCTTTGAAATGCAGCCTGAGGACCGTGTACGGTCCCGTTCGCCATCCAAGCCGATCACTCTTGAGGAGTCCGGTTGGGTGTCGATTGAGTAACAGACCTTGATGTGAGGCAAAATCTCCGCCTCAGGTCGGGCACAAGTCCGGCCTCTCACGCGTTACGTGCGCTGGAGACACCGCAGACACCCAGAGGGGGAGAGCGCGACATGGCAACGGATTACGACACCCCACGCAAGACCGACGACGACGTCGACTCGGACAGCTTGGAAGAACTCAAGGCTCGCCGGAACGACAAGTCGACCTCCGCCGTGGACGTCGACGAGTTCGAGGCCGCCGAAGGCCTGGAACTGCCCGGGGCCGACCTCTCGAACGAGGAGCTGGCCGTCCGGGTGCTGCCCAAGCAGCAGGACGAGTTCACGTGCATGAGCTGCTTCCTGGTGCACCACCGCAGCCAGCTGGCCCGCGAGAAGAACGGTCAGCCCATCTGCCGCGACTGCGACTGAGGCAGGGTCGGCCGTGACTGGCTCGACCCCTCCTTGGAAGCGCCGCTTCCGCAAGAAGGAGGCGGACCAGGGGCCGTACGACGGCTCCGACGGCGTGCGTGAAGACGAGCGGGGCTCCTCCGACCAGGGAGCGGCCTCGCTCGAACGTGCGTCCGGCACGGCGTCGGGGGGCGCCACGGATGAGCAGGGACGCCTGCCCGTACCGGTGGACACTCCGGCGCCGGTCGCCAGACGACGCACCGTCGTCGTCCGGGACGGACTGAAACAGGGCCTCAAGACCGGGGCACGCAAGAGCGGTGAGGGAGCCAGAGCAGGGCTCGCGTACATCACCGACCGGGTCATCGAGATCGCCCCACGGATCCCCGTACGCGACCTCGCTGCTCTGCGCGCCCAGTTCCCGGGCCTGGGGCCCGAGCAGATCGCCGACAGGCTCGTCGCCGGGGCCGCGAACGCGTCGTCCACGGTGGGCGCGGGTGTCGGGGCCGCCGCGATGCTGCCGGCGCCGCCCGCCATGCCGGCGGAACTGGCCGCTGAGATCACCGGGGTCGCCGCGATCGAGCTCAAGCTCATCGCCGAGCTGCACGAGGTGTACGGGGCGCGGCCGCCGGGGAACCTGCGGCAGCGCAGCGCCGCCTACCTGGACTCCTGGTCCGGTGAGCGCGGGATCGACGTGACCAAGCCGTCGACGGTCAACTCGGCGCTCGGCGGGCAGATGAAGCGGCAGTTGCGGCAGCAGATCATGAAGCGGATGGTGCGCAATCTGCCGAACCTGATGCCGTTCCTGGTCGGGGCCGCCGTCGGGGCGGTCATGAACCGCCGGGACACCAAGCAGCTCGCGGAGCGGATCCGTAAGGACCTGCGGCGGACGCAGGTGCCGTGGGAGGCGTTGCCGGAACTGCCGCCGCTGGAGAGGCCCGTGGATCCACTGACGGTGGGGGAGCTGCCGAAGGAACTCGGCGGGGGGTGAGCGGGAGCCGCGCTGGGCGCACCCGGTCCGTCGATCGGCCCGTCGATCGGGCGCGCCCGAGTTCGGCACCGCCGGAAACGCGCCGTGGTGGCTGATCGCCGTCGTGGCGGAGGGAAATACCGCCGGCGGTTAAGAGTTCGGCGAGAAAAGCGCGGTGGCGCAGAGCCCTCGACGGCGGCCCACAGCTGTCGCGGGACGAGGGGGGTTCACGCCGTCGTCCTCGCCGTTTCCAGGGCCGCCGCCAGGCGTTCCGGCTCCCTCGTCGACAGGTAGACGTACGGGGTCGGGTCGGCCGGGTCGGTCACCGGGATGCGCAGGGCGGTGGGAATGTAGGCGCGGAGGAGCATGAAGGCATGGGGGTTGGCCTTGTGGGTGCGCCAGGCCTGGGCTTCCTCGCGGTCCAGGATCTCGGGCTCACCGAGGGCGTTCACCGGGATCTTCGCCTCGCCCGCGATCAGGGAGCCGCCGACGACGCGGATGCGGACCGAGCCGTAGGAGCTGGCGACGACCGCGGCGGCCGCGGTGCCGCCGGCGAGGCCGCCCAGCAGGGGCAGGGTGCCGAAGGGCAGCAGGATGAGGGCCATCGAGACGCCGACCAGGAAGCAGACGAGCCACCAGGAACGGGGAGCGGTGAGGCGTTCTTCGTACGGCGAGGCGGAGAGCTGCATGGCGTCAAGCTTGGCATGCGGGACGTCCGCCCCCGGAAGAGGGCCGTCCGAGGGGAAACCCTGCCCGTAGGGGCGGTGGCCGGACGCTGACGGACGGGTAAGGTCTGCGGCTGTGAGAGGTACTTCCGCGGTCCTGCAGCCCCCGGCGGACGCCACGGCGCCCGTACGGCATCCCGAGGCGCCCGCCCCCGGTGAGCTGCTGGGCGCGCACTACGGGCAGTGTTTCGGCTGCGGTGACCAGCAGCCCCACGGGCTGCACCTGGAGGCGAGGGCCGGTGAGGGCGTCACTCTCACCGCCGAGTTCACCGTGCGCACCGCGCACCAGGGCGCCCCGGGCCTCGCGCACGGCGGAGTCCTGGCCAGCGCGCTCGACGAGACCCTCGGCTCTCTCACCTGGCTGCTGCGCACCATCGCGGTGACCGGGCGGCTGGAGACCGACTTCGTGCGGCCCGTGCCCGTCGACACCGTCCTGCACCTGAGGGCCGAGGCGACGGCGGTGGCCGGGCGGAAGATCTACGCGACCGCGGAGGGACGCATCGGCGGCCCCGACGGCCCGCTCGCCGTGCGCGCCGACGCGCTCTTCATCGAGGTCGAGGTCGACCACTTCATTGACCACGGCCGCGAGAAGGAGATCCAGGCGGCCATGAACGACCCGGACCAGGTCCGGCGGGCCCGCGCCTTCGAGGTGAACCCGTGAACGGCGGCCGTACCCCTCTCGACGTCCTGATCCGGCGCGTCGACCCCGACGTGCCGTTGCCGGACTACGCGCGGCCCGGTGACGCGGGCGCCGATCTGCGCACCACGGAGAGCCGGGAACTGAAGCCGGGCGAACGGGCCGTACTGCCCACGGGAGTGTCCATCGCGCTCCCGGAGGGGTACGCGGCCTTCGTGCACCCACGGTCCGGTCTCGCCGCCCGCTGCGGCGTCGCCCTGGTGAATGCCCCGGGGACGGTTGATGCCGGGTACCGTGGGGAGATCAAGGTGATCGTGGTGAATCTCGACCCGCATGAAGCCGTGCGGTTCGAGCGCTTCGACCGGATTGCCCAACTGGTCGTCCAGCAGGTCGAGAAGGTGCGCTTCCAGGAGGTGGCGGAGCTTCCCGACTCGGCGCGGGCCGAGGGGGGCTTCGGGTCCACCGGCGGTCATGCCGCCGTGGGCGGCACAAGCGGCACAACGGGTGGGAATCGATACGCTTCGGTCGTATCCGACCGGGAAGGACAGTGACGTGTTCGGACGTCGCAAGAAGAAGGGTTCCGCTGAGGACGCGGCGGACGCGGCGAGCGAGGCCGAGCAGGTCGACGGCGTAGCCGGAGAAGTCGACACTGAGGCGGACGAGGTCGAGCGGGAGCGTGTGCGGCTCGAGCCCGAGCCCCGGCCCGACGGGCCGTGGGACAGCTCCGAGGTGCGCGATCCCGGCGAGGGCCGGGTGGACCTCGGCGGCATCTTCGTGCCCGGGGTCGACGGCATGGAGCTGCGGGTCGAGGTCGCGGGCGACGCGATCGTCGCGGCGACCGTCGTGCTGCGCGACAGCGCGGTCCAGCTGCAGGCCTTCGCCGCGCCAAAGCGCGAGGGCATCTGGGGCGAGGTCCGTGAGGAGATCGCCTCCGGCATCACCCAGCAGGGCGGTGTCATCGACGAGGTCGAGGGCCCGCTGGGCTGGGAGCTGCGGGCCCAGGTGCCGGTGCAGCTGCCGGACGGCACGGGCGGCTTCCAGGTCGTCCGGTTCGTCGGTGTGGACGGGCCCCGCTGGTTCCTGCGCGGGGTGATCTCCGGCCGGGGCGCGGTGGAGCCGCAGACCGCCGGGCTGCTGGAGCAGATCTTCCGGGACACCGTCGTCGTACGCGGTGACGGGCCCATGGCCCCGCGTGACCCGATCGTGCTGAAGCTGCCGAACGACGCGCAGATGGTCCCCGAGGGGGTCCAGCAGGAGGAGCAGGCCGGTTCCCGCTTCTCCGGTGGCATGGGACAGCTGCAGCGCGGGCCGGAGATCACCGAGGTTCGCTGAGCGCTCGACAGCTCCGCCGAAGGACGTTGGGGAGCCGCGGGTCCGTTCGGGCCGGTCGCGCGGCTCTCCGTGCCCTTGCGGGGCGCGGGCGTCAGGGTTGCGTCAAAGAGGGCCCACAGCCCGCCTCCTGCCCCCTTTACCGTGATGGCCGGCCGTAAGGTCGACGCTGCGTAGGCGGCGGTCACGGGAAGACAATGGGGCCATGGGACGCGGGAAGTTTCGGATCTACCTCGGTGCGGCACCGGGCGTCGGCAAGACGTACGCGATGCTGTCCGAAGCCCACCGTCGGCACGAACGGGGCACCGACTGTGTGGTGGCCTTCGTGGAGCACCACGGCCGGCCCCGCACCGAGGTGATGCTGCACGGGCTCGAACAGATCCCCCGCCGGGAGCTGGAGTACCGGGACGCGGTCTTCACCGAGATGGACGTGGACGCCGTTCTCGACCGGCGCCCCCAGGTGGCCCTCGTGGACGAGCTGGCCCACACCAATGTCCCCGGCTCCCGCAACGACAAGCGCTGGCAGGACGTGCAGGAGCTGCTCGCGGCCGGCATCGACGTGATATCGACCGTCAACATCCAGCACCTGGAGTCGCTCGGCGATGTCGTCGAGTCGATAACCGGTGTACGGCAGCGCGAGACCGTCCCTGACGAGGTGGTGCGCAGGGCGGACCAGATAGAGCTGGTCGACATGTCACCGCAGGCGCTGCGGCGGCGGATGGCGCACGGCAACATCTACCAGCCGGACAAGGTCGACGCGGCACTGTCGAACTACTTCCGGCCCGGGAACCTGACCGCGCTGCGGGAGCTGGCGCTGCTGTGGGTGGCGGACCGGGTCGACGAGTACCTCAACGCGTACCGCAGCGAGCACGAGGTCTCGAGGATCTGGGGCTCGCGCGAGCGCATCGTGGTCGGACTGACCGGCGGCCCCGAGGGCCGGACCCTGATCCGCCGGGCCGCCCGGCTGGCGGAGAAGGGGGCGGGCGGCGAGGTCATGGCCGTCTACATCGCGCGCAGCGACGGGCTGACCTCCGCCTCACCCAAGGAACTCGCCGTCCAGCGCACCCTCGTCGAGGACCTCGGCGGCACCTTCCACCACGTCGTCGGCGACGACATCCCGGCCGCGCTGCTGGCCTTCGCGCGCGGCGTCAACGCCACCCAGATCGTGCTCGGCGTCTCACGCCGCAAGAGCTGGCAGTACGTGTTCGGGCCGGGCGTCGGCGCCACCGTCGCCCGGGACTCGGGGCCCGACCTGGACGTCCACCTGATCACACACGACGAGGCCGGAAAGGGGCGCGGGCTGCCCGTCGCCCGGGGCGCGCGGCTCGGGCGGGCCCGGATGATCTGGGGCTGGCTGGTCGGGACGGTGGGCCCCGTACTGCTGGCGCTGCTCCTGGCCAACTTCGAGACCGACCTCGGCCTCGCCAACGACATGCTGCTGTTCCTGTCGGCGACGGTGGCCGCCGCCCTGCTGGGCGGTCTGCTGCCCGCTCTGGCCGCCGCCGTGCTGAGTTCGGTGCTGCTCAACTGGTTCTTCACCCCGCCGGTGCACAGCCTGACGGTCGACGACCCCAAGAACATCGTGGCCATCGCCGTCTTCATAGGGGTCGCGGTGGCGGTGGCGTCCGTCGTGGACCTCGCGGCCCGGCGCACCCACCAGGCGGCCCGGTTGCGCGCCGAGTCGGAGATCCTGTCCTTCCTCGCGGGCAGTGTGCTGCGCGGCGAGACGAGCCTGGAAGCCCTGCTGGAACGCGTCCGCGAGACCTTCGGCATGGAGTCGGTGGCCCTGCTGGAACGGGAGAGCGACGTGGACCCGTGGACCTGCGCCGGCAGCGTGGGCCCACGGCAGGTGGACCGTCCGGAGGCCGCGGACGTGGACATGCCGGTCGGTGACCACATGGCGCTCGCCCTCTCCGGGCGGGTGCTGCCCGCCGAGGACCGCCGGGTGCTGGCCGCGTTCGCCGCCCAGGCCGCCGTCGTACTGGACCGCCGACGGCTCCAGCAGGAGGCCGACCAGGCCAAGGAACTCGCCGAGGGCAACCGCATCCGCACCGCGCTGCTCGCCGCCGTCAGCCACGACCTGCGTACGCCGCTGGCCGGCATCAAGGCCGCGGTCACCTCCCTGCGCTCGGACGACGTCGAGTGGTCCGAGGAGGACCAGGCGGAACTGCTCGAAGGCATCGAGGAGGGTGCCGACCGGCTCGACCACCTCGTGGGCAACCTCCTCGACATGTCCCGGCTGCAGACCGGCACGGTCACCACGCTGATCCGCGAGATCGACCTCGACGAGGTGGTGCCGATGGCCCTCGGCGGCGTACCCGAGGGCAGCGTCGCACTGGAGATCCCCGAGAGCCTGCCCATGGTGGCCGTCGACCCCGGGCTGCTGGAGCGCTCGGTCGCCAACATCGTCGAGAACGCCGTCAAGTACAGCCCGCCCGGCACGCCCGTCCAGGTCTCCGCCAGCGCCCTCGGCGGCCGCGTGGAGGTCCGCGTCACCGACCGTGGCCCCGGCGTCCCCGACGAGGCCAAGGACCGTATCTTCGCCCCGTTCCAGCGTTACGGCGACGCCCCGCGCGGGGTCGGCGTGGGACTCGGACTCGCGGTGGCGCGCGGCTTCGCCGAGGCCATGGGCGGGACCCTCGACGCCGAGGACACACCCGGCGGAGGCCTCACCATGGTGCTCACGGTGCGGGCCGCGTCGAACGGCTCGGAGCCGGACGGGGCCGTGTCGCGGGACGCGGCCATGTCGGCGGACCGGTCCGGGTCGGCTGGCCCGTCCGCGTCGGCGGGCCCGGCCAATTGGGCAGATCGGTCCGGGTCGGTGGATCCGTCCGCGTCGGCGGACCCGGCCGGGTCGGTGGTTCCGTCCGCGTCGGCACGTCCGGTCAGGCCCGCAGGAACGGCCATATCGGCAGAAAGGCGAACCACATGACCCGGGTGCTCGTGGTCGACGACGAGCCGCAGATCGTCCGCGCGCTCGTGATCAACCTGAAGGCGCGCAAGTACGACGTCGACGCGGCCCACGACGGCGCGACCGCCCTCGCACTCGCCGCCGCCCGCCATCCCGACGTCGTCGTCCTCGACCTCGGGCTGCCCGACATGGACGGCGTCGAGGTCATCAAGGGGCTGCGCGGCTGGACCCGGGTGCCGATCCTCGTGCTGTCGGCCCGGCACTCCTCCGACGAGAAGGTCGAGGCCCTCGACGCGGGCGCCGACGACTACGTCACCAAGCCCTTCGGCATGGACGAGCTGCTCGCCCGGCTGCGCGCCGCCGTCCGCCGCGCCGAGCCCGTCGGCGGGGAGGAGGGCGACGTGCTCGTGGAGACCGCCGACTTCACCGTGGACCTGGCCGCGAAGAAGGTGAACCGGGACGGCAAGGACGTCCGGCTGACCCCCACCGAGTGGCACCTCCTGGAGGTGCTGGTCCGCAACACCGGACGCCTGGTCAGCCAGAAGCAGCTCCTGCAGGAGGTCTGGGGGCCGTCGTACGGGACGGAGACCAACTACCTCCGGGTGTACATGGCACAGCTGCGGCGCAAGCTGGAGGGCGATCCGTCGCGGCCGAGGCACTTCATCACCGAGGCGGGGATGGGTTACCGATTCGAGAAGTAGCCGGGGGTACGGCTCTGTCGGCGGGCCCCGGTACGCTTTTTGCCATGAGTGCTGTTCCTCGTTCCGAGAAGCCGGCGGGCCGGTTCCGGCGCATGCTCGACCGGCTCTCCTCGTCCCAGACGGACCTGGAGTCGGAAGAGCTGCGCGAGGACACGGACACCGCGGGCTGTACGCGCATCTGTGACTGCCACGACCGACAGATAGTGACGGTTACTGGTACCTTGCGCACGGTCACGCTGCGCCCCCGGGCCGGTGTCCCGGCCCTGGAGGCCGAGCTGTTCGACGGTTCGGCCGCCCTGGACGTGGTGTGGCTCGGCAGGCGCTCCATCGTCGGGATAGAGCCGGGGCGCAAGCTGATCGCATCCGGCCGGGTCTCGATGAGCCGGGGCCGTAGGGTGCTGTTCAATCCGAAGTACGAACTCAGACCCCTCGGACGGGAGTAGCCGGTGACGTCGCTCGACAAGCCGACGGAAGACGCCCAGCGGGGCGCCCAGGACGCCCAGGGCGGACCGGACGGCTCGCACGACTCGAGGGCGGTGACCGAGGCCGCGTTGTTCGAGGCGTTCGGCGGCGTTCGCGGCATGGTCGAGACCGTGCTCCCGGGACTGCTCTTCGTCTCCATCTTCACGATCAACAAGGACCTGCACTCCGCGGCCCTCGCGGCTC
Organism: Streptomyces sp. NPDC002787; assembly: GCF_053592095.1. Lineage (NCBI taxonomy): Bacteria > Bacillati > Actinomycetota > Actinomycetes > Kitasatosporales > Streptomycetaceae > Streptomyces > Streptomyces sp. NPDC002787. Next base: position 8,508 of record NZ_JBSFVC010000024.1, on the reverse strand, counting down.
TCGGTGTGTCCGTCCTGCTGGTCGTCGTGCGGCTCGTCATGAAGGACACCGTCAAGCACGCTTTCAGCGGTGTCTTCGGGGTCGCCTTCGGTGTGGTCTTCGCGATGATGACCGGCAACGCCAAGGACTTCTATCTGCCGGGCATGCTCTACACGCTGGGCCTCGGCCTCGCCTACATCGTCACGACGGTGGCGGGTGTGCCGCTGATCGGCCTGATGCTCGGCCCGGTCTTCAAGGAGAACCTGTCCTGGCGGACCCGGAACCCCGGCCGCAAGAAGGCGTACGCGAAGGCCAGTTACGCCTGGGGCGCGATCCTGCTCGGCAAGTGCGCGATCCTCTTCCCGCTGTACTGGTGGGCCGACACCACGCAGCTGGGCTGGGTGCTCATCGCCCTGAAGATCCCGCCGTTCCTGCTCGCCGTATGGCTGACCTGGATCTTCCTGGCGAAGGCGCCGGCTCCGATCGACGTGTTCGCGGAGATGGAGGCGGAGGAGCGCGCGGCGGAGGAGCGGAAGGCTGCGGCGCGGTCAGCCGACTAGGCACCCGGTGTGGTTGCGGGCCTGCCGGGGGCTGCTGCCCCGGGCCTGCCGGGGGCTGCCGCCCCCAGATCCCCGCTTCGGCCTGAACGGCCTCGTCCTCTAGCGTCGGACGGGCTGGGTGTGCACCGAGAACGAAGGGGCGCCCGGAAACTTCCGGGCGCCCCTTCCATGCATCGGCCTCCGGTGTCAGCTCGTGGCGTCCTCGCGCCGTACCGACAACAGGTCCTCCAGCTGCTCCTCACGCGCCTGCGCGGCCACGAACAGGAGCTCGTCGCCCGCCTCCAGGGAGTCGTCCGAGGTGGGGGTGAGGACCCGGGTGCCGCGGATGATCGTGACCAGGGAGGTGTCCTCCGGCCACTCCACCTCGCCCACCCGCGTACCGGCCAGGGCCGACTCGGGCGGCAGCGTCAGCTCGACCAGGTTCGCGTCCCCGTGGCTGAAGCGGAGGAGGCGGACCAGGTCACCGACGCTCACGGCCTCCTCGACCAGGGCCGACATCAGCCGGGGGGTCGACACGGCCACGTCCACGCCCCAGGACTCGTTGAACAACCACTCGTTCTTGGGGTTATTGACACGGGCGACGACGCGGGGGACGCCGTACTCCGTCTTCGCCAGCAGGGAGACGACCAGGTTGACCTTGTCGTCGCCGGTCGCGGCGATGACGACGTTGCAGCGCTGGAGCGCCGCCTCGTCCAGGGACGTGATCTCGCAGGCGTCGGCCAGCAGCCACTCCGCCTGGGGGACGCGCTCGACCGAGATGGCGGTCGGCGCCTTGTCCACGAGAAGGACCTCGTGGCCGTTCTCCAGCAGTTCGCCCGCGATCGAGCGGCCGACCGCACCGGCTCCGGCAATGGCGACCCTCATCAGTGACCGCCCTCCTCGTCGGGGCCCTCGGCGAAGGACGCCTCGACCTTCTCCACGTCGTCCGTACGCATCATCACGTGCACGAGGTCGCCCTCCTGCAGCACCGTCTGCGAGGTGGGCAGCATCGCCTCGCCCAGGCGGGTGAGGAAGGCGACGCGGACGCCGGTCTCCTCCTGCATCTTGCTGATCTTGTGGCCCACCCAGGCCGAGGAGGCGTGCACCTCGGCGAGCTGGACGCCGCCGGTGGGGTCGCGCCACAGCGGCTCCGACCCGGCGGGCAGCAGCCGGCGGAGCATCTGGTCGGCCGTCCAGCGGACCGTGGCGACCGTCGGGATGCCCAGACGCTGGTAGACCTCGGCGCGGCGGGGGTCGTAGATCCGCGCCGCCACGTTCTCGATGCCGAACATCTCGCGGGCGACCCGGGCGGCGATGATGTTGGAGTTGTCGCCGCTGGAGACGGCGGCGAACGCGCCCGCCTCCTCGATGCCCGCCTCGCGCAGCGTGTCGCGGTCGAAGCCGACGCCGGTGACGCGACGGCCGCCGAATCCCGAGCCCAGACGACGGAAGGCCGTGGGGTCCTGGTCGATCACGGCGACCGTGTGCCCCTGTTGCTCCAGGGTCTGGGCGAGGGTGGAACCCACTCGCCCGCAGCCCATGATGACGATGTGCACGACCGTCCTTCCGGTGTCAATAGCTACTGCTCAGCCGAAACGTCAAAAATCAGGGTCTCAGACAGTCGCCCAAGCTACACACGCGCGGTCAACCAAGGGCACCCCTGTGCGGTTTCGGGTTACATCGTGGGACGTCGTCGGCTGATCCGGCGGACGCTGATCATCGTCAGGACGCCGAGTCCGACGAGGGAGGCGATGGCGCCGATCAGCTCCGCGGTCGCGGCCTGCATGGAGTCTCCAGAGGGTGAGGGGACGGGATTCGTCATACAGAGGTTCGTCATATAGACATGAGGACGCCGTCCATTAGGTCGGAGGATGCGTGACATGGCGCACTTCCGGGCCCCGGGCGGACCGATTTCACTCCGGGGCCCGCCGGGATTTCACCCGGATGTGCCCAGAACCAGTCGGGGCGCTTACGATCCTCTGCGTGTCCAAACTGACCGACGTGCCCAAACGGATTCTGATCGGGCGCGCTCTGCGCAGCGACCGGCTGGGCGAAACGCTCCTGCCGAAGCGCATCGCACTCCCCGTCTTCGCCTCCGACCCGCTCTCGTCCGTGGCGTACGCACCCGGCGAGGTGCTCCTGGTCCTCTCCATCGCGGGCGTGTCGGCCTACCACTTCAGCCCCTGGATCGCGGTCGCGGTCGTCGTGCTGATGTTCACCGTGGTGGCGTCGTACCGGCAGAACGTGCACGCCTACCCCAGCGGCGGTGGCGACTACGAGGTGGCGAACACCAACCTCGGCCCCAAGGCCGGGCTCACCGTCGCCAGCGCGCTCCTCGTCGACTACGTCCTCACCGTCGCGGTGTCCATCTCCTCCGGCGTGGAGAACCTCGGCTCGGCCATCCCCTTCTTCGTCGAGCACAAGGTGCTGTGCGCGATCGGGATCATCGTGCTGCTCACGCTGATGAACCTGCGCGGGGTGAAGGAGTCCGGGAAGCTCTTCGCGATCCCGACGTACGTCTTCGTCGTCGGCGTGTTCCTGATGATCGCGTGGGGTGCGTTCCGCGGGCTGGTCCTCGACGAGACCATGCGGGCGCCGACCGCCGACCTGGAGATCAAGCCGGAGCACCAGGGGCTCGCCGGTATCGCGCTGGTCTTCCTGCTGCTGCGGGCCTTCTCCTCAGGCTGCGCCGCCCTCACCGGTGTCGAGGCGATCTCCAACGGCGTCCCCGCCTTCCGCAAGCCCAAGTCGAAGAACGCGGCGACCACCCTGGCCCTGATGGGCTTCTTCGCCGTCACCATGTTCTGCGGCATCATCGTCCTCGCCATGCTCACCAAGGTGCGGATGGCCGAGAACCCGGCGGTCGACCTGCTGCGCGACGGCACCCCGGTCGGTGACTCCTACGTCCAGAACCCGGTGATCTCGCAGGTAGCCGCCGCCGTCTTCGGTGACGGCACGTTCTTCTTCGTCCTCCTGGCCGCCGCCACCGCGCTGGTCCTCTTCCTGGCCGCGAACACCGCCTACAACGGCTTCCCGCTGCTCGGCTCGATCCTCGCCCAGGACCGCTACCTCCCGCGCCAGCTGCACACCCGTGGCGACCGCCTCGCCTTCTCCAACGGCATCGTGCTCCTCGCGGGCGCCGCCATGCTCCTGGTGTGGATCTACGGCGCCGACTCCACGCGCCTCATCCAGCTCTACATCGTCGGTGTGTTCGTCTCCTTCACGCTGAGCCAGACGGGCATGGTCCGGCACTGGAACCGCCATCTGCGCACCGAGAAGGACCCGGCCAAGCGGCGCCACATGGTCCGCTCCCGCGCGATCAACACCTTCGGCGCCTTCTTCACGGGCCTGGTGCTGATCGTCGTCCTCGTCACCAAGTTCACGCACGGCGCCTGGGTCGCCCTACTCGGCATGGTGATCTTCTACGCGACGATGACGGCCATCCGTAAGCACTACGACCGGGTCGCCGCGGAGATCGCCGCGCCGGACGGCCCGAGCGACGACGTCGTACGGCCCTCCAGGGTCCACTCCGTGGTGCTGATCTCCAAGATCCACCGCCCCACCCTGCGGGCCCTCGCCTACGCCAAGCTGATGCGCTCCCACACGCTGGAGGCGCTCAGCGTCAACGTCGACCCGGCGGAGACCAAGGCCCTCCAGGAGGAGTGGACGCGGCGCGGCATCGACGTACCGCTGAAGGTCCTCGACTCGCCGTACCGCGAGGTCACCCGGCCGGTGATCGAGTACGTGAAGGGGCTGCGCAAGGAGTCCCCGAGGGACGCGGTGTCGGTCATCATCCCCGAGTACGTGGTCGGCCACTGGTACGAGCATCTGCTGCACAACCAGAGCGCGCTCCGGCTCAAGGGCCGACTGCTCTTCACACCGGGTGTCATGGTGACCTCCGTGCCCTACCAGCTGGAGTCCTCCGAGGTCGCCAAGCGACGGGAACGCAAGCGGCAGGAGTGGAACGCGCCGGGTTCGGTACGGCGTGGCCCGGCGGACGAGCGCTCCAAGGAGTCCTCGGCCAACAAGAGCTGACGTTCGTGGTCAACGGCCGGACGGCACCCACGTAGACTGGTGGGCTGTTGTCCGGCCGTTGCGGCTTTCCGTTCTTTGGAGTCACCCCACCATGCAGGCAGAACCGAGGAAATCGCTGGTGGGAGAGGAGTACGAGGTCGAGGTCGGCCCCGTCGCCCACGGCGGCCACTGCATCGCCCGTACCGCCGAGGGCCAGGTCCTCTTCGTCCGGCACGCGCTGCCCGGCGAGCGGGTCGTGGCGCGGGTGACGGACGGCGAGGAAGGCGCGCGTTTCCTGCGGGCGGACGCGGTCTCGGTGCTGTCGGCCTCCAAGGACCGCGTCGAGGCCCCCTGCCCCTACGCCGGGCCCGGCCGCTGCGGCGGCTGCGACTGGCAGCACGCCAAGCCGGGGGCCCAGCGCCGGTTCAAGGGCGAGGTCATCGCCGAGCAGCTGCAGCGCCTCGCGGGCCTCACGCCCGAGGAGGCGGGCTGGGACGGCACGGTGATGCCGGCCGAGGGCGACAAGGTGCCGGCGGGCGAGGTCCCGGCGTGGCGTACGCGGGTGCAGTACGCGGTGGACGACTCGGGTCGGGCCGGGCTGCGCAAGCACCGCTCGCACGAGGTGGAGCCGATCGACCACTGCATGATCGCGGCGCCGGGCGTCTCCGAACTGGGCATCGAGAAGCGGGACTGGACGGGCATGGCGTCCATCGACGCGATCGCCGCGACGGGCTCCCAGGACCGTCAGGTGATCCTTGAGCCCCGGCCGGGTGCGCGCCTGCCGATCGTGGAGCTGGACAAGCCGGTGTCGGTGATGCGGGTCGAGGAGAAGGACGGGGGCGTGCACCGCGTCCACGGGCGCCCCTTCGTCCGTGAGCGTGCCGACGACCGTACGTACCGTGTGGGCAGCGGCGGCTTCTGGCAGGTCCACCCGAAGGCCGCCGACACCCTCGTCAAGGCGGTCATGCAGGGGCTGCTGCCGCGCAAGGGCGACATGGCGCTGGACCTGTACTGCGGGGTGGGACTGTTCGCGGGCGCCCTCGCCGACCGTGTCGGCGACAAGGGCGCGGTCCTCGGCATCGAGTCCGGCAAGCGGGCCGTCGAGGACGCGCGTCACAACCTCGCCGACTTCGAGCGGGTCCGCATCGAGCAGGGCAAGGTCGAGGCGGTGCTCCCGCGCACGGGGATCACGGAGGTCGACCTCATCGTCCTGGACCCGCCCCGCGCGGGCGCGGGCCGCAAGACCGTCCAGCACCTGTCGTCCCTGAGCGCCCGCCGGATCGCCTACGTCGCCTGTGACCCGGCGGCGCTGGCTCGGGATCTGGGGTACTTCCGGGAGGGTGGGTATCGGGTGCGGATGCTGCGGGCGTTCGATCTGTTTCCGATGACCTCGCATGTGGAGTGCGTGGCGATTCTTGAGCCCGCAGCAAAGGGCGTCTGACCTGCTGTTCTTCTGGTTTCACAGATTGCCTCGCCAGCTGGCCGTGAGGTCCCGGGAACCGGGGGTCTACGGGGCGGGCAGGGGCGCAGCGCCTGCAGCATGGCGCGCACGGCACGCTCTGTGGCCGCGCTTCGGTGACCACCACGGTCAGTGCGTCGGTGGTCCGCACTTCGTCGAGGCTGTCCTTCACGCAACCATGGTCGGGACCAATCGAGTCGTCGGCTGATTTCTTGAGGGGCAGGGGGCGCGAAATGGATGTTCGGCAGCTGCAGTACTTCCTTGCGATTGTTGATCGTGGGGGGTTCAACCGTGCTGCCTCGGCTCTGTACGTGTCGCAGCCGTCGCTGTCGCAGGCCGTGCGGGCACTGGAGCGTGATCTCGGCTCCGAGCTGTTCCATCGCATCGGGCGTAGGGCAGTGCTGACGGAGGCCGGAAGGGCTCTGATCGAGCCTGCCAGGGAGGCCGTGCGGAGTCTGGAGACGGCGCGGGCGAGTGTGGCGGCGGTGCATGAGCTGCGTGAGGGGCGCCTGGATGTGGCGTCCATGCCGTCGCAGGCGGTGGAGCCGCTGACGAGTCTGGTGAGTGCTTTCAGCCATCGGCATCCCGGCGTCTCCGTGGCCATCAAAGCGGCGTTCACCTCGCGTGACGTGATCGACATGGTGCGCACGGGTGCCGTGGAGTTGGGGCTTTTGGCGTCCGCCGGTCCCATCTCCGACAAGGAGGTCGCCTCACACGCGCTGGGGCGGCAGCGTTTTGTGCTGATGGTGCCGGCCGACGGCCCGTTCGCTGATCGGACGGCGGTGGAGTGCCGGGAGCTCGCGGGACAGCGGCTGATCGTCCTTACGTCGACGCGCTGCGGGAACAGGGCATCGAGTTCACCGTTGCCGCGGAGACCGAGCACCGTGTGTCGCTCATGCCCCTGGTACTGGCCGGGGTCGGACTCGCGGTGGTCACGGATTCCTGGCGGGACGTTGCCCGGCGGCTGGGCGCCCGCATGCTGGACATCGAGCCGAGGGCCACCTTGGACGTCGCCCTCGTCAGCCGCCGCGGCAGCCTGTCGCCTGCGGCAGCGGCGTTCGTCACGGCCGCCACCTCGGCCGCCGACAGCTGACAGGCATGGCTGATGAGGCAGATCCCACCGCGTCCTGGACGCCTCACGGACCGCCTTGCTGCAAGCGACGGTATGACGACGCACCACGGCATTGCACTGACCACCGGGGACGGCATCTGCGCCGAGGTACTGCCCCCCGCACAGCAGATCCTCGATGTTCTGGGCCGCCGCGACGGCTTCTGCCTCTCCCGCACGTCGTACGACGACTCTCCGGCCCATCCGCGTCTTCACAGGCGTCGACAGGCCAGTGCGCGGCGCGCGGCCGGGCGAGGTCGGGTTCGTCGTCGTGTGCGAGAACGTGGAAGGTGAGTGCAGCGAGTGCGGAGACCGACGCAACAGCCGGTTCGCCGGACGAGATCGCCGTGCAGGAGGCGTGTTACCCCGGCCGACGTCATGCGCGTGCTGGGCTACGCCGTCACGCCGGCCTCTCGGCGCAGCGGCCGCCTGGCCTCCGCAACTCCCCTCGGTGGCTCCGGTAGTCGTTCAGCCAGCGGAGACCTTCGCTCGTGCCGGCGCGGGGGATGGACTCGGAGCCGATCCACCCGTCGAACGCCAGCTCGTCTACCACGTCGAGCAGGTGGCGGACGTTGAGCTCACCCCGGTCGGGCTCGTTGCGGTCGGGCACGCCCGCGATCTGCAGATGACCGACCCGGCCGGCCGGCACGTCGCGGCGCAGGGTCGCGGTGAGATAGCCCTCGACGATCTGGCAGTGGTAGAGGTCGAGCTGCACCTTGAGATTCGAGGCTCCCACCTCCTGCACCACGGCGTGGGCCTCGGTCTGGGTGCTCAGGAAGTATCCGGGCATGTCGCGGCCGTTGATCGGGTCGATCAGGATGTCCACGCCCGCGGCGGCGGCCCGTTCCGCGGTCCAGGCCAGGTTGATCAGGTAGGTGTCGCGGTGCTGGACCCGCTCGACCGGTGTCGCGTCCGGGGGGACCAGCCCGGCCATCAGGTGCACCCGCGGGCAGCCCAGCGCCGCCGCGTACTCCAGCGCCCGGTCGACCCCGGAACGCACCTGCGCCTCGCGTCCGAGCAGTGCCGCCATTCCGCGCTCTCCGGACTCCCACGCTCCGGGAGGCGCGTGGAAGAGCACGCCGGGGCGTGGACCGTGTGTTCGCGGCCGTCGACCGGGTCGACGATGCGGCCGAGGACATCGCCTTCCGCGACTTCGCCGATGATGTCGGCGTCGAAGGAGAACTCCGGGTACCACAGGCCGGTGGCCTCGGCGGTGACGCCGGCGGACCAGACCCACTCGCGGACCGGTGCCGGGGCGGAGCCGTCCTGGTCGAGGACGCCCAGGTGGCGCAGTGCCTTCAGCAGGCCGTCGAGGCGGCGGAGGGCGGTGGCCTCGTCCCGTCGGCCGAGCTCGCCCACCTCGACGAGGACCGCCGAGATGCCCCGGCGGGCGGCGGCCGCGTGGCTGT
>NZ_JBSFVC010000023.1:18213-186997 GCF_053592095.1 Streptomyces sp. NPDC002787 | reverse complement strand
CCGCATTTGCGGGCGTGGGGTAAAGGCGATACTTACTCATTAAATACAAAAACAAAACCACCATTTTTATTTTTTTGGGGGGGGTGGGCGGGGCGCCGCGCCGGGGGGGGCGCGGCGCGGCGGAAGGGTCAGCGGTAGTCAGCGGCGCCCGGTCTGGCCCTTTTCGCGGTACATCCGCAGGTCGGCCCTGTGCAGGGCTTCGGACAGCGCCTGTGAGGTCCGGCCGTGGACGCGGGCCACGCCGAAGGAGGCGCCGACCATGAGCCGCTGGGAGCCGTAGGCGATCGGGGCGGTCAGCCGTCGGCGCAGGGCGGTGATGGCCTGCTCCAGCCCGGGCTCCTCGCGGACGGCGAGCGCGAACTCATCGCCGCCGAGTCGGCCGCCGCATCCGCGGCCCGTTGTCCAGTCGGCCACTCGTATGCCGACCTCCGTCAGGACGGCGTTGCCGGCGGCGTGACCGAAGTTGTCGTTGACGGGCTTGAAGTCGTTGAGGTCGACCATGATCACGATGGAGGGGCCGGTGGCGACGACTTCTTCGGCCTGTGCGAGCCAGAGCGCCCGTGTGGGCAGCCCGGTGAGCGGGCAGGTACGCGCTTCGGTGAGCTGGTGGGCAAGGAGGTCGACCTGTGCGAGCAGGTTTTCGGTGACCTGAGTGAGCTGGGCCAGGGTGTTCAGGCTCGGATGGCCGGTGCGCAGTTCAGCGCGGGCTGCGGCGAGCGCGGCGGCCGGGTCGACGGTGGCGCGTTCGACGGTGGCGCGTTCGACGGCGGTGGTCATGGGGCTCCTTCGTCAGCGTGTGCGTGTGGGAGCCGGTCCGGGGAGCCATCCCGTTCCGACAGAAAGAACTTTACCACTGTTAACCCTCTCGGGCGAGTGAACTGGCCGCCGCGCCGCACTCGCTGCCGGTCGAGGGAGGAAGGAAACGGGCCCACGCCCCTTTGTGGGGGCGCGGGCCGGAGGTCGTGAGCGCGCGGGTTCAGCGGCGGGTGGGGTCGACCCAGCCAGGAAGCAGCCGGTACGGCCGGCGGAGCCTGCGGGCTTTGTACAACTGCCCGTCGGCGGCGATGATGACGGCGGTACGGCGGGCGTCGGCGACCGCTGCGCGGGCCTCCTCCTGCGAGGCGTAGTGGTTGGTGGGCAGGACGAGGTGACTGCTGTCAGCGAAGGCGGCGGGGATTATGTGGACCGTGCGGCCCTGCCGGTAAGCCTTTTTGCAGTGGCGGTTGGGGCCGGTGCACTCCTCCCAGACGTGGTCAGGGCGCAGCGGGCCGTGAACGGGGGCCTGGCGGGCGGCGATGTGGGCGGCGACGGCTGCGGCGGCGGCGAACGAGTCGGCGTCACAGGCCACCACCGTTTCCCCGTCCCCGGAGATGTACATGGGGTTGCTCAGGCACATGCCGTGCTCGTCGCGCGGGAAGATGCTCCATCCAGTGTGCTCGCCCGGCCCGTGGAAGAGGGAGAAGTCGCGGTCTGCGATCTCCAGCGTGCCGCGCCCGGCGCCCACGTCGGCGAGGGGTATCTCTATGAGTTCGCCCCATGATCCGCGGATAGTGCGGTAGGGGATGCCGAACCGGATGAGGGCGGCGCGCAGCGTGACGGCGGCGCGTTCGGTCGGGGTGGTGCAGGTGTTGATGCGTATGGGCGGTGCCTTTCTCGTGGTGGGAGCGTTGGGGGTGGGGAGTCACGCTCGTGACTGCCCGTAGGGTCCTGGGCCCGCTGGGGCTCCGGGATGAGTGGTTCGTCAGGTGAGGATGCGGCGCGCGAGCTCCGCGGCCATGACGACGGGCGAGTCTTCGGGGTCGATGCCCACGGCGCGCAGTTCCGCGTCCGTGTCGCGGGCGTTTTCGTCGTGGCACAGGGCGCAAACACCCTCTTCGTCCACCGCGTCGCGCTCTTCGCCACAGATCTCGCAGAGGGCCTTGCCCGGCATGTCTAACCATCTCCTTCAGTGGGGTGCATGTGGAAGCCGACCCGGAGAGACACCCCGTTTCGACAGAAAGAACTTTATCGCTTTATACACCCGTGGGCGAGCCGGTCGGGGTCTTGTGCGGTTTCATCGCCGGGAGCGGCCCGCGCCCCTTACGGAGGCGCGGGCCGGAGGTCAGGGGCGCATGCTGGGCGGCCGGAAGATGTGCAGGAACTGGAGGATCTGGCGGCCTGCGTCGGTCGGCTGGTATCCGGAGTGGCCGTCGCACTCGATGCAGTAGAGCTCCTCGTCTTCGGGCAGTCCGTCAGGCCCGGTGGGGGGTTTGCTTTGGTGGATCCGCCAGGCGTCGGTGGCGATCCGGGCCTTGTCGGCAGCCGGTCCGAGCTTGTCGTGCAGGGGGTCGGTGACCATGCGGTCCGTGTGCGGGGCCATGCGGTCGACGATCTCGGGGTCTTCGTCGCCGCCGCTCAGCCCGGCGGCCCGGCGGGCCTCGATCGCGGCCTGGAGCAGAGCCCGCCCCTGCTCGGCGTGCTCGGCGTAGGCGGGGTTCGGCTTCAGCCACTGCCCGTTGCAGTGGGAACAGACCTCGTACAGCGGCGGCAGGGGCAGGGGTGCAGAGTCGGGGTCAGAAGGGGTGGGCTGGGGCATGGTCTCCTTCTTCGCGAAGCGCGGGCGTGGTGCCCGCGGTGGCGTGCAGCCGGTTCGCCCGGGGAGGGCAACTGGTGCCGGGCGCGTCGGCATTTCCGGCACCTGCGGGTCAGACATCGGCGCAGTGTTGGGCTGGTGAAGTCCGGGCCCGGGTCGAGCCCGGGCCCGGAGGGCGGGTCAGCGCGTGAGAGGGGCGCCGGTCTGGCCGTGGCACGTCACGGTGTAGGCAGGGTCGGCACAGCGGGCCGCGATCTGCGAGCCGTTCCAGTCCTCGTCCTTGACGGACTGCACCAGGTGGCCGACGGGGCACAGGATCAGCACCCGGCCGTAGGACGTGCTGCGTACGACCGGAGGACCGGAGTGCGGCCGGACGCCCGGCCGCCCGGAGAGCTGGCTGATGACCGTAGCGGCCCGCTCTTCGCCGACTCCGAACAGGCTGAACTCGTCCTCGGCCGCCTCGACCCGACGGTGAGCATCGGCAGCAGCGAGCCGCGCCCGGTGTACCTCGGCCAGGGCGTGGGCGGCCTCTCGCTCACGGGCGGCAGCCAGAAGTGGTTCCAGCTCTGCGCGGTGCTCCTCCAGGACCTTGGCGGCGGCCGGCGCGACGTGTGGGCGGACCGTCCGGACGGACGCAAGGTAGTCGTCCTGACGGCAGAGGACGCGCACCGGTTCCCAGTGCCCGCCGGTGACCTGCTGGAAGGTGGCGGTGAAGTCCAGGGCGATACGGAAGTGCGTGGTGACGCGTACGGCCACTCCCGGCAGCGGGTTGTCGCCGACGTAGTCTGAGAACTTGGGGCGGAGGGTGAAGGTAGCGGCCCGGCCGAATACTTCCCCGGACACCCGGAGTTCGGGGGGACCGGCGCAGTGGTCGTAGGCGGTGGCCGGGTGGGCGGTTGTGTCGGCGGACATCACGGAAGCCTCCTTGTGTGGCTCATCGGGTGGGTCGGAGAGGACTGCACGGCGCGGATCAGGCATGGGACGGCACGCTCGGCCCTGGGGCGTAGAGCGCAGCGGTGAGGCGGGTGCATCGCTCGTCGAAAGCGCGTGCGGCTTCGACGGCGGCGGGTGATTCGGCCTCGAAGGTGCACACGGGGCACTCGCCGCTAGCGAGTGTCTGGCCGTGGGCGCACTGGACCATGCCGCTGCCTTCGCAGGGGGAGCACTCCGTCTCGTCGCAGCTGGAGGGCAGGACGCGGGCGCCACGGCCCTTGCAGGTCGGGCAGCGGTATCCCTCGGTCGCGCGGTCGTTGATCAGGGCCTGCCGCAGGTACCCGGGCACTTCCGCATAGGCGGCGGCCAGTTCGAGGACGGTGGCGACCTCGGAGATGTCGTACCGGGCCGCACCGGCGAAGAAGACGGTGCGCGCGGCGCCGTTCGCCTCATCGGTGACGCGGATGCGGTACGTGCCGAGCCAGGTCCATCCGACCGTGACGGTACGGCCGGGCGGTGCGCTCTGGTGGGGTGTCAGGTCGTAGCGGGACACGGGTTTCTCCCTCGGTGGGGTGCGTGTGGGAGCCGGTCCGGGGAGCCACCCCGTTCCGACAGAATGAACTTTACCAGCATACGACCCTTCTTGATAGTGAGGCGGGCCCCTGCCGGGCGCGCGGTCCGAGGGTGGTCAGAGGCCGATCGCTTCGGCGACGGCCTCCGGTATGGTCTCCGGGTTTCCGTCCCAGGGCTCGTCCGGGTCCTCGCCCGGCAACTGGAGCGGATCCGGGTCCTGCTCGTCGACGTCGCACCAGCAGGGCCTGCGCTGGGAGCACTTGCCGCACCATGAGGGGGACGGCGCGCAGCCGGGCTTGTAGCAGCCCTCTTCCCAGCACAGGGGGCAGATGTCCCGGCCGTCGCGCGAACGGTGCCATCCCTTCTGGCTGTGCAGGAAGCGGCGGACCTTCGTCGCGGTGGTGTGCCACGGGAGGGCCGGCTGACCTTCGGAGCGGCACTTCGTGCCGGGACCGCCGGGTGTGCCGTCGCACTGGATCACGGGTTTCACAGACAAATCAGGCTCCTCGGGGTGAGGATCGGCCGCCCCGTCAGGGGCGGCCGGGCGGGCGGATGGCGGAAGGTGCGGTGTCAGGCCTGGGCGGTCTCGCGCACGGCCTCTTCCCTCCTTCTGTGTGGTGCGGCCAGGGGCGGTTCAGGTACGGCGAGCCGTGGCAAGGGCCGGGCCGTCCTGTCCGACGAACTCGCCCTCGGAGGCGACCAGGCGCAGCCGGGGGAACGCCTTCGGGCGCTCTTGCCCGGGCACGGGTGGCCATTCGTCGGCCGACAGGCCGTACGAGGGTGGGGTCCATGAGCTGCGGTGCTTGATCAACTCCATGGCGCGGCGGTACTTCGTTTCCCAGTTCCAGGCGAAGAACAGCGGGAGCATCCCGCCAGCGTTGGGGATCGGCTCGGGGGCGCGGTTCTTGCTCCCTTCGGCGCGTTCGCGGATAGGGCGCATGTACTCGCGGCAGCGCGGCCGGGAGCAGAACCCCCAGTTGGTCATCCAGCCGGTGACCGGGTCGAATTCCGGGAAGCCGATGCTGGTGGACCTCCCGCACAGGCGGTTCGCCCGGACCATCGGGGCCTGGCAGCCGGATGGGCTCGCGTGCCAGTCGTGCTCGTAACGGGGGACGTCCTCGGCGATCGTCTCCAGCATCTGCCGGTTGTCGGCGTTGAGGACCTCGCGGGTGCGGTCCCACAGGGACACGGCCGGGTGGTGGCGCTTGGGGTCCCGGAGGGTCACCCACCCGAGGGCGAGGATCAGGTCCCGGGTGCCGGAGGGCAGACGGCGCTCGCCGTAGACGCGTTCGGTGAGCTGGTCGTACCGGCGTATCTCATCGAGGTTGGTCATCCAGTGGCCTCCTTGTCGGTGTCGTCTCAGCCGGTGAGGACCGGCCGCCCCGGGAGGGGCGGCCGGCGGGCGGTGCGGTGTCAGACCTGGGCGATTGCGCGGAGGGTGCGGGCGGTTCCCAGGGGCTCGGCGCTGGCTGCGGCGCGGAACACGCGGATCGCGGCTCCGGCCGGGGCGTGGGGCAGGGCGTAGGCCTGGCCGCGGTCCAGGGAGGCAAGCAGCCGGGCCGCGTGGCCTTCGCAGCCGTGCGCGCCCGCGCGGTCGGCGTCGAGGACGGTCACGGTGACCGGTCCGTCGCAGGAGGTCGGGTCAGCGGGATGGGCGGCGCCGCAGCGTGCTCCCTGAGGCTGTACGGGCGCGGTCACTTCCGGCCTTCCCGGCGGGTTGCGAGCCAGGCGGTCAGGACGGCGGCGCCGACACCGATCGCGCGGTGCAGGGCCTGGTCAATCTCCATGAGGGCTGTTCCGGGTCCGGATTCCTCCACGACCGGGGCCTTGGTGTCGGTGGCGGGCTTGCGGACGACGGTGGCGTGCTCGATGTATCCGCTCTTGCCGATCTTGCCCGCGAGCCACAGCAAGGGCTCCCTGCGATCGATCACGGCGTGTGTCAGCGCGTTGACGGCAGTGCCGGCCAGCAGAGTGCGCACGGGCACCCGGTAGCCGAAGACCCGGGTGACGGTGATGCTCGCTGCCAGCTGCACGGCGCTGTAGGACCCGACGTGCCGGCTGACCGAGCGGCGGCCGTAGGCGCTGGCCGTGCAGGTGCGGCCTTCCTTGCCGTGCCGCCACGGGTCCTCCTTCACGGGAGTGCCGTCGTTCACGTAGACCAGGTGGGAGCCGTGCATTGCCTTGGTCACTGCGTCGTGTGAGTCCTGCACGACCTGGTCGCACAGGGCGTGCAGGCCGTCGAAGACGGCGATCAGGGTGCCCGTCAGGGCCAGGCCATGGAGGTTGATGCGGGGGGCGGGGGTGCCGCTCATGCTGAGCTGTCTCCTCGTGTGGTGGGTTCGTGCGAGGGACCGGTCCGGCGGTGCCGGACCGGGGATCAGGGGCTTACTGCCAGTCGGACCGGCGGGCCTGGTCGGCGAGAAGGTGATTGACGGCTGCGTAGGACACCTCGCGCACCTGATCCTGGTGGCGCGCCTCATCGTCATCGCCGAAGCGGGCGGCGTCGGCGCTCTCGGTCTCGGCTCGCTTACCGACGGCGGCGAGGATGAGCGCCAGGGGCTCGATGCCGCCGTGCCGGTCGAGTTCGTCGACCGCGTGCGTGGTGCCCTCGGCAAGGTCGCTGGCGATCTGCCGGAGGGCTGCTGCCGCCTCCTGCCAGTCGGGGCCACGCCGGAGCCAGTAGGCCAGGACCTCGGCCAGCACGACGGTGCCGTGGCCGAGTCCCATGGCGGCGGCGGCCTTGAGCCCGGCGCTGCGGTCGGGCTCGCCGCCGTGGCGGAGCGCCGATTCCAGCATGATGAGCGCCGCGATGCCGTCGCCCAGGTAGAGGGCGGCCCGGGCGATGCGAAGGGCGATACGGGAGGCGCGGGCTCGGGCGGTCACGATCTGGGGCAGGTTGCGGGCGCAGAACATGCAGGTGGTCCGGTAGGCGCGGTTGTAGGTGTCGCAGGTGGTGCAGCGAGTGGCACTGATGCGCATGGGAACCTCCGGGGTGGTGGCGTGTGGAACGCGGCACGGAAGCCGTCCGTGCCGGGCGGGGGTCTGGCCTGGGGGGTCAGCGGTCGGTGGCCTGGAGGTGCCGGGCGGCGGCGTCCACGAATGCGTCGTGGGCCTCGACTGCCTTGGCGCGGGCAGCGGTCAAGGCATCCCAGGAGTCGCCGGCGCGGCGCATCGCGAACGTGGCGACGACCATGGCGTTGGCGGCGGCGCGGACCGCCTCGTCAGTGACCAGCAGCCGCAGGGCGGTGAGAGGCTGGGCCACCTGGGAGCGGGTGTGGTGGCTGTCGGCGCGCAGCCGCTCGACGCTCTCCTGCGGGGCCCCGGACAGGGCCGCTTCACTGCGCAGATACATGGCACGTCGGTGGTCGCTGACGGCCCCGGCGAGGCGGGAGACGGCGTCGAGCGTCTCGGCGCGGGCCCGCTCCCGGCGCTGGACGGCTTCGGTCCGGCGGGCGCTGCGGTCGTGGAAGAGTGCGGCGACGGCGGTGCCGAGCAGGGTGCCGACGATGGCCAAGAGCGCGGTGAGCATCTCGTTCTCCTCGGATGCGGTGGGTGCGTGTGGCGCCGCCCCGGGAAGCCATCCCGTTTCGACAGAAAGAACTTTACCATCCTGATCACCCGCCCGGCAAGTGTGCTTGCCAGGCGGGCGGTTCAGGGCTGGTGGGTTCAGGTCGAGGCGGTGAGCCGGACGGCGTGGGCGACGAGCGCGGTGGCGGTCAGTTCGTCGAACGGCACGTCCCAGCGGACCTCGACGGTGGATGTGTCGTAGTCGCGGCTTCGGGGCCGGTGCAGCACGCTGCGCCCGTGCCGGTGAGAGAGGGTGATGAGGGGGACCCCGGGCAGGCGCTCGGGCAGGGAGGGCGGCGGCTGGGGCGGCCGGTCGGCGGCCTCGGTGCGGTCGGCGAGGTCGGCGGCCAGGTGCCGCAGGTGGTAGGTCTCGTGGGCGCAGGCTCCCTGGCAGGTCAGGACGGCCAGGCGGGGCCCATCCTCGTGCCCGTACAGTTCGTGCCGGGTGGCGGCCGGGCCCACCTCGCTGCGCACGAGGGCCTCGTCGGCGGCAGGGTGATCGCGCACGATCCAGAACGCTTCGCCCTCCTGGTCACTCCACCACCAGCTGATCCGCCCTCCGCGAGTGTTGAGCACCTCGCTCCAGCCGGTTTCCAGCAGGGGCGGGCCGCCACTCCAGACGGAGAGCTCCAGATTGCTGCGCCCGGCGGTCAGGCCACCGAAGAGTGCGCCGGGGGCCGGCGGCCAGGGCCTGATCCGTGCGAGCAGCAGCGGGACGCCCTCGGGCCAGTCCACGCCTCCCTCGTACGCGAGGTGCCGTTGCTGCACCGGGCATTTGCCGCACGCGCCGCGCCCCGTACAGGGCTCGAAGCCGCCCCAGCGCTGGCGGCCGGTCATGGCGGCGAACAGGGTGGGATGGTTCGTCGGCATCCAGCCGCACTCGTCCCACAGGCCGCCGTGCGCGTTCAGGCTGAGCCGGTTCCAGCCCAACCCGTCCGGGCCTCCGGGGTCATAGCCGGGCTGCTCAAGGAAGATGGGCAAAAGGGTCCTCCTGGGTGTGTTGTCGTCACGGGGGTGCTCTTGGATCTGCCCGCGGTTTCAGAGTCGGGGGCCGTACACAGGGACCGCCCCGGCCGCGGGCCGGGGGCGGGGCGCGATCAGGACGGGCGGTCAGGCGGAGGCCTCAGACCTCGTGGGCCTCGCCTCCCCACTGCATCCATGGCCACAGGCCGCCGATGCGATAGCGGCCATCGGGCTCGGGGGTGACGATCTCGCTTCCCTTTTCGCCTCGGTGGCGCTCGTCCCAGGTGAAGACGAGATTGGGGCCGTCCCATGCGGCGGTGAGGCCGCATCCGGCGTCCCGCACGTTCAGGTCGTACGCGATCCGCTCGGCGGTCGAGCGGGTGACGCTGATCGGGTCGTAGGGGCCCCAAGTCTCGGGGACAGGGCCGGCCGCGTACGGGCCGTGGGTGCTGCCGTCCACGGTGAACAGCTGGTCGGTGGCGCTCATGGGTGCCCTTTCCGGTGTCGAAGGTGTCGGTGCGATGAGCGGCCGTGCCGTGGACTGCCGTGGACGCTGGAGCGGGGGCTTCGTCGTGTCGGCGCGGCACGTGTAGAGGTCCTGCCCGGTGCACTCGGTCCCGGCGGCGCGGACCAAGCCGGGCAAAGGGGCCGCCCCCGGCGATGAGGCGAGGCCGGGGGCGGGGGCGGGGCGGGGGATCAGACCTTGTCGCCCTTCTTGGTGTGCAGGTAGACGTCGGCGGTGACGGGCATCCATGCCGTTCGCCCGTCCTTGGCCTTGATGCGGAGCTTGTAGACGGCGGGGTGCGGGGTGGCCACGATGCGTTCCCCGGTCTTCGTGCACTCCTTGCGCTGCTGGGTGCCCGTGCCGGGGCTCTTCGGGCTGCTGCCCTGCGGGCTCGGCTTCCTTCCGGAGGAGGATCCCTTCGAGGGGTCGGTCTTGGGCTTGCGGTCGGACCCGCCGCCGAGTAGACCGCCGAGGAGGCCGCCGCCACCGGACCCACCGGACCCACGGGACCCGCCGGTGCCGCCGGTGCCCTTTCCGAGGACGAGGCTGGAGCGGGCGGCCTTCGTCGTGATGGTGCGGCACTTGTAGACGTCTCGGACGGTGCGCTGGGTCCAGGCGGCGCGGCTGTACTTGTCGATGACGATGCCGTGGCGGACCGGGGGCTTGCTGTCAGCGGACGGTGCGATGCCGGCGCAGGAGACGATCAGGGTGGTGGCGCCGAGGGTCATGGTGACTGCGGCGAGTCCGCGCAGGGAGGTGGAGTTCACGGGGGTCCTTCCGGTTCGAGTGCGTGTGACGCCGGCCGGGGAGCCACCCCGTTCCGACAAAAAAAACTTTACCACAATGTAGGCGCGGGGCGGAACTCCGGGAGTTCCGCCCCGCTGGTCATCCGTCGCTGCCGTCGCCGTCGGTCTTCCGGTTGTCCCGGGCGAACCGGCGGGCTCCGGCGTTGTCGGCCGCCTCGATGGCGGCGCGCCCGGTGCGCACGCCTTCGCGGCCGAGATCGGCGACCTTGCCGACGGCTCCGGCGGTGGAGCTGACGGCGGCACCGGCGGCACCGGCCGTCTGGCCCACGGCCTGGGCCACGGCGGTGACCGTGTTCAGACCGGCGACCAGGGCGCCGCCGCCGCGCGCTGGCGTCGGCCTGCCCGCGCGGGCGGCCCGGGCGGCGGCGGCACGAGTCGCGTGCGCACTGGCGGCCGGTCCGGCCCCGGATGCGGGCGCGGCCTTGGCGGCCCGCGCCCTCTTGCCCTTCAGGACCTGGCCGCCGGGCATCTGGAAGGCGAAGGGCCGTCCAGGTTCGTGCTTGGTCGCGATGGTGCGCACGACCGCGGGGGTGACCAGGGGCAGCACGAAGAAGCACTGCGGGTCCCGGCGGCTGGGCCGCTGGCCCTCGGGCGGGTGGCGCTCGCCGCAGGTGGCGTGTACCTCCGTTCCGGAGATCATCAGGGTCAGGTAGCGGGGCACGCTGCCCGTGCTGCGGCCGGGGCAGCGCAGGAGCGAGCCGTTCAGCGTCAGCGGCCCCTTCACGGTGACGGCGGCCGCCGCGCCGGGGGCGGCCGTCTTCTTGCCCGCGGTCTTCTTCGCGGGCGCCTTCTTGGGTGCGGACTTGGTCATCAGCGTTCTCCCTTACTTCTTGACGGTGGCACTGGCGCGGGCGGTGGCTTTACCGAACAGGCCCCGGCTGGTGGCCGTGGCCGTTGCTGTGGCGGTTGCTCCGCCGCGGCGGCCGCGCCAGGTGACGGCGACGGCGGCGACGGCGGACAGAGCGAGGAGGCAGAGGAAGAGGTGCCACAGTGCGGCGGCGAGCACGGCGAGGGACTCGACGGCCAGGGACAGGCCCCAGAAGGCGAGGGTGGCGCTGCCTGCCGTGACGGGCATGAGCAGCGCTGTCGAGCGCACCCAGACCGGCAGCGGCTGGGATGTGGCGGCGGGGGCAGGGCTGTGGTGGTCGGCCGGCTGCATGAGGTAGCCGGTGACGACGTCGCCCTGGGGGGTGACGATCTGGGTGACAGGCGCGGGCGGGGCCGTCTGGACGGCGGGGACGTGGGTGAGGGGCTGGGGGACGTGAACGGCGGGGGCCGTCGGGGTTCGGGCGGGCGTTTTCATGATCGGCAAGGCTCCTTGGCGTGTGCCGGGAATCTGGTGTTTTGCGAGGTGCGATGGGCCCGCGACGGGCCGCGTCGTGCCTGGTCAGCGGCCTCGACGGCCCGCGACAGGGGACGTGGGGGCGCGACGGTGACGCGGGCCCGGCGGCCGGCGTCGTGGGGCCGTCGCGCCCCTGACCTGGGGCGACGCGGCCCGTCGGGGCCGCGTCGCGGGGGTCATTCCGGGGCAATCCCGGCGGCTGCGCGGACGTCGGCGAGGTAGTAGCCGCGGCCTCGACCGCCCTTGCTCCACTCCTTGGAGGTCAGCGTGCGGCCGGTGCCGCGAAGCTCCTCGGCGATCGCCTCGCGCAGCTTGGTGCCGCCCTGGCTGGCCCAGCCCTTCTCGTCGTCCTCGTCGACGCCGAGAGCCTTGGGTGACCACGTCGCCGGGTCGTCCTCAGCGAGGACGGCCAGGATGTCCACGGTCCGCAGCCGGTCGGGGTTGCCCCTGGCTTCAAAGATGTCGAGCAGGTCGGCCAGCAGGCTGCGATGCAGGGACGCCGCCGCGGTGGGGCGCCCGGGCTTGCCCCGGCCGGCGGGGCCGCCGCCGACCGAGCTGAGTCCTGTGCACTTCAGCAGGAAGTCCTCGATCTCGTCGAAGAACTGGCCCGGGGCCCGGTTCACCGTCTCCCGCAGGCGGCGCCCTGCGGCGATGATCGGGGCCGCCCCGTCATAGGCCTCGTCCTCGATGATGAACGACCTGATCAGCGCACCGACCAGGCCGTCAACGTCCAGGATGGTCAGGCCCTTGCGCTCGGGCGGCAGTTCGTGGGCGCGCATGCCGTTCCCGGTGGCGCCCTCCTTCAGGATCGCGTTGGTCTGGGTCGGTGAACCGGTGCGGGTGGCCATGCGGGCCCCGGAGTTGGACTTGTAGCCACGCGGAACGGTGTCCGCGTCCGGGTCCTGGGTGCTCAGCACGATGCCCATGTTGAGCGCCGCGATGAACCCGGCCAGGTCCTCAAGCAGGTCGGAAATCTCCTTGGCGAAGGGCTTGGCCTTGCCGGTGTACTGCTTGAGCTCGTCGATGATGAGGATTTCCCAGGGGAACTTGTCGAGGTCCTCCTCACTCATCTTGGATCGGCCCTGGTCCTCCAAGTACGCCTCGCGCCGCAGGGCCTCCTGCTGGAAGCCCTTCAGCAGCGCCAGGAGCCTCTCCGGCCGGCGGCCGAAGAAGGTCGCGCACACCGGGGCGTAGCCGATGTGCTCACCCGGCTTGGCACCGGCCACGAGGCGGATGTTAATCCTCGGGTCCAGGCCGAGACCGCAGATGAGCGAGCGCAGCAACATGCCCTTGCCCGTGCGCGACATGCCGCCGAGCAGCGCCAGGACGTGCCGGAGCTTGAGGTAGACCACCTCTCCGCGCCGGTTGAAGCCGATAGGGATGCCCTTGTTCCAGGCGTCCTGGCGCTCCGGGTTCTCCACCAGCGGCGAGACCCGAGGGTCGGCGAACGGCTCGGAGGTCGCGATCCACATGCTGATCCGGTTGGGGTGGCCGGCCTGGCGGATGTCCAGCCACCCCGGCTCGACGTTCAGCGCCTCGGCCAGCGCATCGTGGGCGGCGATGACGCGCGGCGCGGTAACGCCGCTGGGCAGCTTGAGGGTGGCCTCGCAGGCGTTGATCGCCACGGACCGGATCGGGCCGACCAGCTCGGCGACCTGCTCCTCCCCCAGCACCTTCACCTTGCGCAGGGCCTGGTTGAGGGTGAAGTCGGTCAGCGGGGCGTCCTCGGAGGCCGCCGCCTGCTCGAAGACCTCGAACGGCTCCGTACGACGCCCGAGTTCCCGCACCCCGCACGCGGCCAGGAACCCCACGGCCGGGATGAAGAACGGGGCCGTGACCCCCATGCCCCACACCGTGGCGAGCGCGATCAGAGCGGTGGTGTAGGTGGTGAAGCCCGTCAGCCCGAGGACCGTGGTGTTCTCCCGGCGGCGCGCCTTGCCCTCCTTGCGCCGCTCGGCGCGCAGCTGGGCGACATGGTCGTGGCCGTAGTTGTGCCGCTTCGCCTCGTCGATCATGTTCCCGTAGTCGGTGGCCAGCAGGTAGCCGCACGCGGTGCGCAGCTCGGTCCAGGCCCCCAGGACGGACAGGTGGCCCAGCCGCCAGGCGTAGCGCGGGGAGCGGGCCAGGTGGAACCCGGCGGAGTGCACCACAACGTCGATGCGGTGGCGCCAGACCTCGCGGTCCAGCAGCGCGGTGGGCAGGGTGCGGCGCGCGACGGGCAGCTCGGTGATCTCGGCGTCGTCCTCGACCTCGTGGGCCAGGCGGACGGTGCCGGTGATGGTGTCGGCGTATCCGGCGTGCGTGAGCTGCACACGGGCGCGCGCCTCCCGCTCGACGTCGGCGAGGGCATCGGGGTGGGGGAAGAGCTGGCGGACGTCCATGGGGGTCTCGTCCGGCTGCGGGCTGTCGGGGATGTGGTCGGTCATGCAGGAAGCTCCTTCGTGCAGGGTGCGTGTGGGCGGTGGCGGCGCGGCCAGGCGCCGCCACCGTGTGATGCAAAAACGGGCGTTTTTGCTTAGCCCTTCTTGTCTTTGGACTTCTTCTTCTTGGGCTTGGTCAGGGCGGCGGCGGTCTTCGCGGTGCCCTTGAGCAGGGCGGGGGCGAAGAGGACGACGAGGAAGACAACCAGGGCTGCGATGCCTGCCTCGTCCGCGGGATGCGTCTTGAGCGTGACGATGAAGACGCCGGTTCCGGCGGGCATGGCCAGCGGAAGGGTCAGCGGAAGGTGGCGGCTGTCGGTGCTCGTGTTCGGACTCATGGGTGATGGCCTCCGTTCCGGTGGGTGGGGACGTGCACGCGAACGTGCGGTGGCAGGCGTTGGTCAGTGGGCGTACCGGTCGACACGGATCAGGGACTGCTTGGCGCGCGCCTGGTCGCATCCGACCTCCTGCGCGACGTAGCGGGCGGAGAGGGTGGGCTTGTCCGGGTCGAGTGCACGCACCCGCTCGTCGAGCTGCTCGTCGGTGAGCGGCTCGCGACGGGTCTGGCCGCGCTGGCCGGCAAGGACACGGGGCTTGCGGCGTGCACTGCCGCCGCGCTGCTTCTTGCGCTCGGCGCGGCGGGAACGACGCTCGTTCCGATCGGTCTTACGAGAGGTCTGACCTGCGGTTTCGGTACCTTCGCGTGCGCCCGTCGCGGACGGGGCCGGCGCCTCCTGGTCGAAGACGTCGCCGCTCTTGGCGGGTGCACTTGCCGCACCGTCGACGATGCGGCTGAAGGTCCCGAGGATCGGGATCGTGGCGTGCACGTGAGCGTGCCCGCCGGCCTCGGCGACGCGCGCCTCGGCGGCTGCACGCATCGTCATCCACTCGCTCGTGTCGCCGACGTCCGTGCCGTGCACGTCGCGCCACGCACGTGCCCACACGTCGCGGGTGACCGAAGTTTCGCTGAACGCGGCTGCCACGTCCAGCGCGTGCGCCCAGACCTCCGGGTGTCGGTCGGCGTAGCCATCGAGCACGGCCTGCTCGTACGCGGCCGCCTTCTCCTCGGCCGCCTTCTCGGCCGCACGCTGGGCCTTGAGCTCGGCCGCCCGCTCCTTGGCCTGCCGGCGCTCGGCCGCGCGCTGGGCCCGGCGTGCACGCCAGGACACCTTGCCGTCGCGCTTGGAGATCCGGCCGTGCTCGTGCAGGTCCCACACCGCGGGGCCCGCCACGGAGCAGAACGCCGCCCCGAGTGCGGTGGCCAGGCCGTAGACCTCGACGCCGTGGATGTAGCTGATGACCGCGGAGTTGATGGCCACGCCCATGGCACCGAGGCGGTAGTGCCAGCTGGGCCGGTGGTCGTCGATGGCGGCCGCCGCTCCCCGCAGTAGCGCGAAGGCGATGCCCTCCAGGACGAACGGCACAGCGCCCAGCCACGGCGCATCCGGGTCCCAGAAGAACGAGATCTGCATCGGCAGGGAGACAACGACGCAGGCGATGGCAATGGCCTTGGCAGCATGGCGCCATGCGGCCGCGGACTGGGCAGCCCGGCGCATCTGCTCCGCTTCGGTTTCGCGCGCCTTGCGCTTGGCCTCGCGCTCTTCCTCCTCCTTCTCCTCCGCCTTCCTGCGGTTTCGCTCGATCTCGTCGGCCTTGGCCTTCGCTGCGGCGATCTGCGGCGCGGCCTTGGCGGCTGCCACCTCGGCGGCACGCTCCTCGGCCCTCGCCTTGGCCTGAGCCTCGACACGGATGGCTTCCGCCCTGGCTTCCTGCTCAGTCCAGGACGTGCTGGACGGGTCGGTGAAGGTGGTGGTCATCGGGTGGGTACCTCCTACGGGGTGCGCGGCGGGTCGGCGAACTGAGGGTGGGGAGAGGCGAGTTGGAGGGACCGCGGGTGCGTGCCGCCCCCGGGGAGGGCGTCAGCGGGGCCCTGGCGGCGGTGTGCGGCCGGGCGGGCGGTGTCCAGCGGGAACGGACCGGGGGTCATGCGGTGACGGCGGCGCGGCGGTTGGAGTAGGCCGCGGCAGCGTTGATGACCCAGCGGGCCAGCAGGATCACGCCGCCGGAGGCGGCGATGAGGGTGACGGCGGCCGCGATGACGGCGATCGCGAACGCGGCGGCGCCCACGACAAGGACGAACAGCGGGATGACCAGCAGCAGCAGGCAGGGGTGCAGGTCGTCCAGGCGGGCGAGGAACATGCGGGTGAGTCCGTCGAGGATCTGGAAGTAGTGGGTGGTCGTCTTCACTTGGACCGCCCCCGCAGGACGAAGCGGGCGGCCGGGCGCGTGGAGACGGCCGGCGCAGCGGGGCGGCGCTCGTTCTTGGGCCGCTGGTCGGCGACCCGGCGCGGCCGGCGCGGTTCCTTCCGGGGCAGGGGCGCCTTGCGCACCAGCGTGTTGTAGAAGGCCAGCCGGATCTGGTCCAGCTCGTAGTCGGCGATGAGCCGGTCGTAGTACGGCAGGTCCGCGCGCTCGATCTCGTCGCCCTCGGCCGCGATCGTGTCGCGGATGTCGCGCAGCGCGTGGATGCTGGCGTGGTAGTAGTCCCCGAGCGCCGTCTCGGCGAACTCGGCTGCGGTAACAGGCTTCTGGCCTGCGACGATGTTCTTCACGGGTCGTCTTCCTCTTCTCATCACTGTGGGAGTGGGCCGACCCCGTCAGCGGCCCCCCGGCGTCTTGCACACGCCCGGGGGCCGCGCTGCGTATAGGCAGCAATGACCGGGTCACGCGGAGCGGCGAGCCGCCGTTCTGCGCTGGGATTAATCTTCCACACCCTCCTTATTCCGTCAACTGTCCTAGTACTCATCCGACCGCAAGAAGGGCAGTGCTAGGATTGTTCCGCAGCCCCGACGAGTGGAAGGGAACAGGTGCGATATAGATGTGCACGCGTGTGTGCCGATTACGAGGGAGACGCCCGGGTGGCGACGAAGAGCGAAGAGATCGCGGCCGCGCTGGCCGAGCGCATCGGGGAGGACAAGGACTTCCCACCGGGGAGCACGCTGCCCCGCACCGATGACCTGGTCCAGGAGTTCGGCGTGTCCAAGGTGACGGTCGGCGGCGCCATCGAGCTGCTTGAGCGATGGGGCTTGCTCAGGGCGGTGAAGAAGGCCGGCTATCTCGTGTTGCAGCCGGTGGAGCGCCGCACCGTACGGGATGTGGTACGTCGCCCCCGTGGCGGGGGCTACGTGTTCCCGGTGGTCGCCTCGGCCCCTGGGGCCTGGGTCCTGCATGGTCGTGAGCAGGTCGACCGCCTGCCGGTGCCGGACGACATCGCCGAGCTGTTCGCCGACATCGAGCCGGGCTCGCAGGTGCTGCGGCGTCGCAGGGTGTCTTCGCCGCCCGGGGAGCCGCCGTTCCAGCTCGCTGACACCTGGCTACGCCCGGAGCTGGAGGAGTCGGCGCCGGAGTTGGCGGAGCACGACACCGGCCCGGGAGGCTACTTGGAGGTGATTGAGCACGGTGCTGGCCACGGCCCGCTGTCCTGGGACCGGTTCCTGCAAATCGACATGCCGACGGCCGAAGAGGCCCAACTGCTCCAGGTCTCTCGGAAGTTGCCGGTCTGGCGGCAGTACACCGTCGGCGTCTCCGCCAAGACCAACCGTCCCGTGGAGATCACGGCCGTCGTGATCCCCGGTGCACGGGTGCGGTATGCCACGAAGTTGCGGCGCGACGCGTCGGCCCGCTGGCCGGTGGAACCTTTCGCGCCCGCTCCGCAGTCCTTCGACGTGGGCTGACCTGCCGTCAGGCGTGTCTGCACCAGCGAAGAATGACGTCGTCGACCCTGCGACACACCCGTTACGGTGCGTGTGGTCGGATAGACGGCTGAGGGAGGAGTATTCCTCCCGGAAACCAAACAGGCCCCCGAGGGGCCTGTTGGTCCGTCGCCCGGGTGGCCGCCCGGAACGCGGACGCACACCTGACTCAACGACGGGGAGGTGCGCTCATGAGCAGCGTACGGGTTTCAGCGCGACCGCCGCACCGACAAGCGGCCCACGCCACCGGTGAACGGCCGAAAGATCACCAGCACGACCGGTACCGGCCGTCTGCCTCGGCCTCTCCCCTGACATGACCGTGGCCGCCCCTTTTCGCGAAGGGACGGCCACCCACGGACTCTCGCCCGAGTCAACGCACCACCAGTGATCGGAACCCAACCAAAACGCTGAGGGTGCTCCAGCCGGCGTGTGCAACCACGCCGACCGCCGCCAAGAGTATGACGTACTGACCGGTCTAGCTGATGCCAGTCCGGTCACGTGGAGATGTCATCTGGCGCTTGGAGCTCCCTTCGCTCGCCCGAAGGGGGAATGCCTCCGTGCAGTGCCCGCACCACCAACCACCACCGTCCGCCGCTCCGCCCCCGCCCGCCCGGCCTCTGGGGCTGGGGGTGGGCCGATGAGTGGCAACGGCTTCATCCGCCGCGGCCCGATGGCCGCGGACGTCTTCGAGCAGCAGTTCACCCAGATCCACAACGCCGTCTTCCGCGACCCTCGGATGAGCTTCAAGGCCAAGGGGATCTTCGGCCTGATCTCCACTCACAGGGACGGCTATGGCCTGTCCATCGAGTCCGTCGTCGCCTGCTCCACCGACGGCGTCGCTGCCGTACGGACCGGCCTGAACGAGCTGGAGAAGTTCGGCTACCTGGTTCGGCGCCAGGACCGGCTCGACGGTCCGACCGCTGACCGGCCCAACGCCAAGAAGGGCTCGTTCGGACAGACCGAGTACTTCATCACCGACATGCCGGACGGCCTGACCATCACTCTCCCGTCCCCTGTCGAGGGCCAGCCGCAAAACCCCAGCTCAGCACCGTCATTCGAAAATCGCACCACGGAGGAGGCAGCGCAAAACAGCAGGTCAGCACCGTCATGCGATTTTCCGCAGGCGGAGGAACCGCGTACGGGGAATCTGCCGCATAAGAAGATCACTTCTCAGAACACCATCTCTCTCTCCTCCCGTCGCGGGGGCCAAGGTGGGTCCGAGAGAGAGATGGCTGCGCCCAAGAAGGGCGCGGTGCCCGCTGCCCGCAGCGGCTCCGCGCGGGCCGGTGACGAGGAACGCCGGAACGAGGCGATGGCCATGATCGCCTCGTTGCCGGGGCATCCCAGTCGGGCCGACGCACTCGACCTGGTGCCGCTTGTACTCGACGCCGTTGGTGCCGGTTGGACGCTGACCGCCCTTAGGGCCCACCTGGTGAAGCGGTGCGACCCCAGCCGGGTGTTCGCCCTGGGTGCGGTCTACCGCAAGCTCCTCAAGAATCTGCCCGACGCTGCCGAGACCGCTCCTCAGCTGGTTGCTCCCTCGCCGGACTGCCCGAAGTGCCACGGGAGTGGTGTGGCTGAGGACCCGCAGACCTTCCTGCCTGCCGGGCCGTGCGACTGCCGCACCGCGCCCGTGATGGCGTCCTGACCAGACCTCAAAGCACACGCGGCGGCCGGAAACCTTGCCCGGCCCGGCCGCCGCGACCTACCCCAGAGACGGAGTAGCACCTTGAGCGTAGCCACTTTCAGTGGTGCCGAGCACGACCACACCCGCCACACCGACGGCTTCGACCGTGTCCCTCCGCATGACATAGCTGCGGAGCGGTGCGTACTGGGCGGCTGCCAGCTGTCCAAGGAAGCCATCGGCGACGTCATCCAGTTGGTCAACGCCCGGGACTTCTACAAGCCGGCGCACGAGACGATCTTCCTTGCGATCGTCGACATGTACGGCAAGGGCGAACCGGTAGACCCGGTGACCCTCACGGAGACCCTCCAGAAGTCCGGCGACCTTGCGAAGGTCGGCGGCGCTTCATACCTGCATGAACTCGTCCAGGCCGTGCCCACGGCGGCCAACGCCCAGTTCTACGCGGAGATCGTTGCCGAGACGGCGGTCACCCGGCGCCTGATCGAGGCCGGTACGCGCATCGTCCAGAGCGGCTACCAGCGGCAGGCCGATGCGGCGGACCTGGTCGAAGAAGCCTCCCGCGAGATCTTCGCCGTGGCGCAGCAGCGCGCCGACGAGTCGCTTCTGCCGGCCCAGCACGGTCTCGACACCACGCTCGACCGAATCGAGGCCGCGGGCAAGCGCAAGAAGGGCGAGCTCACCGGCGTACCCACTGGCTTTACCGACCTTGACGCACTCACCCAGGGTCTTCAGGACGGCCAGTTGATCATCGTCGCGGGCCGTCCCGCGATGGGTAAGAGCACGGTCGGCCTGGACTTCGCCCGAGCAGCGGCCATCAAGTACGGCCGGGCGGCGGCGGTCTTCTCGCTGGAGATGGGCCGCGAGGAACTCCACCACCGACTGCTGTCTGCTCAGGGATCGGTTGCTCTGCACCACATCCGCTCAGGTGATCTCGATGAGGAGGAATGGACGCGGCTGGGGAAGGCTCAGCAAGAGATCGCGAACGCCCCGCTCTACCTCGACGACTCCCCGGAGCTCACCGCCATGACCATCCGGGCCAAGTCCCGCCGGCTCAAGGAGCGCGGCGAACTTGACCTCGTCGTCATCGACTACACGCAGCTGGTGCAGTACGGCGGCGGCCGCCGCCCAGAGAGCCGTCAGCAGGAAGTCTCCGACATCTCCCGCAGTTTCAAGCTCATGGCCAAGGAGCTGGAGGTGCCGGTCGTGGCGCTCTCCCAGCTCAACCGCGGTCCCGAGCAGCGCACCGACAAGAAGCCGATGGTCTCCGACCTGCGTGAATCGGGCTCCCTCGAACAGGACGCGGACATGGTGATCCTCCTGCACCGGGAGGACGCATACGAGAAAGAGTCTCCGCGTGCGGGCGAGGCGGACCTGATCGTCGGCAAGCACCGCAATGGACCCACGGCCACGATCACAGTGGCCTTCCAGGGTCACTACTCCCGCTTCGTCAACATGGCGCAGACGTGAGGCCAAACTGACCCAAGCGGCCCTCGACGGTGCCCTGACCAAGATGGTCGGGGCACCGTCTTGAATTCTAGCCAGTACCGGCGGCGGATATGCCCGAATCCGGCACAAGCCCCCGAGGAACCCCGTCGTAGCCAGCTTCTGTTCAGGACCATGCTCTGCCCGCATCCCGGCCGACGGCCTGCCACGTAAACCGGCCACCGTAGCCGCCGACCACTATGGGGAGGTGCATCGCGCCAAGGCGCGATACCCGGGGGCCAGCCCCCGGGACCCCCGCCAGCGCTGCGGCGCTGGACCCGCACCTGGACTCGGCGCAAGCGCCTCACCCCGAGTCGGCCGGCTGAAGTTGAGCACCTACTCGGGACGTCACGTCGACAGGGGCTGATGACCTAGTGAATGGCGTGGCTAAGACCGGAACAGGGTTGCTGGAGACATACGCGCGCCTGGAAGGTCGGATGACGGTGCGCTGTGGCTGGCTTTCGTGGGCTGAGGTCCAAGGCGGGTAGTAGTGGGGCACGGGTGGGATGGGCACTTGCTCCCACACAGCCCCAGTAGGCGATGGTTCGCAAGGTACAGGTCACGAGGAAGTCCGACGTCCAGGAGTCCGAAAGGTCCCCATTGGCACTGGCCGGGGACTCGCCGAGAACCCCAGGAGTCCACGAACGTCGAGCGCGGATGGACGTCAGCCATAGACGGCCCGCACGTTTAGAGATGTACTGGGTCGTAGATCGTTGCTGGTCAGAGGCTCATGAGGGATAGTCGACCATGACGTGGGGGGCAAGTTGGGCGGGTGCTTGATTGTCGATGCAGACAACTTGAGCGCCACTACTGCGACTTATCTGCGCAATGTCGCGACTCGCTCCGGGAGTTGACTCCCAAGTCATGCAAGGACACGCGCAACGCGCACATAGGTCGCGTCGTTGCTATCTATGTGCGCAATCACTACTGTGCTCCACGTCTAGGTTTCGATCTTGAGGAGCACATCGCGCCATGTCCGCCCAACCCCAGGGTGACCCTCGCCGGTCACCTGGTTCCTCACCGCCTCGCGCGCCAAGCCCGAGAAGCCCTTACGCCGGTGCCCTCGGGCCACGGAAGAACCTGGTCGAGCTTCCACAGGGCCACTCCGCCCACGTTCAGCCGCCCGTCACCGCTGGCGAGTTCATCGGCAAGTACTTCGCTCAGGACAGTCTGGAGTTCCTCCGGTGGACCGCACGCTACTTCCGGGATGACAACGTCACCCTGTGCGTGCTGCTCTACATGATGGGCAGCCAGGAAGTCGGCGGTCACGTCGAGCTGAAGCAGACCGAGATCGCGGAAGCGTTGGAGATGGACCCTGCTCAGGTTTCCCGGGCGCAGACCAAACTGAAGCGCCTGGGCCTGGCGTACTCGCCCAAGAAGGGCACGATCCAGCTTCAGCCCGCCGCGACCCTCCGTGGTGGCTTCCGAGTCATCGAGAAGCCTGTCCGCGGTGCCGCCAAGAAGCAGGTCAAGGTCCAAGTCGAGCAACTGAGCCTTCTGAACGAGCTGGTGGTTGACCAGGGCGTACCGGAGGAATTCAGGAGTATGGCTCTTCCCAACGCGAAGTTCCCCGAGCCCAAGAGAACGCGCAGGCGCAAGAGCGCGCAGAAGCAGAAGCCGGAGGCATGAGATGAGGAATGCAGCGGCTGTGAACCCTGAGCCGGCAGAGCTGACGTATGGCACATTCAACGGCTTCGCGTACATGCCCGCGATGCCGGGGATCGCCTATCGAGTGCTCTTCAGGCTGCTGGGGACGCAGGAGCCGGGGGGGCGCTGCCTCGTCACAGAGGATGAGTTGGCCGACGCGCTTGAGGTCCACCGCTCTCTGGTGGGGCGAGGGCTTCAGGCGCTGATTCACGCTCGGCTCGTCTTCCGGCAGACCAAGGGTGTGTACCAGCTCAACCCCATGATCAGTGGAGCCCGCAACGTCACCGAGCACTTGGAGGCCATCGGCATGCTCGACGCCGATGACCGCCTGGACGTCGATGACTACCAGGACCGATACGACACGGCCGTGGCGGAAGCTGAGCGGGAGAAGAAGGCGAAGCGTCTCGGACGGACCAGGGCGACCCCCGCGCCGACTGCCGACAAGGCACCTGCTGGGGCAAGTGCTGACGTCCTGGAGCTCTCGACCGCGCGGCGGCGTTCCCGTCGTAAGCCGTCCCAGTAGGACGCATCCATGCAAACCATTGAGGCCCCCGCCAGAAGGCGGGGGCCTCAATGTGTCTAGGTTTCGGGTAGAGCCTACAGCTCGTGAGGGGACTCCGCCATCCGATCTTGACCCTTGAGTCATGTCGCCTACATGCCGGAACCGGATGATCTTGGCGGCCGGTACCTGTACCGCGCGGGAGGGCATCCCCCTAGCCCGGGTTCTCTGAGGGGCCGATGTACCTAGGTGGGTCGGAGGGCTCCGGGGCGTAGGGGTCGGCCGAGGAGGTTGTAGACGAGGCGGCGGTGGGCGTGGTGGAGGGTGCGGATGGCTGCGCGGCGGGCGCCGGGTGGGGGTGTTTCGTGGCCGGCGCGGGGGCGGCCTTGCTTGGTGGGGATCCAGAGGTAGCCGGGGTCGGTGTCGCTTTCCAGGGCTGCGGTGATGCCTGCGCGTTGGCGGAGCCAGCGGCGGACGATGCGGACGGTCTTCTCATCGAGGGGGACGGGACCGTCTTCGAGGAGCAGCCGCGGTTGGGGCCGGTCGAGTTGGAGGTCGGCGGTGTCGAGGCGGGCGAGGTCGCTGACGGTGCGGCCGGTGGTGGCGACGAGGGCGGCGAGGGCGGCGGTGCGGATGGTGGTGGCGGCGTTGGCTCCGTTGGGGCGGCGTACGGAGAGGTTGTGGATGACGGTGCGGGCGTCTTCGGGGTCGAGGTGTTCGCCGGTGGTGACGGGCGGGAGTTCGAGTCGGTGGGGCAGGGCGAGCCAGGCGGCGAAGAGGTTGTAGGTGATGGCGCGGCTTCGCTGGGTGGCCTGGGCGGCGTCGGCCTGGGGGCCGTGGAGGGTGTTGCGCTGGCGGGTGAGGCCGGCCTGGGCGTCGTTGTACCAGGCATGGGCGCGCTCGGGTTCCGTCAGCTCCTCGGCGCTCAGGTCCGGCGGGGCGCCTTCGGTGGTCAGGGCGTGCTGGAGGTATTCGGTGAGGTAGCGCTCGCGCAGGCGGCGGGTTCCGGCGGCGTATCCGCGGCCGGTCAGCTCGTCGAGGTAGGCGTCGATCGTCTCCTGCGCGCTCGTCACAGCCGACAGCGTACGCAGCAGCGCCGCAGCACCCCACCTTGATTACAGCAAAAAGCGCCCCGGGCCAGCCCCTCCCTCCCCTGCTGCTCGCATGTGGTCCGGGACGGACCGAACCGTATCGTCACGGTCCGAATCGATCCGGCACGGACCCAGGGCGGGCCCGCTGCGGCCCACGAGCCCGCCCTGGCTGAGGGGCGCTTTTTGCTGTAATCAGCAGTGCGGAGGCGGCTCCGCCGCCATGTTCTGCGTCTCCAGCTGGCGCCGTCGACCAGTGCGGGTGCGTCGAAGGGACAGAAAGGACGCGCTTCGCGCGGCGACCAAACAAAGCAGAGCGCTGGATCGGCGCTGAGACCAGGCAGCGACCGAAGCCGGGCCACGAGGTTGGTTCCGCGTACAGTCGAAACGGCGTCCGAAGCCACCTCCTATGGCTTCGGACGCCGCTTCTCGCTGGCGCGGTGTCAGGCGCGGGTGGGTGCGATGTAGCGCCGGGCACCGACCATGAGACCGAACGCCAGGGCGAGACCGACGAGGTGTGAGCCGCCCACAACGGTCTTGGCGATGGCGCCGGTGAGGTCCTGGCCGTGAGCGATGACCTCGCCGGTGGCGTAGCAGGCACCCCAGATCACCAGCATGGCCACCGCCAGGATGATGAGACGGGCACCCACGGGAAGCCACTGCGGCCCCCTGGACGGGCCGATCTTGGTTTGGACGTGCGCGAGGTGTGCGACCAGAGCCTCCTCACGGGTTCCCGCCGGCAGTTGAGGCATCCGGCCGCAGGAACACGTGGCCCGAAAGCGGGCCGTACCGGCGACGGTGGACGCATCCTCATCGATGACGACCTCCGGCAGATGGCGGCCGTCGTCGATAGCGAACCGGTCGAACATGCTGTCCCCCTGTCAGTTCCGGCCGGCCACGGCGAGGGTCTCGGCAGCGAGCGCCTTGCGACGGTTGTGCTCGGCCTCCAGCTCCTCGTGCAACCGGGCAGCCTCCGCCTCAGCATCGATATCGGGCTTGCTCACCGGCGGGTGACCAGCGGGGAGGATGAACTGCTCGTAAGCGTCGGCCATCAGGTTGTCCCCCTCTCCGCGATGGAAGGAAGCCGTGCTCTGCAAGCGTTCGGCGGCGGCCTTCCACGCGTCGATGGCGCGGTGGGCGCTGTCGACGGCGATGACGTAGGCGTGGTGGCCGTGCAGCCAGCTGCCCTTGCTGTTCGGGTCGGCCAGCGCCTCCCACCGGACGTCGACCAGGTGCCGGGCCCGGTTGCGCTCGGCACGGGCCCCTTCCTCCTCGGCGAGCCGGGCGCGCAGATCGTTGTACTGCCCCACCGCGAGGCTCAGCGTCATGAGTCGCCTGGCCTCGGCGTTGAGCTCCGGGGAAGCCAGGTCGTCGCGGGCGCGGAGGACTGCCCTGGCGACGGGGCTGTCGTTGTCGTCCAGGTCGTTGATGCCGTTGAGGCCCTCGACGGTGATGGGTGCGGTGATGTTCTTCTCCTTAGGCCGGTCGCGGGGATCGATGCCCCGGGACTTGAGGTCGTCGTAGATGGTCTGGCGGCTCTTGGCGCGTGCGGCCTCGGCGATCTCCACCACAGTGGCGCCCGCGTTCCAGGCCGCAAGGGCCAGGTCCGCACGGCGGCCGGGGACGGACCACTCGCGCAGTTTGGCGAGCGCGTTCTCTCGTTCCGTTCTCACACCACCATTATGCGTCTAGAAAATAGACATGTCTAATAACTAGACAGCGCTGAAGAGCGGGGCGCAGCACTACCCGGGTCAAGTGAGTCAGTGTCAGAGCGCCGCGCGGCCCTGCCGGCTGCGCCGCCGGTCTGACAGGATCAGTGCGCCAGGGAACGCAGGCACATGGGGGCAATCGTGGGCCGGGAAGACCATGCAGAGCAGGACATGCGGACGGCCTCAGGGCTCGGCGCCGCGGCGGCCGCCGTCACGCTCCTCGTCGCCGTCACAGGCGAGCACCACAAGGCCCTGTGGCTGTCCGTCGGCCTGCTCACCGGCGCCGTTATGGCCATCCGGCGCGTTCTGCGCGAACAGCGGCACGCATCCTGGATCGCCTGGGCGGCCGGGGCCGTCAACGCCCTCCTGCTCTCCTGGGCCGAACCCCTCGGCCGCCCCCTAGGCCTGCCCCTGGCGGCCGTCCTCGGACTCGGCGCCGGTGTCCTGTTCGCCCGATGGCGCCAGCACCGGGCCTGAACGCTGTCACAGGGCCGCGCCATCATGGGCGGCGTGAGCGACTACACCCACCTCGTGGCCGCCGCCGCACAGGCGGCCGGCCCCTGCCCCGAAGGCCAGGAAGCCGCCTGGCAGCGCCGCGTCCACCAGCTGGCCGTCGACCTCGTCTTCACCTCCCGCGAGGTCGACCAGGCCGTCAAGGCCCTCGACCAGACCCGCCCCTTCGCCGCCTACCTGGAGAAAGTCGAGATCGAACCCACCAGCCGCCGCGGCGTGCTCACCCTCCGCCCCGACAGCGGCGGCGCCGCGGAGACCATCCGCACCGAACAGCAGGACACCGCACGCGGCGACGCCATGATCAAACGCGCCCGCGAGCTCGAAGGCCGCTGGGTCCTCGTCTACCGCTACAACGAGCCCACCGCCGCCAGCAAAAAACAGCGCGGCGACTTCAGCACCGTCCGCATGGTCGCCCGCCTCGTCGACCTCGGCGAAGGCGCCCTCTCCTTCACCATCGCCCGCGAACTGGTCACCGCCGACGCCGGCGGCGACACCCGCCTCGCCGTCCAGGCCTGGCGCGACGCCGGACTGCCCGAACGCGGCATGATCCCCGTCGCCGACGTCAACCGCGTCCGCCAGGCCCTCCGCGAACGCACCACCCCCACCTGACACCTGTCCAGGCCACACCACTCCACCAGGCCACACCGGGCCGAAACACCGGCCCAGACGCCCCCTCGCCGCCGATCACGGGCCACACGCCCCAGACCGCCCGCCACGCCATACGAAGCGCCCACAGAGCCTCCTGTGGCTTCTGAGGCGGCAGTTCGCGTACCGGCACCCGATCCACAGCCCTACGGCCGCCCCCGTGCCAGCACTTGGCGGAAACAGAGCGTGTCCTTCCCGGCCCGTACGCAGTTGGTGGGGCATGAACGACGCAAGCCGTCCGGACTGGGTCGGGATCCTGCCCCCGATCCTGGAGAGCCTGCCGCAGCAACACGTGGACGGCCCGGCCATCTCGGTGCTCATGTGCCTTCTCGCACAGGGGGACGAAGCCCTCACCCCCTCGGCCATCGCCGAGCGCACGCACCTCGACGTCACCAGCGTCACCGCAACGGTCCAGCGGCTACAGACCCTCGACATCCTCCTCGCAGACGACACCGGTTCCGAGAACCGGCTCCGGATCAGCCCGGACGTCGCGATGACCGGTCCTGGAACCCCTGAGCTGCCGCAGGACACACAGGACGACTCCACCGCCGTCACCACCGGCGACACCCCACTGCACGCACCCGGCTGACCCCCGGCAAGAGGGCGACCCGAAAACCCTTCTGGGTGTGTCAGCGTTCCGCTGACGCACCCAGAAGTCCAAGGCCGCCCGACCCGGCCGACAGAGGCCTCCCCGCTCAGAACTCACCGAGGATCCGCAGGGAGACATGCCAGCGGCCGGGGCTCACCTCGCGCACCGCGGTGGCCGTGGCCTCGCGCAGATCGTCCTCGTAGCTGTGATCGATCCAGGCCAACACCCGCAGCTCAGCCTCCTCGGTGCCGGCGGCGTCGATCGCGAAGGTGGTCGTGGCCGTCGGCGAGCCGTAGTCAGGACGATCAAAGACGGTGTCCCCCACACGCTCGCCGTTCCAGGCCGTCTCCGGGTCGGAGGGCACCGGCGGAAGGGTTACGGGGTAGGTAGTAGGCACGGAGTGACTCCCGAATTGCCGTGGTCGACTTGCTGGGCCGAAGCATGATGCGAGGCCCCCATTGTCAACTCCTGGCCGGGACCCCGGGTTGCCCTCCGGGCACGATCCCGCCCCAAAAACGTCCGTTTTTGATTCCCGCGGCCTATGCCCCTCGTCCGAGCGCATCGAGGGTCTCCGCGACGGCGAGCGCCGCCAACACCTGGACCTGGCCGTGGTGTTCCTCCACCAGCCCGGCGGCAAGGGCTTCGGCGGCCCGAGCCGCCTGGTCCAGAGCCACTCGTACGCCGTCGAGCGGCATCAGGGACCGCGCGGGAGGCACCAGGGGCCGTTCCGGCCCGTCGACGTGCTCACCGGCCAGCCAGTCGTGTGCGGCGCGCAACGCGGCCGCGACGTCGTCACCGTGGTCTTCGGTGACGTAACCGGCCATGGGGCGCAGCCACTCCTCGTAGTGCGAGCGGAGCACCTCGTCGTAGGCCCGGTAGTCCACCACCGTGCCGCAGCGACCGCCGTCCGGCTCCGGCGTGCTGCGGCGGCCGCCCCAGCGCTCCGCGAGCCAGCGGTGACGGCGGCACATGGCCATCCGGTAGTCCACGGCGCGGCCGCGGCGGCGGCCGGCGCGCACAACGACCAGGGTGGCAGGCTGGGTGCAGGTGGTGATCTGGCGGAGCACAGGCATCTCGGGTCCCTTCCACAGCGGCACGGGCTCCGATCATGGCTGTGGTGCGCGGGCGCTACAGTCCAGCGTTGGGCACAACGGCAGTGACCCAGGTCTCATTTTTGAGCGGCTGTCAGCGGTTCGCTGACAGCAGGCTGCGCGGGAATGCCGGGCGCGCCGGTCCGGACGGCACGGTGCTCATCGAGCAGTGTCAGCGCGGCGTCGCGGGCCTCGGCGGCTTCGGTGGCCCGGGAGCCGACCGGGGCCGGCGGCTCCAGTCCGTACGGCGCCAGGGTGAAGCGCACTTCGTTCAGCCGCTCCACCAGAGCGATGGGGTCTTGCGTCTCGGCCAGTTCCCTCAGCCGGCGGGCGGCATCGGGCTGCATCTGCGGCCAGGATCCGGCGACGTCGGCCAGGCGGTGTGCGACTGTCCGAATCCGGTGGGCGTGCTCGCCGCACCATGCGTCAGCGTTCCGCTGACGTGCTCGCTCCGCGCGTTGCCGGTCCACGTCACGGTCCTTGCGGCTCTGCACCGCCGCCTCCAGGCGAACGGATCGGGTCTCAGCGGACTGGCGGGTTTTCAGGGCGAGGTGGTCGGCGATCTCGGTCCACGAGGCGCGATGGGACCGCGCCGCCTGAATGAGGTCGTACTCCAAGAGGTCAAGGTCGAACCGTGCGTCCCTGATCAGCGTGAGCGCGGCCAGGATGTCCTGGGCGGTCTCCGTGCTGCCCTCTGCGGTGCCGTGTGCGCCGTCCTTCTGCGCCGCAGCCCGTACGTCCAGCATGACGCGCACGGGATCGAGATACCCGCGGCCGCGGGCGTACCTCTCGCGCAGCCGTTCACGCGCGGCCTCGCTGATCTGCTCGTGCCGGTCGTCGTAGTCGATCGTCGCCATGGCACTGGAGGATGCCATCCCGGTCGCGGTGTCAGCGAATCGCTGACACCGACGTCGTCTTCTGGCTAGTTCTCAGGCTCCCCGGCTGTGCGCCGACGGCTCGCCTGGAAGTTGATGTGATGCCCTGACCTGGTGATGAGGTCCAGCACGGTGAACAGCCGATCCCTCCCCGCGTCCGCGTCTATCTCGCCCTCGCCGGCGAGTAACCAGACGTCTGCACGCTCGGGGTGGGGCAGCACCCCACCTGACGCGAAGAGCGCAAGGAGCGCCGTCGCGAGCATCCCGTCGGACAGGCCCGTGCGCTGGCTCAGCCAG
Source organism: Streptomyces sp. NPDC002787 (assembly GCF_053592095.1). Taxonomy (NCBI): domain Bacteria; kingdom Bacillati; phylum Actinomycetota; class Actinomycetes; order Kitasatosporales; family Streptomycetaceae; genus Streptomyces; species Streptomyces sp. NPDC002787. The sequence goes on along the minus strand of NZ_JBSFVC010000023.1, from coordinate 157,484 downwards.
TCGTACGAGGGCGCGACGATCTCACCGGCGGAAAGGTCCGGCCGGACCGGCATCTCCTCGATCCAGTCGCACAGTGCGTCCAGGACACGCCCTGTGTTGGCGTGGGCGACCATGAACTGGTCTAACTGCTCATGCTTTTCGGGGGGCACCCCCTCGTACATCGACACTCCGCAAGCGTACGGCTCCTGCTGCTCTCCTGTAGGGCCGCTGTAGATCTTTCGGATTCTCATCGATCTGTCGTCAACGTGTCGTCTGCGACAGATCGATGAGAATCGCTCCCGCGTAGACACCCTCCACACCTGGAAGACTCGCCCCAACCGGATTCGGCAAGAAGGAGCGCTCATGGGTCTGACCATCCGCTTGCGCGGTCGCCGCAAGGAGCTCGCGCTGGAGGCTGGCAAGCTCTCGCCGCGTACGCCACCCGCCGAGGGGGTAACGCTCGCACCACACACCGCCGAACTGGCTGCCCTACTGACGAGCGGACTGGGAACCGGCGTACTCCTTCGTCGTATCCCGGAATACAGCGCGACAGCCGTGCTTTTGGTCGGCCCGGGCGGCGATGTGCTGCGCAACTACGGCGTCGTGCCGGAGCACATGGACGGGCCACCGTGGTCTCCTATCACTGTCGCCCTGGTCAAGGACGATCCGGACCAGCCCATCGACATCTACCTCTCGCCGGTGCCGGACACGCCGGTCGAGTACAAGGGAAATCTCGCGTTGGGCACTGCCGACGCCGCCGCCCGACTCTTGCGCCACTACGCTCCAGCACTGGCGTCTGAGGCCAGTCACCCCTGACTCTCCTGTCCAAGAATTGGACACGGCCGTGAGAGATCCGCCCGGACAGAACAGTGAGAAGACGCTGCGAACGCACAGCTCACAGCCGTCCAGCCGGACAAGAAGACTGAGAACCTACATCTCCTCGATGGAGATCACGCCAGCAGCGCAGCGGGGTGCGGCAGCTGCATGTCAGAGGCGCGAACTAGCATCCGAAGCATGGCCAGCACGAACCCCGAAGCCCAGCCCGCTCCCGACGAGAACGACGATTCCTCCGCCTCCGAGGCGGAGCCCTTCGAGCCCCTGAACTTCCCGGCCGACCTGGTGATGAAGCAGCGCGCCCTGACCGCTGCGTACACCGCCCTCCATGCCTTCACCACGGCCCCTGGCTTGCCGTGGGCCGTCGAACCTCACGATGGATGGGACGACTCCGGTACGGGGCTGTGGCGCGAGACGAGCCGTCCAGGGACGGCTGGCTGGACCGACGAACAGCGGTCCGAGTACGCCCGGCTGTGGGCCGAAGTGCGGCAGAGGGCGCTCGAAGTCAGCTGTGCCCCGCATTGGGAAGCCGTACGGAAGCACTGCTCCCCGGAGAAGGTGGTGGAGGCACGGCAGGCCCTGAAACAGGCCGCTCTCAAGCCCCTGGACGTCGCGAAGGCAGCCTAGCTGTCCCCGGCGGCAGGTAATCGGCTAAGGCGCGGCCTCGTCCACGTCCGCGGAAACAACGGAGACCGCCAGGGCGAAATGCCGGGAGGCGGCCAGGCAGCCCTCCGCCGCCGTGCTCGGATCGGACTCGCGCTGTGCCTCCCGCAGTGCCAGCAGCCCAGACAGAACGGCGGTGTCGGCCGCTTCGTCAAGGATTTGATCCGCGGTGAACGCACCGGTGCCCGCCATTTCACGTACCTGGCTGATCGCCTGCTCCGGGTCGTCCAGGAGTTCCGTGAGGAAGTCCGCGCCGACTCCCGCCAGCGCCATTGCTGCCGACTGCGGCGCCGTCGGCAGCGGGATCGCACCGGGCGGCTGTGGGCGGTCTGAAGCGTCACCGAACGCCGCCTCGTGCAGGACCTGTTCGGCCTCAGCGGTGGCGCACCGTGCGGCAAAGGTCCGCTGGTCGTCCTCCTTCTCCTTAGCGACGACAGCCGGCCAGCGCGCGACGTCCTGGGCCCGCGCGGCGTCCAGGCGAGTGCTCGCGGAGTGGCTGAGCGCGTTGAGCGGCCAGAGGTCCACGGGTACGTTGGCCTGCTCGGGTGGGGCATCGGCGATCGGCCCGTACACAGCACTGGCAGCGGCTGCACAATCGCCGATCAGGTCGGTGAGAGTGGCGATCAGTCGCGCGTGACGACGGCGCCGTGCGGGCACTTCGAGACGGTTTGGTGTAGCCACGGAAGAACTATGTCGTGTGTGCAGGGTCTTCTACGGCTGATCGCCGAAGTTGGGCGAGCGTAGGCCAGCGCGGGCACACTCGCCCTGAGAGCGAGCCGGTGCTGTCGCAACTCCACCTAGACCTCGATCATTGCTGCACCGAGACGGAAGCGACGGGGCTATACGACGCCCTCCCCAGGAGCGTGGCTGGCCCCACCATCACCTGGGGGCCGAAGCGTGCACGCGCGCAGTCGACGACCTCCTCCACCTTCAGCCGGGCTTCTCGGGTGCCGTCGAGGGAGACCTGCTCGGCGACCCGCTGGGCATCGAGCAGGTCTTCTCCTCTCAGCACCAGGGCCACAAGTCGCGCGCGTTCCAGCGCTGCGGCGTCCATCAGCCGGTATGTCGTCACCCGCAGGTCGTCCTCGTGGGCGGAGGCTTCCGCCAGGCGCCGCGCCCGTGACCACGCCGCGCCGCCGGCGAACTCCAGCCGGAGGCTGAGGGCCTGTGCGACCTGGTCTCGCTGGCGCAGCAGCGCGCCCAACCGCACGACCAGGTCCAGCAGCGCCGCGCGGACGGGGAAGCCATCGAGCATGTGGCGGTCGAAGCTGTGGCGCACCGAGACGGAGGCTGGCAGGGCCTTCGGGGTGACCGGGCGGGGGTCAATGCCGCGGGCGCGCTCGGCGACCAGCCGCCCCGTGCGGCCGCCGAGAAGTCGCTGGACGGTCGCGACAGGCACCGCCGCCAGCACTCCCACGCAGTGCACTCCGTACGTATGAAGGACAGCTGCCTGCTGCTTACCGATCCCGTAGAGAGCCTCGACCGGTAGCGGGCCCAGCCACTCCTGCACCTTGTCCGCCTCGACGAACACCACGCCACTCGCCTCGTCGGCTTGCCCGGAAGCTGTCGCGGCGGTCGCGATCGTCGGTGCGATCCCGATCCTCAGGTCGACGCCCAGGTGGGCCAGCGCGCGGACTCGGGCCACCTCCCCCAGCCTCCGCGCGCCGACACCGTGATAGCGCAGTGCGCCCCGCAGCGAGACGAGCGCGGCTCCCGGCGGAACTGCCTGAACCACGGGGGAAAGATCAGCAAGGAGTTCCAAGACCTCGCGGTACATCTGCTCCGGCAACCCGATCGGGCAGCGCACGTGCATCACGACCGACGTCTGCTCGACCCGCCCGCGCTCGTCCACTTGGCACCTCCCACCGAAACAGTAATCGAACGTAATTCGAAAATGCCAGCGCCCTGGAGCGCCTGGGCGTGACGGCACCCACCCGGGGCCTAGCATGAAAGCTGGGGTCACAGGGGGTGTGAGGAGGCCGTCATGCCCGGGCCCGTCATATGGAATGGCCACATCACGTTCGGACTCGTCTCGGTTCCCGTCGGCCTGATCCGGGCCACCCAGCCACGTACGACGCCCTTCCACCTGGTCCACACTGCCCACGGCTGCCTGGGACGCATCCGCTACCGCAAGCACTGTGACCTGGACGGCGCCGAGGTCCCCGAGTACGGCATCGGCCGCGGTTACGAGACGCCCGCCGGCGGCATCGTGCCGGTCACCGAGGGCCGACCTCGACAACGTCCCCCTGCCCACCGCGCACGCCATCGAGCTCCTCGGGACCCTCCCCGCCGACACGATCGACCCGCGCCAGATCGGGGAGAGCTCGTACTACCTCGCCGTTGGCCCCGCCCCTTCAGCAGTCCGCCCGTACGTGCTGCTCGTTGAGGCCTTGTCCCGCCGGTCCCAGGTCTGCGTGGTCAAGCTCGCGGTCAAGGGTGACCGTGAGCGGCTGGGCATGCTGCGCCCTCTCAACGGCATACTGGTCGTCAACGTCCTCCGCTGGGCGGACGAGGTCCGCCCGCCTTCTGGAGTCGCCCCGGCCCCGGCTGATGTCAACGAGGCCGAGCTGGCTCAAGCGCTCGAACTCATTGACGCATGTAGCGTCGACACGATCGACGACATCCCCCGGCCTCGTCGATCACTACGGCGAGGCGCTCGCTGCTCTCATCGAGGCCAAAACGCAGGACCGGGTCTTTGAGCAGACCTCCGTACGGCCCAGGCAGGTGCAGCCCGTCGACCTCATGGCGGCACTCCAGGAGTCTGTCCGCACCGCCCGCTCCCGCCGGGGCGAGCCTGCCGAGGAACCCTGACCAGTTGTGGCTTCGGGCCGTCGGCACGTCATCACGATTCAGCCTCTGCGGTGATGCGAAAACGTCCGTTTTAGTTTTTGCTCCGATACGCTGATCGGGCCTGACAGCGGGCTGGTCGGCCCGCATGAGTGGAGGAGTGGCGATGGCGGCAGAAGCGGGTGACGGCGCTACGACAGCGAAGCGTCTTCGCACGATCACTGAGGAACTCTCCGACCGCTTCCTCGAACGTGAGGACGTCGTACGGACTCTGATCGTCGCCATGCTGGCCCGCCAGCACTCTTTGGTGCTGGGGCCGCCGGGGACCGCGAAGTCGGAGCTGGCCAGGGAGCTGACCGCCCGGATCGAGGGTGCGACGTTGTGGGAGATCCTGCTGTCGAAGTTCACCGTGCCCACACGGATGTTCGGCCCGATCGACGTGGCAGCCCTCAGCCGGGGCGAGTACCGCCAGGTCTACGAAGGCAGAGCCACCACCGCCGACATCGCCTTCATCGACGAGATCTTCAAATGCTCGACCGCGGCCCTGAACGAAACTCTCGGATTCCTCAACGAACGGATCTACCACCCGGAAAACGGCGGCGACCCCATCCACTGCCCCCTCATCAGCGCCATCACGGCCTCGAACGAACTGCCCAGCGGGGAGGACAGCGCCGCCATCTACGACCGTCTGCTCGTCCGGGTGGAGGTCGGCTATCTCGCCGATCCCTCCAACTTCGCCGCCCTGATCCGATCCGCCGTCCCTCAGTCCACTCCCCCGGCACGGACCACGGTCTCGCTCAAGGACCTCCAGTACGCGGTGACCACTGCCGTCCCGGCCGTGACGGTTCCGGAGCCGATCGTAGATGCCGTGTGCACTCTGCGCGCCGCACTGCGTCGCCAGGAACTGATCGCCTCCGACCGCCGTTGGCGCCAGTCCGTCACGCTCCTTCAGGCATCCGCGTTCCTGGACGGGCGTACGGCCGTCGGGGAGAGCGACCTCGCGGTACTGACCCACGTCCTGTGGGACTCCCCCGCTCAGCGCCCGACCGTCGAGCGTGAAGTACTCCAGATGGTCAACCCCGACGCCAGGGCCGCTCTCGACCTGGCCGACGCCATTGAAGAGCTTGAGGCCCAACTCGACGCCAAGGCAGGACAGTCCAGGGAGGAACTGTCCGCATGGGCGATCAAAGAGGCCAATACCAAGCTCAGCCGGGCGGGCAAGAAGCTGGAGGAGCTCCGCGAGGCAGCACAGGCACAAGGCCGGTCCACGGCATCAATCGAGCGTGTCCTGGCCCGCCAGCGCGCCGTCCACTCCCGCATCCTCACCGAGGCCCTGGGTGTCGATGCGTCTGTGCTCCACGCCAGCCGCTGAGCAGAAGGGTGCCAAGGGATCGTGGGCAGAACCCTGAGTAAGCTGAAGGACCTCGCGAGCCGGGCCGGGAAGTGGCTCGGTCTCAGCTCTGCCGCTTCCGCGCCTCCAAGGGCGACATCAGCTGTGGTGGCAGACCGCTTCGACACCATGGCGTGGCGGGAGATGTACGACCAGGCCCAACCGCTGCGCGAGCTCGCCGAGGACCTGAACGAGCAGTACGACCACACCGAAGACCTTCTGCGCGACGTGTTCCTGTCCGCGTACAAGGTCACCCCCCAGGTCCGCGGCCGCGAGGAGATGGATCCCTCCAGGCTGGTCAACCATCAAGTCATCACGTCGATGATCACCAGCCCGGAGTTCGAGGAACTGCACCGCGAGACAGCCGGCGACCCGTACGCCGCTGCCATGGCCGTCCTCGCCCAGGCGGCCGCCCTGCGCCGGATCCTCGAACAGTCCCGCCGCGCCAGCGAAGAAGCACAGCAGGCGAAGGCAACCCAGGAAGCGGCTGAGGAAACGGCCCGGGCCGTGGCCGAGGCCCTCCAGAACGCCACGTCGGCCGCCGCCGACGACGGCACCGTGCCCCCCGCGGAGGCCGACGCAGTACGCCAGGCCATCAGCCAGGCCGAAGACGCCGAGCAAAAGGCTCAGCAAGCCGCGGAACGGGCCCGCCAGGCGCTCGCGGCCGCCGCTCCCGGGACGCGCACCGCTGTGCGCGTCGCACTTGCCCAGGCGGCCGAAGCGGCCCGGAAGGAAGAGGCCCTCATGCGGGCCTGGGGGGTCGAGCCCGGACAGCTGGAGCGGATGTCGTTCGAGGAACGGGCCGCGCTCGCCGAGCGCCTTCGTACCGGCCGGCTCGGGCGCTTCGCCGAACTGATCGGCCGTTTCCGGCAGATGGCCTTTGGAGAACGGGCCCGCAAGGTCGAGCACGCGCCCGGCGAGCTGGTGGGGATCACGCTCGGAGACGACCTGTCCAGGGTCGTCCCCTCCGAGATCGCGCAGCTGGGCACTCCTGCGCTGCGTGCCGTCTTCGTGGCCAAGTTCGCAGAAGCCCGGCTCATGCTGTACGACAGCCGGGGCGATGCCCCGACCGGGCAGGGCGCGATTATCGCCTGCGTGGACTGCTCGTTCTCCATGGCGTCCCCGGTGAGCGGCACGGCAGACGGGATCACTAAGGAGGCCTGGGCGAAGGCGTGCGCGCTCGCCCTCCTTGACCAGGCGCGGCAGGCCAAGCGGGACTTCGTCGGCATCCTGTTCTCCTCGGGGGATCAGGTCAGCGTTCATTCCTTCCCTGCCTCCCGGCCAGTCCCGATCGGCCAGGTCATCGACTTCGCCGAGGACTTCTTCGGCGGCGGCACGGACTTCGAGGCGCCGCTGTCCACGGCCGTCGACGTCCTGGAGGCCGAGTTCAACGCGGAGGGCCGACCGCGTGGCGACATCGTGTTCATCACTGACGGCGAGTGCGGCGTCAGTGAGGAGTGGATGCGCCGCTGGCAAGAGGCCAAGCATCAACTCGGCTACCGCGCCTTCGGCATCGCCGTTGGCGAGAGTCCGGCGACCGCGCCCGGGTCGGTCCTGGACTCGCTGTGCGACAACCTCCGCAACCTCCGAGACCTCACCGACCCGCGTGCCGTCGCCGACCTCTTCCGCCTGATCTGAGTGGCGGCCGGCACCGTCGGCCCTTCTGTAAAACGCCCGTTTTCGTTGGAGTCGCCATGCCCACCCCACCACCGCCCTCGCCCGCCCCTGAGCTCAAGACCGGCGACGCCGTCTTCGACTCCTACGTGAGCAGCGATGCGCCACTGCTCGGCCACCTGGTGCTCTACTCCATCTTCGAGGGCAGAGTGACCCGCGACGACCTGGTGACCTGGTTCCGGGAGCTCGACCTGGACGAGGACCTCCTGCCTCCTCCCCTGCGCCAAGCTGACGTCTTCGAGCGGGTGACAGGACCGGACGGCGTCCGCGTGACCTACCCCTTGGACGATCCCACCGCGACCGGCCCGGCCAGCCGTACCAGCCGACGCCGCCGCAGGGAGCTGGAGCCCTCCGCAACGCTGATGGTCCGGCACGTGCGCCGCGACGGCGAGCAGATCGTGCGTCACGTCGTGCGTGAGGTACGCGACGAGAAGCGGACCAAGCTCAAGTACGACACGAACCTGGCGGTGTGCACCTTCCACCGTGACCACTCCGAAGGCAGTGCTGAAGGCGCCGGCGACCTGGCCATCGAGCCCAACCACAGCGCCATCGCGAAGCTGCCCGAAGCCGAGCAGAAGACCGTGCGGGAGATGCTGGCCGCCATCGAGAGCCGGTATCGGCACCGCTGCACGTACCTGACCAGCGACAAGCTCCGCTCGGTCATCAGGCAGTACGTCGAGCACCTCAGCGCCATCAAGGTCCGCCCCACCGGGGGCGTCTACTTCGTCCACCGGCAGCACGCCGAAGCCTTGGGCGGCCTGCGCGACCTCGTAAATCGGTTCGGTTCGGAGAGCAGCTTCGTGCGGGTGCCGCTTCCCGACCAGGATGAGATGAGGGAGATGGTCATCAAGGCCTTCACCACCAGCGCCAAGGACGACCTGGACAGGCTCGCCGAAGACATCGCGGCCGCCCAGCGGGCGAAGCGGTTCGATGAGGCGGCCAAGCTCTACGAGCGCTTCGCTGCCGTGCAGGAGGCGACCAACCAGCACTCGATGCTGCTGTCGACTTCCCTGGACGATACGCGCGCAGCCTTGGAGCTCGTCAAGGTCCAGCTTGGCGGCCTGCTGGTCGCAGGCGACGGTGAGGACGACTGAGCCGGGCGCCTTCTGCGGGCCCTTGCTCACAGGGCGGATCGGCCGCAGTGTGCTGCCGCTGCGTGTCCCACCCGTGGGGGCTTCTCGGCCGAGTCGGAGAATTGGGCCCCACGTCGACGGGGTGCACCGCTATGGTCGTAGTTCTAGGTGCGGCACCTCCCCCCGTGGGTGCCGCACCTTTTCGATCTGTGATCTCTGGCCTGTGGGGACGTCAGTCGCCGGGCCAGGCCCCGCCTATTCGGCTGAGCCGAGCCGCCGCGGTGATGGTGGCGTAGATGTAGTGCTGAGGCGCTTCCGGCATGACATCCATGGGCTTGAGCAGCAAGACAGCGCCCCAGATCGCGCCGTCCCAGATGACCGGCGCCGCGACGGAGTTCCACCCCGCCATGCACTCCTGGTACCCCAGGGCGTACCCCTGGTCCCGGATTTCAGTGAGGGAGTGAAGGAGTTCGTCGCCGTCTCTGATGACGCCGGGGCCGGCTTCTTCGGGGACCGGGCCCTCGGCGACTCGCTTCTGAACCTCATCGGGAAGGTAGGCGAGGATTGTCCGGCCCGAAGCGCCGGTCCGCAGGGAGCGTGTAACCGAGAGGACGTCACGCGGCGTCATCCCCAGCTCCTTGAGGTCCGAGTCCCCGACGGCCATGTCCAGGCACTGCCTGCCGGCTACGCCGAACGGCGCCCTCATGTAGAGGAAGACCAGGCCGTTGCCGGTGGCCGTCCGGAGGCTTTGCAGGACTCGCGTGGTCTCGCTGCCGGTGAGGTTGTCTTCGGCGAGCGCGTGGAATCCCAGATCGGCGACGGCGGTGCCGAGCTGGTACAGACCCCGGTCGACGCGAATAAAGATGCTGTTGTACGTACCGGCGGTCAGTATTCGGCCCGTGGTGGAGTCATCCAGCTCAGCGACCTTCGCGATCTCTGACAGCCGGTGGGCACCGGGCCCCAGAGTGACGAATGCCTGCTGCACTCGCATCAAGCGGTCTGCGTAGCTTGTCCCACTACCTCGCTGTCCACTCATCAGCCGTTCCCCTTGCTCGCACCCGCGCCTCTCCTCCTGAGGCACGCACGTACGCGGCGCCGGTCAATGCACCGCGCACGTTCAGTGTCTTGAATATTACTTCGTGGTATCCAGACTGAACTTGCCCCTACCGGTGCGGGAGTTGAGCGCGTTGTGTGCTTTTGCTGCGTCGGCGAGCGGGTAGGTTCCGCCGTTGACGATCTTCAGCGATCCGTTGCCGACTGCGTCGAACAGCGACTTCATGGACGCCTTGAGGGGAAGGTTCCGGTCGGAGTACAGGCGCGGAAGCCAAAATCCCTCGGCCCTGATGGACTTCTCCAGCAGGGTGTGCACGGGCACGTCGGCGAGGCGTCCGCTGGCGAAGCCGTATACGGCGAGCCGTCCGCGCGGGGCCAGCGCGTTGAGTGTCTCGTGCAGGGTCGCGCCGCCGGTCATCTCCAGGGCGGCCTGAACGTCGCCGCCTGCCGCTTCACGGATCCTCTCGGCCAGGCCCTCCTCGTCGGAGGAGTCGACGGCGGCCGCGGCGCCGAGTTCCAGGGCCAGCTCACGCTTATCCGGGGTGCTGGCGAGCGCGATCACGGTGGCTCCGGCACGGTGGGCGAGCTGGACGGCCAGGGACCCCACGCCGCCGGCGGCCGCGGGGATGACGACCTTCTCTCCCTTAGTGATCTGGGCGACGGTGAAGAGGAGGTGCCAGGCGCTGTTGCCCTGCAAGGCGAGCGGCACTGCCTGCTCGTCGGTGACGTCGTCCGGGATCTCCCAGTTCAGCATGCGGTGCACGGCGACCTTCTCCGCGTACCCGCCGCCCTGTGTCAGGGCCACAACGCGTTTGCCGTTCGGGGTGACGCCGACGACCTCGTTGCCGGGGGTGTACGGCAGGTCAACCGGCGCAAGGTACGTATTGCCCCTAACATGCACATCGGCGTAATTTACGCCCGCAAGTCTCACATCGAGCAGGATTTGCCCGCGCCCGGGCTCGGGGTCGTTTACATCTTCGAGCTGCAAAACCTCAGGGCCGCCGAATTCCCTCATGACGATGGCGCGCACAGTGCTCCTATCGAAGTCGGTCGAGTGCGTACCGCGACAGGCTATGCCATGAGCCGTAGGGCCCTGACCTGGGCCTCTTGCTCCCTACACGTTTCTCACTGAGTGAGAAACGACCTTCGCTTCTCACCCCACAAGAAAGTTTAACCTTGAACTTCTCGGAGGGTGAGAAACGGAATTTGCAGCTTGCGTTAATGCAATCGGACAGACATAGTGATCAGCGCCTCGCCTTGCCAGACGGTGACCCGCAGCTCTTGCTGCCGGGTGTCGGCAGCACGGGAGGACGGTGGCACTAGGTTGGTGTCGGCGGCGGCCTTGACTCGGCTCGCCGGCTCGCCGACCAGGTGCAGTGCCATCGGAGGCGTACGGGGACGGGTGGAGGACACCAATGAACGACCAGGTGCCACAGATGGCGCGACATACAACGACCGCTATCGGGTTGCGCGCCCTCCAATTGCTTCCTCTGAAGGCCTCGTGATCATGCAGCGGTTCGCCACTGCATAACGCCCGCATTCCAGTGCTTGCCGGCCTGAGTGCTTGATGCACCCACTGATGGCTCTCAGCCGACAATACGGCGTCACCGGACAATTCGGCCCATCTCGGCCTGTGGCTCCCTGTTCGCGCGGGGAGAACAGCCGCGTCAGGCGGCTCTCCACAAGCCGTAGGGCCGCTCAACAACTCGATACGCATGGTGGCCGCCCCCCTGTTCGCGCAGGAGAACGGCCACCGGTGACTCGCCCGAGTCAAACGCACCACCAGCGATCGGAACCCAACCAACCCACTGGGGTGCTCTAGCAGGCGTGTGCAACCACGCCGTACTCAGGATAGTCATGCCCAGGATTCAGGGGATCACTTCCCCCGTTTTTTGGACACGGCCGTTCCGAGAGCCAGGGCTCCCCGCATCGCAGAGGGAGCCCTCCGTGCCTTCTTTGTTCATGCCCGCGCTCAAGCGCACCGCCGTCACCCTGCTCGCTGCCGCCGCTGTCACCGGCACCACGCTCGCCACCGCCGGAACGGCTTCCGCGGCCAGCTACTCCTGCAAGACCAGCAGCAGCAAGTCTTTTGACGACCCGTCGTACAACGGCCCCGACTCCGACAACTGGGCGTTCACCGTCAAGTTGTGCGCCAAGCGGTCCGGCGGCTACGTCTACACCACGGCCACGGTCTACTGGGACGGCCCCTACTCGTCCGGCACGAACAACCACTTCACCTTCGACAACGCGCGCTTCCACCTCCAGACCAAGAAGAGCGTGAGCGGCGCGGACCCGGTCGTGAAGTCCGCCAGCTACACCGGGTTGGAAGGCGCGCTCGAAAACAGCAGCGCCACGGGCAACGGCTCGTACAAGACGGGGACGCTCAAGTACAAGGCCGGATCGGGCCGCTACCTCGCCGACGGCTACATCCAGCTGGACTGGTCGGGTGACGGCAAGGGCTACCGGGCCCCCATTCAGTTCTCCGCATCCCCGACCGTGTAGACGCCGCTCCCGTCTCGCACATCCGCACCAGCTGCGTCGCTGACGCCCGGTCAGCGGCTAACCGCTGACCGGGACCGGCCGAGCAGTGAGCCGTGCCTCCGGCTCAATGAGACTGCGCGTTTCCTCCACGTTTGCGGTCCTCGGCCCCGCGGGGTGCCGTCATCCCCGGCGGCACCCCCAACGGCCCCCCACGACGTCATCTGACCCGGGCGCCCCGGATTCGTCTGACGCCGTGGCTCCCCTCTGTCCAGGAGCACCCGTGCCCGCAACCCTGCCTGTCACAAGACCACCCTCGTCACAGCAGCCCACACCTTCAAACGGCCGCCGTGATAACGCACACATCTGGGTCCTCGTGGTTGGGGCCGGCGCAGTCCGCGCGGCGGGATTCAGCTACCCTTTCCTCGCCTACCGACTCGCTGACCTCGGCTTTTCAACGAAAGGCATCAGCGGCGTACTCGCCTTGTACGGCGTGGGCTGGCTCGCCGGTCAGATCCTGTGGGGTCGCTTGGCCGATGTCCTGGGGCGCCGTTCCACTCTGGTTAGCGCAATGCTGCTGGCCGCGGTGGTGCTGCCCTTGTTGGCTGAGGTCAGCAACCCGTTTTCAGTCGGAGCGGCGGCCATCGTCGCGGGCGTCGTCTACGACGCTCCGCGACCGGTCGTCTCTGCGGTCGTCGCCGACGAGGTTCGCGACGATGCCACGCGCGCACGCGTCACCGGATGGCGCCACTTCGCGATCAATGTCGGCGCCGCTATCACCGGCGCCACCGGCGGTCTGCTCGCGGACAGCACTGGCCTCCCGTTGCTCTTCTGGATCAACGCCCTGGCGTGTGCCTTGTTCGCGCTCGTCGCCCTGCGCACCATGAAAGCCGATAGCCCTCGCGCGCTGACGTCTGCTTCCAGCAGCAGCATGCGATCGGCACTGCGGGATGTCCGGCTCGGGCTGCTCTGGCTGGCCAGCCTCCTGGCACTGACCCCGGTGGCCGGGCTGTTCAGCATCATGCCGCTGCTCATGGAGCGCAACGGCTTGCCCGCGTCGGCCTACGGATGGACCCAGGTCGCCAGCGCCGCCGCGGTCCTGATCCTGTCGCTCCCCCTCAACAACTGGCTTGCCCGCAAGACCCGGTCCTCGTCCATGGTGGGGCTCCTGGCTGCCAGCTCCCTGGTGCTGGGGGCAGGGATCGGTTCGGCAGGCCTGGCCTCTTCGACTCTTCAGTACGCCGCGGCCGCGGCCGCCGCCGTGCCCGGCGAGATCGTCGCGTTCGTCGCGGCCACCGCCATCGTGGACCGCATTGCCCCACCGCATGCCCGGGGTCTGTACGCCGGCATCTGGGGCTCGACGCTCGCCAGCGCCATCATCTGCGCTCCCGCGCTCGCGGGCTGGTCCCTCACTCAGGGCGGCCCGGGCCTTGTCGGACTCACCACATTCTCCTGCGGCGTCCTCGGCGCCGCGGTGTGCCTGCCGCTCGGTCTGCTTCTGCGCCAGCCCCGAGCACGCTCTCGGCCCCGCGTCGGGCCTATCCCAGAGGAAGGACGATGATGCGCTCCACCGACAGCGCGCACGCGGCGCGCCCCGTCCTGCTCCTGGGCGCGGGCTCCCGTCCCTATCGCGAGCATCTACTCAAGCGGATCTCAGCCGTGCACTCGATCGTGCTCGTGGACAGCGAACCGTCCTCCTGGGCGAGGCCCTACGTGCATCGAGAGGTGACGGTCGACCTCGCGGACCCGGAGGCTTTGGCGGTTGCCGTCAAGCAGCTCAACGAGGAGACCACGCTGGGCGGCATCTGCACCTACATGGAGCACTACGTCGTAGCCGCTGCCCAGCTTGCCGAGCGGTTCGGCCTGCCCGGTACCTCTCCAGCGTCGGTGGCCGCCTGCCGGGACAAGGCGCGGACCCGACGGGTCTTCGCGGAGCACGACGTAGCGTCGGCCGTCTCCCACCTCGTCGCTGACGAGGACGCGGCCGTGGACGCTGCCCGGTCGCTGGGGTACCCCGTCGTGGTCAAGCCCCGGGGAATGGGCGGCAGCGCCGGAGTGGTCCGCGCCGACACCGACGCTGAGGTCCGCGAGGCCTTCCGGCGCGCAAGCCGGGAGACGGTACTGGGCCTGGACGCCTTTGCGGTGCGTGGGGTCCTGGTTGAGGAGTACCTCGCTGGCCCGGAGATCAGCGCGGAGACCGTCGTACTCGGCCATGACGACGTACGGATCGTGGCCATCACCCGTAAGCGGCTGGGCGCGGAGCCCCGCTTCCAGGAGGTGGGGCACCTGGTCGACGCCGCGGACCCGCTGCTGGGCGATGCCACGGTGGCCCAGACCGTCATCGACGCCGTGCAGGCGCTAGGCATCGAGCGCGGTGTTCTGCACATCGAGCTGCGACTGACGGCCCGTGGTCCCGTCCTGATCGAGGTCAACGCCCGGCCGGGCGGCGACCTCATCCCTCATCTGGTGCGGCTTGCCACCGGCATCGACCTGGCCCAGGCGGCGGCCGCCCTCGCCACCAGTGCGGTGCCCGACCTGGCTCCGACCCATCGGCGTGCGGCGGCGGTGCAGTTCCTGTACCCGCCCGCCACCGGAGTGGTGACCCACCTCAGCGCACCTGCCGCTGTGCGCTTCGAGAGGTGGCTGGACCGGCTTGTCTGGACCCGGCATCCGGGAGATCGGGTCACCGCCCCGCCACATGCCTCCATCGATGACCGGCTCGCCCACTGGGTGGTCACCGGCGCGGACCGTGCCGAATCCGATTGGCGAATCGCCCAGGTGTTCTCGCAGGTCACCGCCCGAATCGGTGCCTCAGTGCACACGACCGCCTGCACCCGCTGACCTCGCTCACCTCCCGTTCCTGCCGCCTGGAGACAGATCCCATGACCGTCGCCGCCACCCCGCTCGTAGCCTCCGCCCGGTCCGTCGCCGACGCCGGCACGGCGGCAGTCGTCGCTCCATACAGCGGCGGCGGGTACGCGGAGGCCCTCGCACGCAAGGGCTGGAAGACCGTCGCAGTCGACCTTGCCGCACGGCTCCGGCCCCTGGCGCTCGCCGGGGCGAGCATCTGCGGGCCGTACGCGGACACCGTGGAGCATCGCGGCTCACTGAGACAAACGGCGAAAGCCCTGCGCGCGCTGGGGGTATCGGCTGTCGTCGCCGGAAGCGCGCCGGGCATAGCCCTGGCCGATCGGATCGCCTCGCTGCTCGATCTCCCCGGCGGAGACCCCGATACCTCACATCTGCGCTACGACCGTGGTGCGCAGGCGGCCGCTTTGGCCGCAGATGGAGTCCCGGCGCCGAACAGCGTGCGCACCACGAGCCTGTCCGAGGCCCTGAAGTGGGCCCAGCTCTTCCCACTGTCCAGCTATGTGCTGGCTCCGGCCGCCGTCGGTGTGCCCGTCGAACCGGTGGTATGCAAGCACGAGCTCCAAGTCAGCGCGGCCTGGCCCGCTATGCGGCGGGCCGCCGCCCGGTACTCCGGAGACGCCCACCTGGTGCTCACCGAGAACCTGCCCGGCCGCCAGTATCTGGTTCACAGCGTGACCATGCCTGGAACGGCGGGGCAGCCGAACCACGTCGTCACTGACATCTGGGCGGAGACGCGGTCTCCCGATGGCAGGCTGGCGCGTACCGATCTGCTGGACCGTCAGCCCCTGCTGACCCGGGCCTTGTCGATGTACACGCTGCGTGTGCTCGATGAACTCGGTGTCGTGCGCGGTCCGGTCATCAGCCGTATCGCCTACGGTGCCACGCGCGGACCTCTGCTGATTTCGGCCCTAGCGGCTCCAGGTCCGTCGCTTGCCGACGAGGCCTTGCGAACCGCCACCGGACGCGAGCGGTTTGCGGACGTGCTGGACGCATGGATCTCGCCCTCCCCCGCCGAACTTGTTCCTGCTCCGACCGATCGCCGGGTCGTGCGCGTCCACCTCCAACCCACCGATGGCGGCCACGGGATCGACCCCTGGTTGGGCCGGATTCTGCGCCAGCTGCCCACGGTGGTTGCCGTGAGCGCGGGCCTCCAGCCGCAGGCCCCGGCCTCTACTCCCTTGGCGGGCGCCGAGGTCGTGCTCAGCAGCGACGAGCCGGAGGCCGTCGAGGCGGACTACCGCGTCATCCGGGCATTGGAGCGCGAGGGCCTGTATCGGGGAGGCCGCCCGTGAGCGTGGTCGGGACACCTCCCGCTCCGGTCGAACGTGCCGCGCCTGCGAACCAGGTAGATCAGCGGCACCCCGTGCACTGGGGCGGGGTACTGCGGTTGCCGTACGCCGCGCGGCTGCTGGGCGCCACTCTCGTGGGGCGGGTGCCGCTGGGCATGATGCCGGTGGCGCTGCTGATTGCCGCGCGGGCGGACGGTCACGGGTATGGCACGGGGGCAATGCTCGCCTCCCTGTACGGCCTCTCGGTGGCCGTCGGACAGCCGCTGCTCGGCCGCCTGGTCGACCGGCGCGGACAGACCCTCACGCTCCTGGGCGGCTGCATCGTGTCAACGGCCGCGCTACTCGTCCTGGCGGCCGCCGAGACCGCCGACCTGCCGATGGCGGCCACAGCGGTGGTCGTTGCGGGGGCAAGCGCCCCTCCGATGGAAGGTGCGCTCAGGGCGCTGTGGCCCGCGCTCACTCCCACGCCACGGCACCTGCGCGCCGCTTTCGCGCTCGACAGCGGGAGTCAGGAACTCGTCTACGTCGTCGGCCCGCTCACGGCCGCTGTTGTGGCCTCTGTGGCAGCCCCCGGGCTCGTCTTCGCCGTGGCTGCTGTCCTCGGGATGGGAGGGGCGCTCGTCGTCGCTGCATCGGCTCCTTCCCGCAGGTGGCGACCCGTTCCGACTCGCCAGGGGGCGCTCGGTGCCCTGCGTTCGGGCGGTTTGCGGTGGATGCTGCTCGTACTTACCGCGATCGGCGCGTCACTTGGGGCATTGTCGGTTGCTGCCCTGGCGGCAAGTGAACGTCATGCCGCCGAGTGGCTGGCGGGCGTGCTGCCCGCAGGGGTCTCGGTGGGGGCGCTTCTGGGCACGGCCGCGTGGACCGCTCTGCCCTTGCCGGTTCCACTCGCTCGACAACTGGCGCTGACCGCCACGGTGTTCGTAGCCGCCTGGGTACCGCTGTGCCTCGACCCGCCGCCGTATGTGGCGCTCGCCCTTGCCGTACTCCCTGGCATGGCCTTCGGCGCGCTGTTGACGTGCGCCTACCAGGTCGTCGCCGACTTGGCGCTGCCCGGCACGCTCGTCGAGGCGTACGGCTGGCTGATTGCGGCCTTCGGACTGGGCCAGGCCCTGGGCACGGCGGCCGCCGGGCCGCTCGCCGGATCCTGGCTCCTTCCGACCGCCGCGGCCGCCCTCGCCCTCCTTCTCGCTGCCCCGGTCTGCCAGCGCCTCGCGCTCCGTACGGCCGCCGCCCGCTCCCTTCGCCCGTCGTCCGAGAGGCCGTCATGATCACACCCACCCCGTCGTCCCGGCCCGCCTCCCACCTCGACCGCGCCCTCGCCGCCAGCCGCGCCGAATCTCGGGCCGCACTCGGCCTGTACCTGCCGCTCGGCTATCCAACGCGCACGGCAAGCCTGGACGCCCTGCATCTGATGGCCCAGTCCGCCGATGTGCTGGAGATTGGTATCCCGCACACCTCACCGGTCCTGGACGGCCCTGTGATCCGGGGAGCCGTTGCCCAGGCCCTGGCCGGCGGGTTCGACATGGACGACGTCTTCACGGCCGCCTCGGAACTCACCGCGTCCACCCCGGCCGCACTGCTGGTCATGTCGTACTGGGCTCCGATCGCGCAGTACGGTCCGCAGGTTTTTGCGAGTCAGCTGGCCGCTGCGGGCGGCGCCGGCGTGCTCATCCCTGACCTCCCCCAGTCGGCGGCCACCGCTTGGAGGGCGGCTGCCGCCACGGCGGGCCTGCACGCCGTTCCTCTGGTCCCATCGGGCGCCTCTGTCGCGCAGCTCGCGGCGATCGGCGCGTCCCACAGCGGCATGGTCTACGCCCCCGCCACCCCCGGCCTGACCGGGTCCCAGCGTCCGCTCAGCTCCGACTTGTCGTGGCAGGTGCACCGGCTTCGCTCCGCGACCCGTCTGCCGGTTGCGGTCGGCATCGGCGTGAGCACACCGGATCAGGCCGCGCATGTCTCGGCGTTTGCGGACGCCGTGGTGGTCGGCTCGGCACTGATCCGCCGAATGCGGGACCGAGCCGACACGCCCGCGACCGCCGCCGCCGAAGTCGCCCGCGACTTCGCCGCCGGAGTACGCCGCGCCCGGCGCTCCGCAGCCTGACCAACAGATCCCCTCAGCACTCACCCGTTCCAGGAGGAGGAACACCCACCATGTCTCATCCCACACCCCAGGTCCCCCGCCTGCGCAGCCTGCCCCTGCTCGCGCTCGGCGTCACGACGGCATTCGCCCTCACCGCCTGCGGTGCCGGCTCGGACACCGGCGCCGCCGACACGGCCGCAAGCTCCGCCTCAACGACGAGCGCGGCCAAGGAGAAGACCACGTTCCGCCTGGGCGAGGCCAGTCCGGCCCAGGAGAGCCAGATGCAAAACTCCGCAGGGGCCACATACACGGTCACGCCGACCAGGGTGGCCACCGGCACCAAGGCCGACATGGACAACTCCGGTCTTGAGCAGGACAAGAAGGACGGCCCCAAGGTGCCCGTGTACGTCTGGTCGACGCTCACGCACAAGAGCGGCAAGGCCATGGCGCTCGGCGACATGGATGACGATCTGGTCGTCAAGACGGACGCAGGCCAGCGCACTCGCGCCCTCATCGTGCTGCTGGGCCAGGCGAAGTGGCCCGACTGCCCTGCTTTCGACCCCGACAAGAAGCTCGCGCCCGGCCAGTCGGAACGCATCTGCACCGCCTTCCTCATCCCGCAGGGCCAGAAGGCGGCAGCAGTTGAGCTCACACAGGGCTTCTACAAGGAGCCCCTGGTGTGGCCCGTGAAGAGCTGATCTGACGTCGCGCCCACTACTCGCACAGCGAGGCGGGCGCGGGACCGCACCCGCCTGCCCCCCACACACACAGCACGGGTGCCCCTCGTATCGACGTGGAGCGCCCGCCCCTTGTCAACTCACCAGGAGTGATCCAGATGCCGTCCCCCCACCAACCTCCTTTCCCACGTCGCATGCATGCCGGTGCCGTCGCCCTCGGTGCGGCGGTGGCGCTGGGCCTCACCGCTTGCGGTGGAGGCTCGGACAGCGGCATGGCCGACAACGCCCCAACGAGCGCTAGCCCCGCCTCGAAGGGCGTAGTGACGAAGGCGACCGCTGAGAAGATCCTCGACACCTACGAGAAGGTCAACAACAGGGCCAACCGCACACAGGATGCCAAGCTGCTGTCCACGGTCGAGGCCGGGCAGGTCAATGCGCAGTCCAGGGCGGATTACAAGCAGTGGGACACCTGGTCGAAGAAGGAGCAGAAGCGCTACGGTTCGCCGTTTTTCTACACGAACCGGAAGTACTACATCCCCACTGCCGGATCAGGTGCTTCCTGGTTCGCCGTGCAGGGCACGTCCAGCAGCGAAAAGGCCAAGTCGCTGGTGGTCTTCGACAAGGTGGGCGGCACCTACAAGATGGTCGCTGCTGTCTGGTTCGACAAGGATGAAACGATCCCGAAGGTCGCTGTCGACCGTAACGGGCATGCCACGCCCGTCGACCCGTCCAAGCGCGTGGGTGCGCTCGCCCCTGATCAGCTCGGCGACACCTTCGTAGACCTGCTGGAGACCGGCGGCAAGAAGTCTGGTGCGCAGCTGGCCTCCACACCGGCCGTCCGCACCCATATCAAGTGGCACAAGGAGCGCAACAAGAGCACGGCTGAGGAAGACCTCAGCTGGCGCACGCTGACCTACGTCGCCGCCGACCCTGCACACCCGAAGGTCTACGCCCTGCGGCTCGCGGACGGCGGCGTGCTCGCCGCCTTCCCGAGCGCGTACAAGGCGGAGTTCCTCCACAAGCAGTACATGAGCGGCGGCCGGATCATCCCAGGGCCCGCGGAGGCGGTCTACAACAGCGCCGAGCGCCCCGTCGTCGTCGACGAGTACCAGGGGCAAGCGATAGCGGCGCTGAGCCCGAACAGCAAGCCGCGGGTCCTGGCCTTCGAGGACGAGATGGTGGCTTCGCGATGACCGCCTCTCATCGGCCTGTCGGCAGCGTCCGGGAGCCGGGCCCGCTGGTCTTCTCTGTGCAAATCCCGGATCCCGCCTGGGAGAAGGATCGCGACGCGCGCCTCGCTGCGTTCGTCCGCGGACGCCTGGACCATGCGGAGGCGACCGGTTGCACCGAGGAACGGAAGTGGGCGGCCGGCGTCCGCGAAATCTTCGCGGAATGGGACGGGAAGCGCGAACTGGCCGCCCTCACGGACAACGACTACTTCAGCGCGCAGGTGAGCGCCCTTGGCTGGGCTCTGCGCTGCGTCGCCCACAGCACATGGCACGACGCACCCGGTTGGGAGCCCGCCTTTCATCCCCAGCCCGCAGACCTGGAAAGCCCCTCGGAGATCCCCTCATGACCACCTCTTCCCAGCCGAATCCCGGCTCCGGCCCGGACCGTGAGTTCGTGCCCGTCTACACCCCACCCGCCTGGTACCACCAAAACCAGTCGCCCTCCGCGCCGCCCGCCTGGTGGTCGACGGAGAGCCCGACGGCTATGCCAACCGCGCCGACACTCGGCTGCAAAGTGTGCGGCGTTGCACCCATTGCTCCGGTCACGATTCGCGCCCACCAGGGCCTGATCCTCGCCATGCGATGGCACACGCTCGACGGCCCCTTCTGCGCCATCTGCGGTATTGCCCTGGTGCGGAAGATGACCACCAAGACGCTCTGGCAGGGCTGGTGGGGCGTCGGCTCCCTCATCTTCGGGACCCCGTTCGCCTTGGCCTCCAACTGGGCCGCCTACCGCAAGCTGCGTCGGCTCCAGCCAGCCGTCCCCGTACCCGGCAGGCGTCAGCTCCCGCTCGGCAAGCCCATCCTGCACCGCCCGCTGGCGTACGTCGCGCTCATCCCCCTGATCTGGGCCGCGTGGCTCATCACCGGCGCCCTGACCCACTAAGAGAGGGCCGAGTTGGCCAGCACTGCACCACAGAAGGCCCGTACGACGGTGGCACAAGAAGAAGCAGGTGCCACCCGACCAGGCGGCACCGCTCATGCACGAAGGGTCATGCAGGTAGTAGAGGCCTTCACCTATTTGTCTGGCCTCGATCACGGTCCTAGCGAAATCGCAGCAGCCACGGGGCTCCACCCGACCGTGGTCTATCGAATCTTGCAGTCCGGCACTCCCAGCCTCTTCGTTCGCAGGCCCGCCGGGCGGTACCGGCTCGGGCCCGGCGCGGCGCGAATCGGCATGCAGGCGATGGCGGCGGCCGCGCCCGGCCCTCAGGCGTCTCGCCTGGTCCTGGAGCGGCTCAGCCGGGTCCTGGACGGACTCGCGCTGTTGTGGGTCCTCTCCCCATACGGCCAGCCTGGGCGGGTGATCAGCGACGCTGCGGGGCGGTACAGTCTCGACGCTCTGGGCCTGAGCGTGACCGACTTCGTCCAACTGGGCAGCACGTTGCGTGTCGGTGCCTCCGGGCGAGCGATCGCGGCACATCTGCCTACGCACATGATCGCCTCCATAGCGGAGGAGGCTCTTCCCGACGCCGCCGGACCGGGCGCACTCCAGTCGGCCGACTTCCGCGCATCTCTGGAGACCGTCCGGCAGACCGGATACGCCGTGGGCTACGAGGAGATGACCGGGTGGGCCGAGATCGCCGCGCCGGTCATGTGGGGCGATGCCATCTACGGAGCCGTCTCCGTACTGATGCCCGCCCCGCTGATGCCGCAAGACTTGCAGGTTCCGGTCGCCGCGACGATGGCGGCCGCCAGAAAGATCGAGTCGGGCGGTACCGGCACCACCCCAATACCCTGGTGGGACAGCGGGCGCTGCGCTGGCTGACAAGGCCACCGAGCAACGGCTGAAAGGGCGGGCCGTTCACAGCGAACATTCGTCTTCAGCGCCTTGGGAAACACGTGGGCGCGAAAGCGCTGGCGGAGCATGCCGGTTCCTCACTCCCCGGGGTAAAGCAGCGGGATTGTCTCTGCGTACAGGGAGACCCCACCAGTTCGGATCGCTGGTGGGGTCTCCCTGTGTGGGGGACTGATGCCCATAGCGTCGCCCCTGGTGGCGTCCGACCTGCCGGTGCGATCCGATTCTGGACACCTGATGGTGATCATCTTACTCTCGGGCATGTTGATCTCCTTGACAGACGCTGCCCCGCTGGCGCTGAAGTAGGCGCAGCCCTCAAGTACACCTGTCAAATTTTTCGCTGCGCGAAATGAGACCAAGCACGTCGGCCGATATGGACGGCCTATTGCGCCACACGAAAGCGCCCATTGCGGCTCGCGCGCATAGACAGACCAAGCCTCCGCTACCTGCATCTTTGCGTCTCGCGGAATCCAACGGATCGACGACCATTGCGTCACGCGTAAAAAGTTGACATGCCCCTGGAACATTCAATTGACTTCCGTCACGTCCCTACCGGCAATGCCATTTCCAAGGAATGCCAAAACCTCGAACGGGGAAGTTCGCATGAAGTTCCGCACTACTGGGCGTCTGATCGCCTCAGCCACGCTGGCCCTGTCTGTGACCGCCGGCGCGATGGCGACCACCGCCTCGGCCGCCCCTGCCGCGGTCGGCAAGAGCGCCTGCAACAAGTCGGTGAAGCTGGACACCCGGGTCTCCGCCACCGTCAAGTTCAGGACGGGGCCGGGGACCAAGTACACGGCGAAGGGGCAGCTCGCCGAGGACACCCGCGTGTACTGGGCCTGCAACCGCGGATCCACCGGCTCCGACAAGAGCTGGTCGTACCTGAAGGTCAAGAACGGCGCGCACAAGGGCAAGTGGGGCTGGGTTTCCCAGCGCTATGTGCCTGTGCCGATGCAGTTGGACTGACCGGCCTCCGCCCCCCAGGACAGAACCTCCGCAGCTACGCAGAGCTGCACTCCACGGCATCCGAGGACGGAATACCCCCATGCCACAACTGACGAAGCGCTCACGGGCCCGCGCCGGCGCCACCCTCGTGGCGACCCTGGGCCTTGCCCTCACCGCAGGTCTGGCCGCCACTCCCGCCTCCGCGGATAGCTCCGGCCGCGTGTTCAGCAACGGCCGCGGCGCCGAGGGCTGGTACTACTACGGATCCGAACGGATCTACGCATGTGACATCAAGACCGACGGCTACAGCGCACTCACCCGCGTCTTCGCCAAGGACGGTCGACTCCTCACCAGCGTCAAGGACAACTACAACAACGACGCGTGTACCTCGAAGAAGCCCACGCTGTTCGAGGGCACGCACCTGATCCAGGTGTGCGTAGTCAAGACCGGGAAGGCGCCCAAGAACTGCTCCGCGAAGCGCGAGTGGTACGTCGACTGACGTCCTCCGATCAACCCCGGAACGACATCCACAGGCAATAGCGAGGACGAACATGAAGACACTCCTGGGCCGCGCCACGGCCGTGACCGCGCTCGGACTCACCCTCACCGCAGGTGTGGGCATCTCGGCGGCAGCACCGGCTATGGCGGCCGACAGCTTCAACCAGCAGATCACCTGCAAGAAAGCCGACGTGCGTACCAAGCCGAACGGCAAGGGCAAGCACGTGATGTACGTGTACGAAAAGGGCAAGGATTACGGCCACATCACCAAGTCGTGGCTCAACAAGAACGACACCATCTCGTACTGGTACGGCACCTGGCACCACGGCAAGACCGCCAAGAAGGGCTGGGTGAAGTTGGCCTGCGCCGACCCGCGCGCGGTCTGATCACCTCCTCGTTCTTGCCAGATGACGCCACCGGGCGGGTCCGTTGCGGCCCCGCCCGGTGGCATACGTATTCGCCACGCGAAATCTTATGGATGCGCCCCTCATTGCGGAATGCGAAAAAATTCGACAGGGCGAATAGGCCACGCTGCAACTGCCCTTTCAAGGAATTCACGACCAGGAGGGAAGTCCCTTGAGTATCCGTATGCGCGCAGTATCCGTAGGCCTGACTGCCAGCGTCCTTCTGGGCGGGGCCGTCGCACTGGCCCCGGCGGCGAACGCTGTCGGTTCGTCGAAGTGCAACGTCAAGGACAACCTGCCCGGCAGCGTGTGGGAGACCACCACGAGCAACGTGAACCTCCGGAGCGGTCCGGGAACGAGCTACAGCTCCAAGGGCCAGCTCGCCAAGGGAACGGATTTCACCTACCACTGCACCTACGAGACCAGTGACGGCAAGAACCTCTGGTACTACAGCACCATCCGGCAGGGTGCCCACAAGGGCGTCAAGGGATGGGTCTCCTGGAGGTACGCGGGCGTCGCGTAGGCCCCACCGCCTCCCACTCAGGGAGGGCGCCAACGCAGGGCGGGCACCCCACGGGGGCCCGCCCTGCGCCGTTCGGGGACCTGACCCTCGACTTGGCGTCCCAGGGCCCCCACCTGCCGGCGGGCGGCCCTCTCTCGGCGTGCAGGCAGTCAGCGAGGCGTCCGGCTTACTCTGCGGAGAGCGAGATCGGGCATCGGCTCGTGGACGTCCCATTCAATGAGATTGGCCCCCTGGCGCTGGTAGTGCGCCTGCTTGATGCTCTTGCGCTTTTCGTAGGCCTCGCGGCCGCGGATCCCGTACACCTCTACGTAGGCGTGCGGTGCGACGTCGGTCAGGACAAAGTCCGGGAAGACAGCGTCCGTCCCGTCGTACCGAACAGGCTTGACGAAAGCGCGACCGTGGTCGGCGAGTGCGTTGCCCATGGCTACCTCGTGACTGGAGTCAGCAGGAATGTAGAGGCGGTTCAGCAGCATGGCCGCCATGTCAACGATGGTGAGGTGCCCCTTGGGGCTGAGCTCGACAAGGAACAGCCCCACGCGGCGGGCGTCGTGCTCGGCGCCGGCCTCGGCAAAGACGTGCCGGTAGGAACGTCGCACACGCTCATAGAGGGCCGCGGACACGAAGAGAGGGGCCCGCTGGTGGGCGAGCGCGTACCGCGCACCGTACTGGGTGGGAGTGACGGCCTTGATCTCGCCGAGGATCAGGCCCCGGTGCTCCTTCAGACCATGGCGGCCAAGCCGTGCCCTGAAAGCCCCGAACGCTGCCAAGTTCCGCTCGGCCGTCTCCCGGTGGAACGGCGGCACGATGTAGAGCGCCGTGCTCGCCGGGTCCTGGTTGATGGAACAGTCCTCGATCTGCTGACACAGTCGCGCATGGCAGATCCACCAGTTCCGGCGTCGCCATCGTGGATGCCAGGCAGTCAACTGGGATTCTTCCCATAGCCAGTGGAGCATGCCCAACAGGCCTACCGCACGGCGGCTCCGCCCTTCCGCCTGCTCTCCGGACGACTTGGCGGTCGGAGGCTCGGTGAGGTTGCGGGCAAGGACAACGTCGAGGCGAATAGAGACGCCGTTTTCGCCTTCTCGGATGGCTTCGGCGCTGTATGCTTCCCGGCCGCTCAGGCCGGGGGCGAGTTTGTGGAACGGACACGCGGCCTCATGCCGCTCGCCCTCGCCCGGCCAGCCCGCCAAGTGGTAGCGGCCGGCACGGCTGCACCGGATGACGAGTCGCAGGGCGGGAGTGCGGCACAGGCATTCGGCGTGACCAATCTCGGCCTTGGCCCGGCTGAACAGGGTGGCGTACTCGCCCGCGTTTTCACGCAATCTCGACAGAGCCAGGGTCCGGCCTCCCAGCCGTACGCGACCATCCGCCTCATATGCCATCGCCGCCCCCTGTCCGACGTGATTCACTTCGGAGGACCGTACTGGTCCTTGGATACAACTTCAGACTCGCCCCCCATTCCGGTACTCGTAGGCTGTCGTCCATGGAGTTGTCTGCGCCTGCCGAGGCCCTGTTGCTCGTCACCGCCAACACGGTGCCCGGAACCGATCCCGAGGACCTGGGACAGCGCCTCGCCGACACCGTCGTGCACCTGCCTGTCCCCGCAGCTGCGGTGATCGGCACCAGCGAGGTCCCGGCAGACATTCGCGAGCGCACTCGGGAACTAGCAGAGCGTCAGGGCATGGCCGACGGCGCCGCAGACCTCGTGATGTACTTCGCCCGCCTCTGGCTGCGCCCCAGTTCGGAATTGCAAGCCGACGGGACCGATATTGCCATCGCCTGCCGAAACCTCTGGGAGGAGCGTCTTCGCGGAGTCGACGGCTCGGGCCTGACTGAGGTGACGTGTCTGCCGGCTTCGGCAGAGATCTGGTTCCGGGGTGCGCTGCGCTGTACAGCACTGGCGACCACGGCAAACGCCCCAGCTGGCCTGATCCCGGACGCGGTGTGAACGGACGGGGCAATCCGCACCGGTCAGGGCGTCGGCTGCCCCCACTTCCTGGATATTGCCGCCGCGCTTGCGCCGGGCGCCCGTCGTCTCGGGTGACGTTGTCTCTCAGAGGTCGGCGGAAGCGGAAGGAGTATAGCTATAGCGTTCGGGACCCCTCCGGCGGGCGCGCCCCTATTGTGGACGCCAGGTTCACTTGCTATCCGGCGGAGGTGCCCAAGAGTGCGCGACATCCTTGTAGGGATCTTTCTGGGCTTCGGGGTGCTAGCGCTCATCATCGCGTTCATCTGGATGGTATGGGCTTCCCACGAGGAGGCGTGTCCGCCCACCGCGGAGTGCATCGTGGTCGTCCGTTGATTACGCGAACACGACTGCTCGGTGATGTTGGTCGGGTCAGGCAGGTGCCGTGAGGCTAGCTGGGGCCGCCGCAAGTCGGCGGTATCACACCTGGCCCATGCCGGACGAACACCGGTTCCATGGCACGGAAAAGCCTTGTCCGCCACGTCGACACAGAACCAAATCTTCCTCACCGACAACACCAAGTGAGACAGCGCGGCAGAAGTGCAATCGAGAGGCAACATCAACTGAGATTCCGTTCTCGACCTGTCTCACCCGCTCTTGTATCAGCCCAGGTCGCCGCAGCCGCCGTTGGCCGGTGAGCCGGGTGGCGCGAGGATAGAGTCGTCGGGTCGCCACGCGAGCCCCGGGAGTTGCCGTGGAGAGTTACCACCTCAGGCGTGGGCAGGTGTACGCACCGTGCGGGCAACCCGAGGAAGCGGTGACCCGGTGCGTACGGATCGTGCGCCCGGGCGGGAAGCGGGTGCGTATCGCGGACGCGGCCACCGGCCGCCGTGAGCGGGAAGTCGACGTCGGCAGGCTGCACGAGTTCCCCACGCGGAACGGGGTCCTGCGGCGCACCGGGTACTTCCTCGTGGAGACGCAGGAGTGGCTGTGGTACCTCACGGACCGGGCCCTGCGTAAGTACCCGTACACCGTCTCCAGCACGTCGATCGGGCAGGACGTCAGCCGCGGCGGCTACGTACGGCTGGAGCGACAGCCCGCGCTGGAGGCGGTGCGCATTCTCGTCGCCACGTTGGAGGCCGCGGACTGGACCGTGGAGCCGGCCACGACCTACCCAGACGAGCTGCGCGTCCGCTTCCAGGGACGGAACCGGTGCCCGTCCATGTACGTCGTGCCGTCCGAGGGGCGTCAGTACTGCACGCGGTGGCGTGGCCACTCCGACGAGCACCAGGACGACCGGACGCTGCACCAGTGGGAGGACGACGCCCCGCAGCCACCGGCGTGGTGGCTGTCCGGACAGGGCCTGCCCGAGTCTGCCCGGGCCACTGTCTGAGGCGGAGCCGTTCTCGCTGGCCCGAGCCCGGCCAAGACTTCCCGCTGGCGCCTCCGGGCATGCGGAGGCGTACTGGAAGCGGGAGGTGACCTCGATGACGAGCCCACCGAGTAGCTACTGCCGCGCGGCCTCGTTGATCGTCGACATTGGGGACCCTGAGTTCCCGTTCCGGCGCTCCGTGGAGATCAGTGCAACCGATCGGCGTCTGACGGCGACAGAGCAGGCGACTGTCCAGGAACGTATGGCTCCGGATGAACTGAGCACCGCTTCCTTGGAACAGTTGGCTGGTGGCGCTCCATCGCCGGAAGGCGGGACCGCAGCCTGGTACCGGGGTTCCAACGCAACAGGGGCTCTCGCTGCCCTGTGCAACTACAGCGTCCCTTCGGAGGGAGCTGGCTTCCTGCTGGGATTCCTCACATCGCCGCAGGTATGCGTGCCCCTTCTCGATGCCCCTACCAGCGACTGGCCGTCACTACAGAATGCGTTGCAGATGGCGTCTGCGATAGCGCTCGCCCCGACGGCGCCGGGTCCTCTTGGCCAGCCAGTTTGGACGCTGGTTGCCTACAGGCCGGCGATGCTGTTTCTGGTGCGGACGGTCAGCGCGGAGGATCGTGCTGTCTCTCTCGCTGAAGATCTCGCCCAGCAGATCCGCGGCGCTTTCGGGCTGTGACAGCGCTCCGGCGGGCTGCCCAGCCTGGCTGTCCCCGCTCAAGCACAAGAACCTCTTCAAAGAAGCCGCGTACGGCGAAAGACGCTGACTGCGCGTCCGCCGTCGAGGCCCTGGGGGCCCCTAGGCCGCCGCTACGCTGGCTGGGTGACTTCCGCCCCGCTGGCTCTCAAGCGCCCGCTCAGTGAAATGCCCTGCGACCCCGGCTACATCCAGTTGTCGTATCAACTGGATGCGTCGTTGGACAACAGCGACCGCGAAGACACGCTAGAGAAGTGGCGGGTGACCGCCCACCTGGGTGAGGACGGCTTGGGTGTGGAAGACATCCCGCCCTGTGACCGGTGCACTGCCAGGTGGGACCGGACCGAGGCCGAAGGCGGGTTCATCGACGAGGACGAGGAGTGCCCGCACCGCCTCCACGTCGGTGTGCTGGAGCTGGTCAAGGTCCGCTGGGGCGGTTCGCAGAACCCCTTCTGGGCGATGGAAGAGGAATCGCAGAACCTCTACGAGATCGCCGAGACCGTCTTCAACGACGAGCGCAACGGCTACACCGAGGAGTTCGAGGAACTCACCGAGGTCTGGGGCGAGGACCTGCTCGTCCTCGACAAGGCCGAGCTCGTCGAGGAGTGGCGGGGCTTCGGCCTGGGACCGATGATCGCCGCGGACGCCTTGCGCCGCCTGGCGCCCGGCTGCCGCGCGGTGATGGTGCATCCCGCTCCGATCGACGCGACGGGCATGAGCAAGGACGAGTGGGCCCGGGCCCGTGACCGTCTGCGCGAGCTGTGGGCGACGCTCGGGTTCGTCCCGTACGGCGACACCCCCTACATGATCTTCGCGACCTGCTGGGCCGCCCCGGAGAACAAGCAACACGCCCTGCGCACGGCGAGCCGTGAGCTGAGCAGCCAGTGGCGAGCGGCACGGCGGCACGGCTGAGGCCGGCCACGACTCAACAGACCCGCCGTTTGCCCCACCGATCAGGAAGCAGAACCCCGTGTCCAAGGTGTACGAAAATCTGCCCTCTTCCGTTACCGAGGCTGGCGAGAATGTGCTGCGCGCCTACACCGAGGGCACCGTCCCCACCACGGACCCGAGCCTTCTACAGACGGCCGAGGCCATGCTATTCGCCGAGGCCTCAGCTCTCGAAGCCGTCGCCCTCCTGACCGAACGCCAGAATTCCAGCAGCGACCTGATGTTCGCCGAGCTCCTGGAGGAGCCAGTCTTCACGGACCTGGCGCCCACGATCCTGTCCATGCTGCGTTTCTTGCGCGCCCGCATCGCCGGCCACGACCCTGTCCTGCGCCTCGATCCCTCCACACCCCAGCCCGCCCTGTGTCTCCTTCTGCTGGCCGGACAGGCCCTGGTCAGTACCGCAGCCGACCGGCCTGGCACCCAGCCGGTCCGCGATGCGCTCGCCGAGTGCCTGCACCGGCTGGCCACCGCCCCCGCCGAAGAGCGCTACCCCGCCGGAGATCTGGGATTCGGCCTCGATGACCAGCAGCGCGACGAGGTGGACGAAGAGACGTACCTGCTGGACGAAGTCCGCAAGGTCCTCACTGAGTCCGTTCCACTGCGTCGGGTCCTGACCCCCGTGCGGGGCGAGGGAGAGCCGGTGTTCCTGGCCGTGGATCTCGCGGCCCGGCCCGATGTGGCTGACCTGCTGCGGATGCTGGCAACCGACCCGCCGGCCGGGGGCGCGGACACCTCGACCCGGTGGCGGGCCTTCGCGGCACCGGCTGCCAGTCTGATCCGGCTGGAGATCGAATGGCTCCAGCCCGTGAGCACCACCCTGGCCGTCGTCCTCGACGTTGACGAGTACGCACCGGCCCTCGATACCCTCACCCGTTCCGACCACGTGCAGCTGTCCGCCACCGACCCTGTCGGCCAGCCGCGAGACGCCGTCATCCACAGCGTCAAGGTCCCCACCAGCGGACCCGAACTGCGCCACCTGCTCACCGAGGCCGCCCGGCGGCGCCAGGACTGAGACGGTTCTACAGGTGCGGGTGCTGCCGCCCCAGCACCTAAAACGCGGCAGGCCCGGGAACGACCGACAGGGCCCGCACCGGCGGTCCTCGAAGGTCAGCGTGGAGATCCGAGGCAGTCCCGCCTTCATCAATACGGTCACCACCTCCACGGCCAAGCTGCCGCCTTCCACGGCGCGCCCCGTTGTCTTCTACCAGCGCGGATCGGCCTCGATCAGTCGACGGGCCTGATGGACATGGACCGGGGTCTGAGGAACATCGGCGCCAGATCATGCGCCAACACTGATCACCCCGGACGAGTGGGCTGGGCCGCCGCCTACTCGGTCAGGGCTTCAGTGCTGGTCAGCGGCCTGGAGGGGGTTCATCGATCCGTCACGTGTGACGTCTTCGCGTACCCGCTCGGCGCGGTGACGCGACCTGTACTGTGCGACATCCCGTGAGTTCCCCTGAGCTCCGCTGAGTCCCTGGGCCCGTGGCCAGGGGGTTCTTCCTCCTTCGTGTGCTCTGCTGGCTTGTGACGTAACTTCGGGATTCTTGAAGCGTTCTCATCTCGTCCGACCGGTTCGCAGTCGGGTCGAAGGTGAGGAGGCTCGGGTTGGCGGCGCTGGCAGTCGTACGAGACCTGCGTGAGCACTGGGCGCCCACATCGGCGGAGGAACTGGAGCAGTTCGAGACCGACGTGCTGTCCGGATTCGTCCTGGCCCGGGCCTCGGCAGGGCTGGCGGACGGCACTATCCGCGGGGACGTCGGTCACCTGGATCAGATCAGGACCTGGTTCGGCCGGCCGCTGTGGGACATGGAGCCCGCCGACGCTGACGTGTACTTCGGGAAGGTGCTGCGGCACTCGCCCAGCGGGACTCGGCTGGGCCGGTCGCAGGCCCTGAGCACGTACTTCATGTTCCTGGAGCTGCGGCACAAGGTCGAGATCCACCGGATGACCGGCCGGGTGGTCGAGTGCCCGATCGACGAGATGAACCGGCCACGCGGGGCCAAGGACGCTCAGTTGCGGATCCCGCCGCGTGAGCCGGAGGTCAGGGCGCTGTTCACGGGCTGGGGCGGTGAGCTGGCGACCTGCCGGAAGTTCGCCCCGACCGCCCGGAACTACACCGCCTCAAAGCTGATGTCCCAGGTCGGCCTGCGGGTGAGCGAGGCATGCGGCCTCGACCTGGACGACATCAAGTGGGACCTGGGCCGCTTCGGCAAGCTGCACGTCCGCCACGGCAAGGGCGCCCGCGGTTCGGGGCCGCGCGAGCGGATGGTGCCGCTGATCAACGGTGCCGACCGGACCCTGCGGTGGTTCATCGAGGACGTGTGGGGCCAGTTCGACGACGACCACACACGGCCCGGCGCCCCGCTGTTCCCGAGCGAGCGGAAGAACACCGACGGTTCCGCCCTCCGGGTCGGCGACGACGCCCTGCGCAACGGTCTCGACAACGCCGTCGAGGCTCATCTGCCGGGCTGGACGGACAAGTTGACACCGCACGTCCTGCGGCATTTCTGCGCGTCCCAACTCTATGGGAACGGGCTGGACCTGCTTGCAATCCAGGAGGTCTTGGGACATTCCTGGATCGCCACCACGATGCGGTACATCCACGTGCAGCAGACCCGGGTCGAGGACGCCTGGGTCGCCGGGATGGAACGGGCCGCGAAGCGGTTGGAAGGACTGGCCCGATGAGGTGGAACCTGCGGCTGACCGCCGCGAACAAGGGTATCTGGAAGGCGTCCGAGCTCCAGCGGAGCCTGGCCGAGCACGGCCTAGTGATCTCGGCTGGGAAGATGTCCGGACTGTGGTCCGGCCAGCCGGTCTCCCTCAAACTGGACGACCTGGACGTCATCTGCGTCGTGCTCGGCTGCGAGATCGGCGACCTGCTGATCCCCGAACCGCAGAAGGTCACCCGCCCCGGCGAGGAGACCGTCACCCAGACCGCTGTCGGCGCCGCCGCACCGGTTCCGGCGGTGGTGCCCAAGCGCCGCGACGGCCGGTCGCTGCCGCCTGCATGAGCCGGTATCCGAAGGGCTACCACAAGCCCACCGATTCCTGCGACGGCTGCCTGGCCTGGGGCGACTTCAGCGGACGACTCTGCCCTGCCTGCTACATGTTCGGCCGCAGCCACGAGACGGCCGCCTGCGTCGGCTGCCGCCGCATCCAACCGTTGAAGTGGGACTACTGCCGTCTGTGCTGGTGTCAGGCCCGGCTCCACGCCAAAGCCACCGTCAGCCGGCCGGCCGCCGAGACCGATGTGAGAGACCGACTCAACTCCGTCCGGCACCACCAACTTTTCTTCATGGGCTTGCACTACCGCAGAGGATCTGCACCCGTCGTTGCGCGACGCGGAGGAGGGCGAGGAGCCGTCCGGAAGCCTCCACCCGCGCCGGCCTGGCGGCCGAATGCCGACCGGAGACAGATGCCGCTGTTCGGACAGGTCCCGCGTGACTACGGTCGCCTCGACCCGGCCGCCGCCGATCTGGCCAGCCCTTGGCTGGCCTGGGCGAAATACCTCGCCTACCAGCTCGCCGAGGCCCGTGGCTGGGGACGCGGCATCCGCTTCGCCGTCAACCGCGGCCTGGCCCTCGTCCTCACCGGCTACGTCGAGGGCGACGTCATCCGGCACACGGAGATCTTCGCCCCACTGCGGGCCCTGGACCTGCGGGTCGGCCACGTCGTCACGGTCCTGGAGGAGATGGGGATCTTCGAGGACGACAGCGAACCCTCCTTCGAGGGCTGGCTCTCCGAGAGGCTTGAGGGTCTCGCACCCGGCATCCGCTCGGAGACCGAGCGCTGGACCCGCGTCCTGCACGACGGTGGCCCCCGCAGCCTCCCGCGACGGGAAGGCACAGTCTGGCTCTACCTCAACCGGGTCCGTCCGGCCCTGCTGGAATGGTCGAACCGCTACGACCACCTGCGAGAAGTGACCCGCGACGACGTCCTCGCCTACGTCAAGACACTGCACGGCCGCCAGCGGCATGACCAGCTCGTGGCCCTGCGTTCGCTGTTCAGCTGGGCCAAGAGGAATGGGCTGGTCTTCCGCAACCCGACCAGCCGGATCAAGGTCGGCCAGTACGAGTACGGTGTGCTGCAGCCGCTGGTCCCCGCCCAGGTTGATCGGTCCGTCGCGGTGGCCACCACCCCAGCGACGCGGCTCATCCTCGCCCTCGCGGCGGTCCATGCCGCCAGGGTCGCCCAGATCGGCACGCTCATGCTCGACGACGTCGACCTCGGCAACCGACGGCTGACCATCGCCGGACGCGTCCGCCCGCTCGATGACCTCACCATGAAACTGCTGCTGGACTGGCTGGAGCACCGGCGAAGCCGGTGGCCAAGCACCGCGAATCTCCACCTGCTGATCAACAACCAGACCGCCACCAAGACCAGCCGCGCCAGCAACCACTGGATCAGTGCCTCGATGCGCGGGCAGGACGCGACGCTGGA
The DNA here is from genome assembly GCF_053592095.1 of Streptomyces sp. NPDC002787. NCBI lineage: Bacteria > Bacillati > Actinomycetota > Actinomycetes > Kitasatosporales > Streptomycetaceae > Streptomyces > Streptomyces sp. NPDC002787. Next base: position 123,861 of record NZ_JBSFVC010000023.1, on the reverse strand, counting down.
GCGGCTCCGCGTCGACCGGCAGCTCGAAGAGGCTCTGACCCACGGGCCCGATCCGCTTCACCTCGCCGAGGTGTTCGGGCTCGACGAGAAGACCGCGATGCGTTACGCGGACTCCGCACGGGCACTACTGGAGCAGGCAGCCGAGCACTCGGCATCGCCCTCGGGAAAAGAACTTGGCCCGGATTGACCGGACTTGAAGAATGACGGCCATGCAGACTCGACAGGCATGGCCTGATGACGCAACAGCGGTCGCCGGTGTCTACGTGCGCTCCTGGCAGGCGGCGTTTGCCGGTCTTGTCCCCCAGCACTACCTCGACGCCCTGGACCCAAGCCGCGAAGAGTCCGAGTGGAAGACACGCATCGCGGAGACACGATGGCCATTGTCGGGAGTAGTGGTAGCCGAAACGGAGGCGGGGATCGTCGGATTCGCAGGTTTCGGCCCGTCTCAGGAGACCCCTGCCGTCGCGGAAATCGGCACGCTTTACGCGATGCCCGAGGTCTGGGGCACTGGGATCGGGAAGCACTTGATGCTGGCCACGTTGACGACTCTCGGACAGGCCGAGTACACGCAAGCCACCTTGTGGGTCCTGGAAGACAATCGTCGCGCCCGGCGCTTCTACGAAGCTGCCGGCTGGCGCGCAGACGGCGCAGCCGTGGAGGACACCACCGGTGGGGCCTCTCTCAACAAGGTGCGCTACCGCCGCCCTCTTGGCTAACCCGCTCGGCGTCTTGCCCGTCCAGGGAACCAGAAACGGCAAGGTCGCGAGTTGAAGTCGAACTCACGGAAGCAACTCCGTAGAGCACGACGACGGACCCTTAAGTTCCCACCGAGAACCCTTCAGTTTGCGTGAACTCGCGGGACTCGCTGGCCTCGGGGAACAATGGAACAGCGGTTGGCGCTAAGGAATGATCTTGTCCGAGTCGGGGACCAGTAGCGTGACGTGGAGGCGTCATACTCGCTGGTAGAGCCCCGTTTTGTGACGGCTGGACGTCACGCTCGCAGCCGAGCGCGGCGGGCCTCACGACGGCGCCACGCTCTTGATCGACAGCGTCCTGAGCAGTAGACGGTGTCCTGGCGGCGGCTGGCGCCGGCGAACGTGATTCGCCCGCACTCCGGGCAGGTCAGCAGCCGGATCATCCCCTCGTCGCCGGTCCACTCTGCCTCGCCGAGCATCAGGGCGAGGCCCATGATCCGATCGCTGGTCCGCCGGTCCCTGTACGCCTGGGCCCGGCACACGTCGTCGCAGTACCGGCGCCGCGGCGAAGCCTTTCTCGGCAGCCGGGCCCCGCAGGAGGCGCAGAAGCGGATACGGCCCACGCTTCCAGCATCACGCGCTCGGGTGGGGTCCGTCCTGGTCCGGCCTTGGGGAACATCGGTACAGCCGTTAACGCTAAGCCGTTGATCTTGTCGTCTGCCATGTTGAGGAGCGCTCATGGACCAAGCGCCGACGTCATGGGCCGATGCCCTGGCCGAGGAGATACGGACCAGCTACCCGAGCGTGCGGCTTGAACTCGGACGCGATCCCGGTCCGTATCTCGTGCTGTTCTGGATCGGCCTCTCGGAGAGTGAGCGAGGGAACGGGATCGGCACGCGCGTCATGGAGCACATCACCGCGGTGGCCGACCTGCATGGTGTGCCGGTGGCGCTCAGCCCGAGCGGCAATTTCGGCGGGGACCCGGACCGGCTGCACGCGTTCTACCGGCGCCTCGGCTTCGTCACCAATGCCAGCCGCGGCGAGATCGGCTCTTCCAGGGAGAGCATGATCCGCGCACCACGCGACCCCACTGGGGGTGTCGCCGAGATTAGCGCCAAGGCCGCCAGTAGTTGATCTTGAGGCTCGTAGGAGAGTTTGCCGACGGGCGGTGAGGTTCAGGATCGGCTCATGACCGAGTTGCTATGGCACGACGATGCCACGATCGAGTTGTCCGTCTCCCTCCCGGCCAAGGGCGGTCTTCCAATGCAGGGCAAGCCGGAAACCAACAGTTTCCGGGAGGTGAAGGTCGCCTTCCACGGCGGCTTGGTCTACATCCGCCCCTTCCCGTACAGCCCGGGCAGCGAGGGGAAGCGGGTATTCGTGGTGCCCGCCACTGCGCTGGTCCGTGCCGAGCTTCCGGACGGAACAACTGAACTCCATGAGCCTTGAGGTGCGCCGAGGCGAGCCCAGAAGGGGCCATGGGATGATCTTGTCCGATGAGTGGTGAGCAGAATTCCGATGTCCAGCCGGGGCGGCTGGCCCGTTTCTTCGCACGCCTGGGGCAGGGCGGCAGGCTGCCCTTGGACGAGGCTGCCGCACGTGCCGCCGACTACTTGGAAGGCGTTGACCAGCAGGGCCGTCGGCTCCAGGTCCGCCGGCGCGGGTGGCGGCTGTCGTGGGAGGAGGCCGCCGACCGGGCCGCCGCGGACTTGGAGGGCCGGTAGGCGCCTGGGCCGCGCGGACGCGTGACCTTGCGGGGTGTGGGGGCGTTGAGCCGGTGACGCGTGCACTGGTCTGGACGCCCCACGTCGGGCCGGTGCAGTCCGCGGCCCCCGATTCCGCGCTCTGGCGTCGGGGCCGCGTCAGCTTCCCCCGAGGCGTACGAGGTCCTGATCATCCCCGAGCGGTCAGGGCCTTCGTGCTGCCGGGCGCCGTTGCGTGCGACCCCGGCCGGGGTGGTGGACTGGTGGGGCTGCCGGACCGGGGCCCAACCACGGTGACGGTCCGGCAGCCCGGGAGCGTGGCGCCGTACGGCGCTGGCGGGCTCCTTGGGGGTGCGGGGGCGGTGGGGGCCGTGCCCGCACCGCGCGGTCAGCGTACGGGCCAGGGATAGCGGCGGGCGAGAACCGTCCACTCCTCATCCGGTTGGCCGGGCACGGTCCGGCCGTCGGTCTCCCACCGTGCGGCGAGCGCGGTGAAGATCGGCTCCAGCTCGGAGCGGGGAACCGTTTGGCTTCCGCTGCGCTGTACGCCGATGGCGGGCGTGAGCCGCATCGTCGTGGTCACGCCTCCTTCAACGCCGTCTGTGCCGTCCGGGTTACTTGAGGGCCCGCCCATCAGCGGCGGGGGCGCCAGCGGGTGAACATGCACTGGTCATCGCCTGCGCCGAGCCGGAACGGCAGGGCGATGCGGTCCAGGGGGAAGGTCTCGCCGGGGGCGTGGACGGTGTAGCCGAGCCGGGTGTAGAAGGCGGCCAGGTCGCGGTCGGCCTCGTACGAGCCGTACAGCAGGAAGTAGCCGAGCTGCTGGTGGACCTGCCAGGTCCGCTTGAGCAGCGCGGCGGCGATGCCCTGGCCGCGGGCGTCTTCGGCGACAGCCAGGCCGTGGATCTTGGCGACGAACATGCTCAGCGCCATGGCCTTCTCGGCCGTGTATCCGTTGTTCATCGCCATGTCGATGAGGGTGCCGGGGGCGGTGGCGGAGAGCACGCCCACGGTGCGGTCGGTCTCGTCGGTGGCGACCAGCGTCAGGGAGACGGTGGTCAGGGCCTCGTTCATCGGCCGGTCGGTGAAGGTGTGGGCGGCGGCGTCGTGGTACGCCTTCATGCCGCCGCCGAGCCCGGCGAGCATCGCCGAGGACGCCGAGCCGTCCTCGATGGCGGCCCGCAGGATAGGGATGATCCTCACGCCGTCGCCGGTGGTGGCCATCAGCGCGTTCGCCGCCTCGACGTCCTGGCCGCGGGCCAGACCGATGCGGGTGCCGGCCGGGCCCTGCCAGCCCGCGCGGACGCGGTCGGCGGACAGCGGCGGCGCCTGCCGGGCCTTCTTGGTCGTCTTGCCCATGGTCTTCGTTCCCCCTGGAGGTGGTGTTGCCGGGCGGCGTACGCCCGCCCGACGCTGAGATGGATCTTGTCCCGGCGGGCGGGCGGCCTACCGCCGGTTTCCGGCCGGAAGTTCCTCGTCGTCGCGCTGGTCCTCGTGCTCGTCCGCGCTGTCGTCGGGCCAGCGGCCGAACGGACCGATGCGGCCAGGGCCTTCGGCCCCGAGTACACCCGGGCCCTTCGTACGGTGCGTCGTGCGGATCACGTGTCCTCCCCTTCGCGCCGGGCCTGCGCCAGCAGCGCCGCCACGACGTCGTCCGTCTGTTCCTCGCTCTGTTCAACGAGCGTGTCCATCACGTCGTCGGCGGCACCGCCGAGAACTTGCCGCTGGAGGCGTTCCATCAGCTCGGGGTCGGTGCCGCTGCCGGGGCCGGTGAGGTCCACCCGCATCGGCCGGCGCGGGGCGACGATGCCCGGCCCGGCGCTCGCGTCGGTCTCCTCGGCGTCGGCGAGCGCGCGGTAGACGGAGGCGACGGAGGGGTGCTGTCCGGCGTTCTTCCCGGTCTTGATGGTCAGCTTCCCCGCGATCTCGGGGACGGGGACGCCCTTGTCCTTGAGTGCGCGGGCGAACAGCAGCATGTCGTCGTCGATGACCTTGGGCCGTCCGCCGTGGTTGCCCTTGGTCGCGGCGGCGACCTGGCCCTCCAGGGTCTTCTCCCGGATGTAGTTGCGGTCGAGCTGGGCGGCGACGGCGAGGACGCCGAAGAACATCGCGCCCATGCCGTTGGGGTCGTAGATGCCGGTGAGGGGTCCGGTGAGGAGTTCGAGCTGGACGCCGGCCTTCTGGAGCTGGTTGGACAGGGTCATCAGCTCGGCGGCGTTGCGGGCCAGGCGCTTGAGTTCGTGGACGGTGAGGATGACCTCCTGGTCGGGGGCGGCCTCCTTGATGTCGTACGCCAGCTTCAGCGCCGCCTCCAGCTTCGGCCGCGTTTTCACGCGCGTGCTGATCTTCTCGGAGAAGATCCGCTTGCAGACCGGTTCGAGCGCGTCGAGCTGGCTCTGGAGTTCCTGCTGCGCGGTCGAGCAGCGGGCGTACCCGATCCGGATCGGCTTGGCCGCCGCGGCGGCCGGCAGAGCCTCCACGGGCGGACCCTGCTTCCAGGGGCGTCCCGGGCCGCGGTCTTCCGGCACGAGGACGTCGAGTTCCTCGCGGAGCGCGGGCACGAGGATGAAGCGGGCGGTGTGGTACTTCGTGGCGGTCTTCCCGCCGCGGGTGCGGCAGGCACTGCCCGCCGGTGCTTCACACTTCGGACAGTCGTTTCGTTCTACCGCGTTTGCGGCTTGATCGGGCGTCAGGTCCACCCCGGGAGTCTGTCAGAACTGTCTCGCACAACACGCGGGTTTTGAGAGGACTTCTGCGAACGGCGACCTGCGGAAATGTGATCGACTCCGGGCCTCTCGCAGAACTCTCGCAACTGTTCATTTATGAGAATCACGCTGCGTGCAGCCTTGGCCCTGCCTCGCTCACCGAGGAAGATCACCAGGGGGGTGCGGGCACGGTGGCGGCCATCTGTTCGAGCTTCGCAAGCAGCAGCTTGCAGTCCTCGACGGCGTCGTGCGGACCGCCGAGCGGCTGGTTGCGGTAGGCGCCGCGCTTGACCGACCACAGCCCGCGCCACACCGCGTAGGGCACCATTGCGTCTTCCCACCGGACCCGGCTCAGCCACTGCTCGGCCGCTGCGGTGTCGCCGTGGTGGCGGGCCAGTTCGCGCTCGAAGACGCCGCGGTCGAAGTCGGCCTTGTACGACACCAGCGTGCGGCCGAGGAGCACGTCGGTCAGCGGGGACAGCAACTCGCCGAAGGAAGCGGCCTGGGCGACGCGCTCCGGGGTGATGCCGTGCACGGCGATGGCCGCCTGTTCGATGGCGGCGTGCGGCTGCACGTACTCGTTGAAGACCACGGTGCCCGCGCGGTCGACGGCCGCGATCTGCACCGCGTAAGCGTTGTCCAGGCCGGTGGACTCCACGTCGACGGCCAGGAGTTCGTCGTCAGCGAGCAGGCGTCGGGCCCAGTGGGCAACTTGCTCGCGTTCGCGCGGCCAGGTCGCCGGGCGCCGCAGCGCGCGGACCGCGTCGTCGAGGACGCGGTGGCCTTCGTGGGTGGTATGCACCCGCCACAGTGGCCGGCCGCCGTCCGGCTCGGCGGCCACGGTGCCCAGGTACGTGCCGTCCTCGTACGCCGCCCAGGTCGGCCGGTCGGTGTCGGCGGGCCTGACGAACTGCACGGGCCGTTCGTCGACGTCACGGACGAACAGGTCGTCCCAGGTGGCCGGGTCCTCGGCGCCCACGTCCTCCACGGTCGTCACCGGCAGCTCCCGGGTCAGGAGTCGTACGCCCAGGACCGGCCGGTCTGGCGGTACTGCTCGACGGGGATGGGGTCGACGCCGGGCCGCATCCGGTTGAGGTACAGCAGCCCGTCGAGGTGGTCGATCTCGTGGGCGATGAGCCGGGCAAGCCCCCGCTCGTAGACCGTGGTCACCGTGGTGCCGTCCAGCGCGGTGGTCTCCACGGTGATCCGCAGAGGACGGGGAACGAGGCCGCGGACGTCGAAGAACGACAGGCACCCCTCGTACTGCTCGTCATTCTCCTCGGAGGCGGCGGTGACGCGGGGGTTGAGCAGCACGATGGCACCGGCGCCGTCGTCGGGTGGCTGGACGACGGCCGCAGCCCGGCCGATGCCGATCTGCGGGGCGGCGATGCCCATGCCCTTGGCGAAGGTGTGGACGCGGGCGATGCGCTCGATCGAGGCGAACAGCATCTCCACGGTCTGCTCGGCCGCCTCCCGCTCGGCGGGCAGGTCGAATGGGCGGGCCGGTTCGGCAAGAACGGGGGCGCCGTGCTGGACGACCCCGAGGTCGCGCATCTGCTGGCTGGGCCGCACCTCGATCACCTGAACTCCCTTGACATCGCGTCCTGTTCGGGCCGGGCCCGGAATCTCCATTCCAGACGATATCGGGCGTGCAGCACCGGCTGGGCGGTCGTCCAGGTGAAGACCCGCATCCCGTTCTCCTCACGCCGGCTGGGGGCTGAGCGCAGCGGGGACGCCTCGGCGCTCATCGAGGTCTCGGTGCCCCACACCACCGGATCGAGCGCGGCCGGAAAGGCCAGCTCGACCTCCAGGTGCTCGGTGGGCAGCCGTACGGCGCGCTGGAACCAGCGGCCCCACTTGGTGTCGCTGACGGTGTAGGCGTACTCGATCCACACCCACTCGCCGGGGTAGAGCGGGAAGCGGCCCTGGTCGTTGTCGAACAGCAGCCAGAGCTCCTTGAAGGCGTCCCGGTCGTGCTTGGCCTGCCAGCGCATCGCCTCCCCACGGCAGGTCGCCGTGAGTGCGAGTTCGTCCCAGGTCAGCGGGTGGGCCCGGTAGTGGGCGTTGGAGCGTTCCGGATCGCCGGGGTAGCGGTCGACGGAGATGCGGATCAGGTAGCGGGTGATCGGGTCGCTGCCGGTGTTGTGCAGCAGGCGGCGCATGGTGAGCCGGTACAGGTTGCCGTCGTAGTCGAGGCGGGCCGCGTCGTGCTCGACGACGATCGCCGAGCCGGTGGCGTACGGCTGCTCGCTCCGCCGCGGCGTCGGCACGCCCGTCGTGGCCGCCTTGGCCTCCCGGGCTTTGGCCGTCTCGTACTCGCACCAGCGTCGCCAGATGGCCTTGCCCGCGTTCAGCGTCTCGTCCGCGCGGCGGGCGAAGTCCTCGGTCGGCTTGTGCCGCCCGGATTCCACGTGGCTGACGTAGGAGGGGTGGAAGCCCATCAGCTCGGCGAGGGCCTTCTTCGGCATCCCGCGTACCTCGCGCCAGTAGGCGACCTCGGCCGCGAAGTCTGCCGCGGCCTGTTCCACGGTGACCGTGTCGCCCTGCGCGTCCATCAAAGCCCCCGCTTGATCGGCCAGTTGAGTGCGTGAGTGAACCGTGAGTGAGGACAGTTCACCATTCTGTCGGCGTCCTTGCCGCCGGTTTCCTTCCCTCACCGGCCCGGTTCGACCCCCGTGGCCGGCGAGAGGGGATGCGCGATGCGCCTGCTGTATCTGCTCAACGTCTCCAACCCGAACCGGCTGTCGGCGGACTCCGGCTTCACCTTCGCCGACCTGCTCGCCCCGGCCCTGACCGATGCCGGGGCCGAGGTGACCGTGGCCGCCCCGGTCGCGGCCGGGGACGCCCGGGTGGGCTTCGAGCCCACCGAGGCGCCGGCCACGAAGTACCGGGCCCGCTTCGACCCTGGCCTGGACGGACTCGTGGATCTGGTCCGGCGGACGCGGCCGGAGGTGGTGGTGGCCAACCAGGTCGAGGCCGCCCCGGCGATCCGGGCCGCGCTGCTGGAAGCCGGTACGGACGCGCTGATCGCCGGGTACTGCCACTACCTGCCGTTCTCCTTCGCCGACGACGGGAACCTGACGCTGGACCCGTCGCTGGACGACGGCGGACTCGGACGCAGCGTCCTGCTGGCCTTCGCCGCCGGGCTCGCCGCCTGCGACCGCGTCCTGGTCCACTCCTCCACCGCCGCGTCCTGGACGACAGCCGCCGCCGCGCGGATGGGCGCGGACCTCGCGGAGAAGCTGCACGTCGTGCCCGCCCCGCGCGATGAACGCCTTCTGCGCGACCCCGCCGAGGTGGCGGTGCCAGACGGGGAGGCGGTCGCCGTCTACAACCACCGGCTCTACGCGCACTACGGCACCGCCCAGTTCACCGCCCTGGCCCGCCGCCTGGTGGTCGAGGCGCCCGTACGGCTAACGGTGATGGACCTGTTCGGCCAGCGCAGCCCGGAGCGCGTCCGGCTCGACCCGAGCCCCGAACGGCACCGGGACGAACTCGCCGCCCTCGACCGCGTCACCCTCGTCTCCGACCGAGGCGACCGCGTCCGCTACCGCAACCTGCTGTCCGGCGCGCACTTCGGGATCGCGCCGTTCCGCGCGGGCTGCCCCTGGTCCATGTCCGTGATCGACTGCCAGGGCATGGGCCTGCCCGTCATCGCCCCACGCACCGGCTGGCTGGCCGAGCACATCGACCCTGAGCTCCTCTTCGACACCGCCGACCAGGCCCTGGCCATCGCCGCCCGGCTCGCCACCGACAGCGAGTTCTACCGCGTGCACGCCAAGCGTGCGCACGCCGCCACCGCCGACCTCACCCCCGCCGCCGTGGCCGCCCGCTACCTGGAGGCCCTGCGATGACCGCGCTGTTCGACGCGGTGATGCTGTCCTACGACGAGCCGCTCGCGGACAGGCTCCACGCCCGCCTCCAGCGGGTGCTGGGAGTGAAGGTCAAGCGGCTGCACGGAGTTCAGGGGATGCGCCGGGCCTACCGGCTGGCCGCCGAGATCGTGGACGCCGAGCAGTTCCTGCTCGCCGACGCCGACTTCGTCATCGCCACCGAATTCGCCCTCCCCTCCATCAAGCCCCTTCAGGAAGGGGTGTCGATGCGGGTGTGGCGGGCCCGCAACCCGCTCAACGGCCTCATCTACGGCTACGGCGGACTGAAGCTGATCCGCCGCTCGGCCCTGCGGCAGCTCGGCGAGGCCGTCGACGTGCTGGCCGCGCTGCCCGGCCGCACCGAGTTCGTGGCAGACATCGCCGGCACCACCCGGATCAACCAGTCCCCGTATCACGCCTGGAAGGCCGGTTTCCGCGAGTGCGCGATGCTCTCGCGCGGCAGCGAGTACGGCATGGACGACGCCGAGGCCGCCGAGCGGATCGCCGCCTGGACGGCCAGCGGGGAGGGCGAGTTCGCCCAGTTCGCCGTCTCCGGCGCCCGCGAAGGCGTCGCCTTCGCCCACGAAGCGGCTCGCGCCCCCGCCCTGTTCGACAAGCTCAACGACCCCGCATGGCTGTATGCCCGGTTCACCACCGGGCACGGTGAACAGGCCATCGCCGGATGACCGCCGTGCCCCTGGTGCTCGTCGAGCCGGGCGCCCACCGCCTCGGCGGGCACCGCCACCGCACCCTGACCGCGCTCGCGACCGCGCACCACAACACCGTGGTGGCCGCCCCGTACGGCATCGCAGCCGGGACCTGGGCTGCCCTGGGGGCGGCCGGGGTCCGCGTCACCGGCCCCGCCGGGGTGGTGCCCGCCGTGCTCGCGGCGGGCAGCATCGCCGCCACGGTGGTGGCCGCGGCCGGGCGGCGGGCGTTCGCCTCCCGCCGCTGGCCCACGGCCGTACGCCGCTTCCCGCACCAGGTGACGCTGGTCTCCCGCTGCCTGGCGGAGGCCGCCTGTATCCGCGCCGGCCGCCGCATCGCGGGGCACAGGGCCGCAGTGGTGGTGCTCAGCGCCAGCGAGGCCCTGCACGGCGCCGCCGGGCTGCTCGGCGGGCCGCATACCCGGTTCGTCCACGAACTCGTCACCACCGAGGACACCGTGCTGCGGCTGGCCGGCCGCATGGCCCGCCGCGGCGAGCGGCGGGTGCGGGTGCTCGCCCCCACCGACGCTGTACGCGACGAGCTGACCGCCGCCTTCCCCCGCCTGCCCGTCGCGGTGCGGCCGTTCGCCGTCGCCGACCCTGGCGACCGGCTCACCGACGCCGAACGCGTACGGGCCCGGGACACCTTCGGCATCCCGGCAGCGGAGGCGGCCGTGTGCCTGGTCGGCGGCTGGTGGCCCTACAAGGACACGGATGTCGTCGACACAGCCCTCACCCGGCTCGACGTCCCCGTGCACCTGCTGGTCGCCGGGACGCCGCTCGAACACGAGGTGCTTCACCGGTGGGGCGCCCTGCCCTACGTGCGGCTGCACACCCTGCCCGGCCCGGCGAGCGAGACCCAGATCCGCGCCGTCTACGCCGCCTGCGACGCCGCACTCGTGGCCCGCCGGACCGGGGTGGGCAAGGAGTCCGGGCTGGTCATCGACGCTGTACGCCTGGGCGTCCCGTTGATCGTCTCCGACCACGATCCGCACCTGACCAAGGCCCTCGCCGGGCAGGACTGGGCCCGCCTGTTCCCGCCGGGCGACGGCGCCGCCCTGGCCGACCTTCTGCGTGACCTGGCCTGGTCTCCGCTGCCCCGGCCCGCCCCGTACACGGCCCCCGCGCTCGGCGTGCCCACGTCCGCCGAGCAGACCGCCTTCCTCACCGAGCTGAAGGAGCTCCAACCGTGCCCGCCCTGCCCCCGCTGATCGCCGTCGTCGGCCCCGTGGAACCCGCCCTGCTGACCGCCTGGGTGCACCACTACCGCACCCTGGGCATCGAGCGGTTCCACCTGGCCTTCCACTTCCCCGAGCACGTCGACGCCGAGCGGCGCCACCAGGTGCAGGCCGCCTGCCGCGAACTCGGAATCGTCCCCACCGCCGTGAGCTGCGGGCCGTGGCACGAGCACACCAACCCCCAACTGCGGGACGCCCTGCGCGAGCACGCCGGCGACGGCTGGCACCTGCTCGCCGACTCCGACGAGTTCCACGCCTACCCCGCCCCGCTCACCGAGGTCCTGGCCGAGGCGGATCGGTCGGGCACCGGCACGGTGGGCGGGCTGATGCTCGACCGCCTGGCCGCCGACGGCGCCCTGACCGGCTGGGACCCGCAAGCGGGCCTGGACGCCGCCTACCCGCTCGGCGGGTTCCTCACCCACCACCTGCTGCGCGGCGACCCCCGCAAGATCGTGCTCGCGCACTCCAGCGTCGCGGTGGCGTCCGGCAACCACCGCGCCGAGGGCCACCGCCCCGCCAACCGGCCCCCGGTCCTGGTCCACCACTTCAAGTGGCGCGACGGCGTACGGCAGGACGTCGAGCGGCGGGCGGAACACTCGGCGGACGGCACCTGGAAGACCGCCTCCCCGGCCCGGCTCGCCGAAGCCCGGCGCCTACTGGACCACCTCTCGCGGCACGGCGGCCGGATCGCCGTCGACTCCCCGCGCCTGAACCTCCGGCCCGTCTCGCTGACGGCGATTCCCGGCTGGTGGGCGGCGGAGGCGACGCGGCTGGTCGCCACGTGGCGGCCCCCGGTGCCCGCGGCGAGTCAGAAGGAGCCGGGCTCGATGATCTCCTCGCCCTCGTCGTGAGGGGGCTCGAACCGGGCGTAGAAGTCATCCAGCGCCTCCGGGGTGACGGTCAGCGCGTTGCCGTCCTCGCGCTGGTTGCGCTCCTGAAGACGCCGCAGCAGCTCCTCGCGAGGGACGGGGAAGTACAGCAGCCGCGGGCGCCCGCCGGCCTCCTCGACGAGCTTCTTCCACTCATCCCGGGCCGAGCGCAGCCACAGTCCGTGGTCCAGCACAACGTCCTGCCCGGCCGCGACCCGCTCGACCAGCTCGGCGCGGACCTCGGCGACCACCGGGGCCTCCAGCGCGAAGTAGTCCCGCTCCGGGTAGTCCACGCCGTACCGGCCGTGCCGGGTGTGCACCCGCTCGTCCACCGACAGCCGCACCGCCCCGGCTGGCTCCAGCCGCCGCCTGGCGTACGTGGTCTTGCCCGACCCGGTCAGCCCGACCAGCAGATACACCACCGGCCCAGCCGCTGCCGTCTTCACCCGCGCTCCTCCTTCGCCCGTGAGGCACTCCTTCCGCCCAGCCTGCCACCCTCACCCCTCGCCGTGCGGCCGGATCGGCCGCCCCTCGACCCAGGAGGTCACCCCGTGATCCCTCCGCCCCTGCTGCGTGCTCTGCGGGCGTATGTGCGGTACGCGCCCGGTCGTCTCGGCAAGCCGCAAATGGCCACCCGGCTGAGCGACCACCTCAAGCACCATCCGCTCACGGCGACCGCCCGCACCGGGGACGGCGCGGTCTTCCCCGTGGTGACCAGCGACGTCATCCAGCGCTATCTGTGGCTGTTCGGCGCGTGGGAGCCACACCTGACCGCCTGGATGCGCGCCCGCCTCACTCCGGGGGACCTGGTGGTGGACGCGGGCGCGCACACCGGCTACTTCACAGTGCTGGCCTCCCGGCTCGTCGGTCCCACCGGCCGGGTCGTCGCCATCGAGCCGTCCCCCGCCTTCCACCGGGCGCTGACGGCGAACCTCGCGGCCAACGGGTGCGCCAACGTCCGCACCGTCAACGCTGCCGTCTCGGACTTTGCCGGGCGGATGACCTTCTACCTGGAGCGCTCTACCAACCTCGGCGGCACCACCACCGTCCGCCCACGCACCGTGGAAGCCTCCTTCGAGGCCGACGCGGCACCGCTGCCCCACCTGCTTACCGAAGAGGAACTCGCCGCCGCCCGCCTGATCAAGCTCGACGTCGAAGGCGGCGAGGGGGCGGCCGTGCGCGGGCTCGCCCCGCTCCTGCCCCGGCTGAGCGACGACGCCGAGCTGGTCATCGAGGTCACCCCCAGACTGCTGGCCAAACAGGGCCAGGCCGTCGACGACGTCCTCGGACCCCTGTGCGAGCACGGCTTTCACGTCTACCGGCTCGCCAACGACTACGCCGCAGGCAGCTACCCGGCCGCCCTCGCACGGCCCGCACCCGCGATCCGGTGGCACGGGCCCGTCACCGAGATGAGCGACCTCGTCCTCTCCCGAACCGACGCCGCCACCCTGCCGCCCCGCCCCTGAACCGCGCCCTACGCTCCAGGGGCCCGGCCGGAGGACGTGACGGACCTCCGGCCGGGCCCCTGGCCATGCTCAGGCGCTTCCCGCCTCGCACACGCCGCGTACAGCGTCGCGGATGTCCAGGACCATCACGCCGTCGATCTTCTCGATGCCGCCGGAGCCGAAGCGGACCCACAGCGGGTAGGCGCCGGCGTCGCGGGCGAAGGCGAGTTTCTGCGCGGACGCCGCGTTCGGCGCGGAGTCGATCTCCACCACGACGTCCGGGAGTCCGGGCATCCAGATCACCACGTCCAGGCGCCCGTAGCGGCCCTTGCCGTCCGGCACCACGGGCAGCCGCAGCTCCCTGTAGGCGCGGGCGTACGGCGCCAGCACGCTGTCCTCCAAAAGCTCCTCCTTCATGGACAGTGCCACCCGCGTCAGGCTCCGCGTGAGCTCGGCGGTGGTAGGCGGGCGACCTCCCTCCGCCCGGTCTGCCGCAACGTCCTGGGCGGCCTCCTGGGACCAGGTGGCCAGCAGATCGCCCAGCTGCCACGCCACCAGCTCCAGGTGCTCGGCTTCCACTGGGCGGGGGCGGCGTCCGGTGAGCTGGTGGAGCCAGCCCTCGGCCCAGTGCGCCTGATCGAGGAGCCGCAGCACTCCCTGCCCCTCACCGGCGGCAGCGCGGCCGGCCGCCTCCTTCGAGGGCAGCAGCGTCGCGGCGGCCCGGGCGACCTGCGCCAGGACCTGGTCGCGCCTTCCCTGCTTGCCCATGACCTCCTCGGCGGCGATGGCGCCCTGGAGATGCTTGGCCGCCCACCACCGCCACTCCGTCGCCAGCGGCGCCGGAACCTCCTGCGGTACGGGCACGGCATCGAGCAGTTCGGCGGCGCGACCGGCGGCGGCCTTCGCCGCGGCGGACAGCTCCGCCTTCATCCGCGGCTCGTTCTCCTGCCACCACTGCTGCTGGCACTTCCAGCACCGGGGGTGCTTCTTCGCCGCCGCCTCCGGGGTCACCATCGCGGTGTGCCCGCACACCGGGTAGGTGTAGGAGACCCGGTAGCCGACGCACTCGCGGCAGGCGGCGACGTCGCCGTTCTTCCACTTTGGCAGCGTGGTGCGGGTGGAGATGTTCTCCTCCCACTCGTGCCCGGCCGCACACCGCCACCACACCGCGACCTGCATCTTCGGCGTCGCCTTCTGCGGCGTCAGCCCGCCGTTGCGCTCCTGGAGCCACATCGCGACGACCTGCGGATACGCCTCAGCCAGCGACACCCCTAACGACCGCGCCACCCGGACACCCCTCCTCGCGCTCACGGCCAGGCCCTCCCCGGCCCGGCGTCTCACCCGGTCAACGACCCGCAGGGCCGCATGGAGACGCCCCGCGCCAGCCTCACGGCTGCTCGTCATCCTCGTCCAGACCGCCCGCGGCCGGGTCACGCAGCGGACGCAAGCCCCCGCCGGCCGGGACGGTGGCCCGGAAGCTGTAGCGGCCCAGGCAGTTGAGGTTGGCGTGCTTGAGCGGCGAAAGCCGGGCGACGTCCTCGTCCAGGACGTCGTACTCCCGCTCCTCGGCGGGCAGGGCCCGCAGCTCCTCCACGGCGGCGTCGAGGTAGCGGGTCGTCCACAGCACGGCTGCGTTCAGGACCAGGCCGAGCGCGCCGAGCTGGTCCTCCTGTCCCTCGCGGTACGCCTGCATGATCTGCCCGCGCTTGCCGTGACAGATGTCCCGGGCCAGCTTGTGCCTCGACTCCTGCACGGTGAGCTGCCGGTTCATCTGCCTGCGGTAGGTGTCGTCCACCGGGTCGACCACGCGCAGCAGGTGCAGCGTCTTGGCGATCCGTGTCCTCGGCCCGTTGAACTCGCTACGAGCTGCGTTGTCGTCGTCTAACCTCGCGGATGTGAGGACTGCCGAAGCCCGAGACACCATCGCCAAATGGGTCACCCAGCAGATCGGTGCCGGATTCCGCCGCGACGTCGAGGAACTGGACGTTGGCCGTGCGGAGCACCGCAGGAGCCAGCAGGGGCTCCATCCCGCCTACGACGCGGCTCGGGCCCCGGAGGTCCCACCCACCGTGGTCAGGACGCGGCAGGTGCCAGCCGGGCAGCAGGCGGGTGTGGTCTTCACCTGGAAAGTGGAGAGCGACAGCCCGCCCTACTTCATTGTCGACATCCCCACCTACTGGCCCCGACGGATCGCAGCCCCGGGATGGGCGCTCATCGCCGACCACCCTGTGATCGACGTGCTCGCCTGGGATTCCCTGCGGCGTCCCGCCAGGATCAAGTCCGTCAGGCTGCACTCCTACTTCGATTCCTCGATCCACGGCTGGCGCAGCTGGGCGGACAACGTGGAGTACGACATCGACTGGAATGATCCCGAACGTCCCGTGCTGCGGGTTCCCGAGACTGCGTAGCCAGCACACAGAAGATCCTGGTGAGTCGAGGAGAGGCTCGTATAGCTGCGGCCAGGATGGCGTGTAGCACGCCGTACCCGGGAGCTGCAGTGGTCCAAGGCCGCCGGCTGACCTTTCGTGCTGCCGCCGGGGGCCCGGTATGCTGCCGGGCAGGCGGCCACGACCGCCGACCGCTGAAGGGGGTCTTCCGCTCACGCCGGGGTCCTCGTTGGTAGGCCAAGCCGTCCTTCGACGCATCGTGCACCTGAAACTGCCTGCCTTCAGAGCGGCGTGTGCGTGAGGCGCGCTGCTGTACGGAGTCAGACATGCCTACGAGCCAGCCCAGGAAGTCGCGGAAGCGCACCCGGGAGATCCGAGAGCAGAGCCGGGCCACCGGCGCGCGGTACACCGAGGCGATGCGGGCGAACGACCGCACCCGCGATGGCGCCCAGCAGTCACCGCCGCCGAGCCGCATCCCCACCCGCACCTTGCTGCTGCCCCTTGTACCGGACGCCCTGGCCGGCCTGTACGAACTGGACGAGTTGCTCCTGAGGCTCCGAATGGACATGGTCCTGGACCATGAGGGAGTGCTGATGGGTTACCGGGACAGCGAGGGGGTGTCGATCCCCGGCGCGCCCATCGAGGACGTCTTCGAGGCGTACTGGCGGGTGCGCGACGCGCTGCCCGAGGGGACGGAGGAACTGGTGGACGGAACGGAGGAGTACCCGCCCAACATCCTGCTGCTGGTGGGCCCCGACGGTGGCAACCTGATGCACCTGGCCGCCATTGAGGTGGCCGAAGCGGACCTCGCGCTGCTCGCCGCGTTCGCCGACGCGCTCGACCGGGCGGCCGGGCCGCGTCCCGGCCCGGAGTTCGAAGCGCTCACGGAGGCGCTGGGCGAACTGGGGCGAGTGCCCTACTACCCGTGGATGCCCGAGGGGGACGAGGCCACCGTCGCCCGCTGGGTGCGGCGGTCGCTGTCGCCGGTCCTGATCTCGCCCTTCGAGGGCCCGCGCGGCGGCGCCGACCACGAGACGCTGTCCGGGGTGCTGCGGTACGCCGAGGGCTTGGGCTGGGAGAGCGTCAAGGTAGACCAGGACGAGGAGCAGGCGGCCGAGCGCGTGATCTGGAACATGATGCGCGCGGCGACGTGAGCGCAGCCATGCACATCCGCGTGGGCTCTGGCCCTGTTGGTGTGCGTGCGTCTGCCTCGTGCTGCCGCCGGACTGCCTCGTGCTGCCGCCGGACTGACGCCGGCGCCCGCCTCCGGTGCCCGGCTCGCGGATACCCGGCACCCGCACCGTAGGGGGTCGTTGTACTTCCCGAGACCCGCCATCCGGCGCGGGCCTGGCAGATGGGATGGCTTGGGTGATCGAGATCGATCCGTACGGCGAGCTGAAGAAGCAGATGGCCAAGGCGAAGGAGCGCTTCGCCTCCGAGGTCGACGGCGCCACGATGACCGTGGTGAAGGACGACGGCGTGCACCGTCACCTCTCCTTCCGGTTCCCGAAGGCGTCGTGGGAGTGGTGCGAGGTCATCACGTGGCCGGGGGTGCTGGTCCTGCGCGGCGGGTTGGGCTGCTGGTCGTTCACCCGCGTCGACGACATGCTCGACTTCTTCCGGCCGAGCCCGAACAACGAGCGGATCGACCCCGTCCACTGGGCGGGGAAGCTGGTCCCTGGCTCGGGCAGTGAGGTCAAGGAGTACTCCGCAGACCGGGCCCGTGCCTATGTGCGGCAGGCCGTGGCGGAGGCGGTGAAGACGCACGACCACATCCGGGCCGAGGACGCCGAGGAGTGGCTGTGGTCGGACTTCGCCTGGGCGGAGTTCGACAGCGAGGCGGCTCTGATGCGCACGCTGGGCCGGTTCGAGGGCCGCGTTGACGCCGACCGGCCCCTTGGTGAGTCCTTGGAGGAGTTCACGGCCTCCGAGTTCCACTTCCCGGTGCGTGACTGGGATCTGTACCGCTACAGCGACTGGTTCCTGCTCTCCTGCGTGGTGCTGCCCTGGGCAGTCGAGCAGTACGACGCCGCGTTGGTGCCCGCCGGCTGACAACCCTTTGCTTCAGCCGGTGGCCACTGGCCGTCACTACCGGAAGCGTTCGGTCACTGATTCAGGGCCGACCATCTCCGGTCGCGGGGAACGTCGGTACAACCAATAACGGGTAGCGGGCACTCTGCTTCGCGATTGGACGGCGGCCATCCGCTTCCCACGGATTCCTCGCAATGAGACGACCTGCCAGCGGCTTTGGAATGAGCGCCGCCGTGTACGGGCCCCCGTCCTGCCGGATGACCGCTCGGGACCAGGCAGCCGGCCCGGCTGTGTCGGTGCACGGCGGTAGTATCCGAAGTAAGCATGTGGCACACCGCGCGGCGTCGGCGCGGTCGAAAGCTCGGCCCGGCGGCTGAGGTGAGGATCAGATCCGAAAGAACGGCATCCCGGTGCCCCGCAACCGAGCAGGGCACCGGCCCCCGTATCGATGCGATCAGGAGATCCCGTGCCACTCAACGACAGCCGCAGCACCCCCGGATACGTCTGCGGACGCATCATCGCCGCGTACGAGCTCATCGCCGCCCAGGTCGGCCAGGAGCTGCCCCTGAACGACCTCAACCTGTCGGCCACGCACCCGATATACACCGTCCCGCGCCTGCGGGCTGGGCAGGTCCACAAGGCGCTCGCCCGGATGCGCAGGCAGAATCCTGACGGTGTCGCCCGCGTCGAGGCGTACATCTCCGACCTGGTCGCGAGGCTCGATCACTTCCCGGAAACACTCGACCCGGAGCAACGGGCCGAGTATGTCCTTGGAGAAGCGCACCAAAAAGTGGTCGGCCTGCCCTTCTGACCGTCCCGCCGGAAACCTCCCCTTGACGAGGATCACGCCGGTAGGCTCGACGTTCCACATCTGCCGTGGCCTAGGGGGGGGCGAGGCCTGTGCTGCTGAACAAGCTGCACGCGCTGACGGTCCGGGCGTTGGCGAAGCTGCGCGGCAAACCGGTCACCATCAGACGACTGCAAATGCTGGAGCCCGGCGAGTACGGCCACCCCGTCCGGGACAACTCGGGACCCGCTCGCCCGCCGTCATCTGATGGGGCCGAGGCGGCGACACATGACGGGGCTCAGCCTGGCGAGGCGGATACTGTCGCCTCCTCAGTTGACGACCTGCGGCACCTGTCCATTCTGTCCAGGCATCCGGCCGCAGCGCGGTATGACTTCTATCGCCGGGTCTTGGCCGAACACGACAGCATTCTGTCGAACATGGGGTACTACACGAGCGAGGCACACTCTGCTTCTGCTCTCGTGGACCTGCTCACTGCGGCGGCCCGAGAGGCTACGGGAAGAGCAGCAGAACGGGACTCGGACGGCGACCAGTTCAACGACGCCGAGGCTTACTACGCAGACCTGCCACCAGAGCAGCGACGGCACCTTGCCGCGGAGACGGCTGAGACGATCAACAACACCCTGGCTCGGCTGTTCGTGCGACTCGGCCCCCCGCCGGAGGGCCTCGAACACGACTCCAGCCCGGCGACAAGCGGTGACGGGGGAGCAAACCGGTGACGACGGACGAACGACTGCCCGCCGAACCCAGGCCGGAGAATGACCCGGTCATTTCCGCAGCGCTGCAAGTGGCCATGCAGTGGAAAGAATTGGACGCTGCCCACCTCGCGGCAGCCATGGCGGCGATGGAGCCGTCACTACGCCGCGAGCACCGTGAGCGGATGGTCCGTCTGGAGATGCAACGCGAGGCAGCGCAGCAGAAGCAGGTAGAACGGCAGCAGCAGCGCGCGCACCGTCGGCACGTGACAGAACTCGTTGTCGGTGCGGTGGTCGCTTTGGCGATGCTCGGGAGCGGCGTGTACGTGGCTCCGGAGTCCTGGTGGCTGTCCACCCTCCTCTGCGGCCCGAGCCTGCTCGCCCTGGTCAAAATCTTCGTTCTACGGCGTAGCGATCCTGGCGACATGGCGGCTGTCGCAGGCGCAACCCGGACGTCGACGAACGCAGCAGGCCAGGCCCAGCCACCGCAACCGCCCCCTGTGGTCTGACGGCGCAGGGGGTACACGCCCCTGCCCACCGGCGCCCCACCTCGCACCCCGGACGCTCCCGCAATCCCCTGGGCCCGCAGGCCGTAGCGTTATCTGGGGTCGCCAGAGGGCTTCAGGCATGTTGACCGAACTAGACCCAGAGAGCACCGGTGCTGACGTTCGGGTACATCCTGCACTTCCAGCGGTGTGGGTGTTACGTCCGGTTGAGCGAGCCCGCTGTGCTTGTCGGTATGGAGTCGAAGCGGTCGAGGCTGCCCCGTCTGATTCGATGGGGCCTGGTGGCGGTCGCCGCAGTGGGCGTGCCGGTCCTGTTCACGGTGGTGTTGTGGCAAGTGCCGTGGTGGCTCGATGACCACTACCTGAACGAAGACCTCTCGCCGGCACAGGGCACCACAGTGTCGGGGATGCGCACGGCTCTGACGGCGCTCGGTGCTGGCCTACTGGTGGCGGCTGGCCTGGGCTACACCCACCACACCTTGCAGCAGACGCGTGCCAGGGACCGGGAGCAGGCGGAGCTGACGCGCGAGGGCCAGGTTACCGACCGGTTCAGCAGGGCCATCGGTCAGATTGCCTCGGCCAAGGCGGTCGAGCAGCTCGGGGGCATCTACTCGCTGGAACGGATCATGCGGGACTCGGCGAAGGACCATGCCACTATCGTGGAGGTCCTCGCCGCCTTCATTCGTGAGCACGCTCCGGCTCCTGACCGGGGCAAGTCCAGGGCCGTGCCGGCCCACCGAAGGCTTTGGCGGAAAGTCCTCACGCGTGTCCCGAAGCGATTGCGCCGCTACGTCTCCATGCGATTGCTTGGTTTCCTCCGGCCGAAGCCTGAGGCTAGTGTCCGTCCACGTCCGAGCGAGCCGGTACAGGCGGCACTGTCCGTGCTTGTCAGACGCCCTCAGGACCGAGACGAACCGTTCCGGCTAGACCTGAGGCGAACCGATCTACGCAACGCACAACTGAACGGGGCACACCTGGAGAGGGCAGACCTGTTTGAGGCTCGCATGCAAGGGGCCAGGCTGGCAGGTGCTCACCTGGAGAAGGCGAACCTTTGTCATGTTGATCTAGGCATTGCAGTCCTGGAAGGCGCGCACTTGCAGGGGGCACTGCTGCGGTACTCCCAGCTGGGCCTCACCAACCTTCGCGGCGCCAATCTGGAGGGTACGTGGGGCCTCACGGTCGAACAGTTGGTCGGGGCGCAGCTAAGTGAAGACACCAAACTTCCAGCATCTCTGGCCGAAGATCCCGAGGCCCTTGCACGACTTGCTGCTTTGAAGGAGGCGCGCCTCCGAGCCTTCCGCACTGTCGCCGACACCGCGCACGACCGGCACGGCCAGAGCCGCCGTGCCTAGTTCGGAGAAGGTATGTGAGGCAAGTAGTCCTCAGCGGTACGTGCCTAACGGGATATCTGGGGGTCGTTCAGGCACGTTGGGCACATGAGCCGTCGCCCCACGATGCGGTAGGTCGAGGCCTCACAGGTAGAGGTGGGACGGAATCCGGTCGTCCGCCCGGTCCAATCAATACCGGAAAGGACCATGACCAGTTCGGACAGGATTGCGATGTCCGGGACAGCCGTGGGCTGTTGTCCCACCCGCTCCAGGCCGTCAGGCTCTGATCAGGCCGCCTGTCGGAGAACACGGCTCTGCTTGTGTCCTATGGCAGAGGAGTCACATGCGTAAGAAGATCGCAGCGATGGCCGTGGCCGGGGGGGCGCCCTGGCGCTTATGAGCCGCCCCCGGGCAACACCAGACAATACGCCTGCGCTGTGGACCTGATCAACGAGCAGCCCGAAAACCAGAGCACAAGAGAGAAACTCACACCCGAATCCAGATGAGAAGGCGCTTAGAGAAGTGGCAATCTTTTGACCGCAGGCAAGAGAGAAGGGACAGATGGTCAAGAAAATCACAGTCCTCACGACCGCACTAGCATCGCTCATGCTGCCGATGGCGGGTTC
Organism: Streptomyces sp. NPDC002787; assembly: GCF_053592095.1. Taxonomy (NCBI): domain Bacteria; kingdom Bacillati; phylum Actinomycetota; class Actinomycetes; order Kitasatosporales; family Streptomycetaceae; genus Streptomyces; species Streptomyces sp. NPDC002787. Next base: position 102,249 of record NZ_JBSFVC010000023.1, on the reverse strand, counting down.
AGCCTCCGCCGCAACGCAGTCATATGATGACTGCCGCTTCAACTACGCCTGCTTCTATCGGTACTCCAATGGCGGTGGCTGGCTCTATGAACGGTGGGCCGGAGACAGCGCATGCGGTGCCTGGGACTTCCCCGGCGAATACCGCAACAACACCACATCTGTGTATAACCGGGGAAGTAAAACCGTGTACCTCTGGTCCGAGACCGGACAGACCGGCTATCTCATCGCTGTCATTCCCCCAGGCGTCAAGGGGAACTTGGAAGGGGAATGGGACAACAACGCGGCATCAGCGTACGTCTGCTGACGGAGGCCACGTCAGCGATCGTCACCCGCGACGCCGGTGAATCCATCGACGGTGACGGGTGCGATCTCATTGCTGCGGTGCTGGGTGTCACCCCCAGCACCATCTCCCGTCGGCTGCGCCAGGCCGGTGTCCGGGTTCCGGTCGGGCGCCGGCCACTCGACATTGGGACGCGCCGAACATGAGTGCAGGAAGCGGTTCGACCGAACCACTTCATGGACCTGCTGGCCAGCGCCGAACGCGAGTCCAGGAAGTATTTCGATCGAAACACCTTCCTCGGACATGCCAAGTCGTACGACGCCGCGCTGGCATACCAAGTCGCACTTGCCTAACTTGCCTGCACCCGGCATTAGTGCCCTGAACTGGGCAAAGACGGCCAGTTGCTCCAGCGCGGCGGGCATGGGGGAAGATGCAGAGGCAGGCACGGGCTCACTCGGTGATCAACGGACTCGACACCCACATGATCATCGGGGCCGTGCCTGCGCTGCTTCCCGGGTCCGCCGAGGGACATGACGTCACGTCACGCGCGAACCGAACCAATCTCAATTACACAAACACCCTGGGGTCGGGGTGGTCATGGAGTGCACTCCTGGTGCGATTGAGTCTGCTCCTGGCGGGCATTAAGGAGAGGAAAAGGCGGGCCCGCTCCTGGCGGGCTCGACCGGTAAGCGCTTAAAGGAGTGTCTGAATGGCGAACAAAAACGCGAGCCAGGGAGCCCCTAAGGGTAATATGTTCTTTATTCGAGGATACGTTTACTTAAGTCTTCGAGGGGGGCGCGGGAGTGGCACAGGTGCAGCATATAAATTGGTGGGTAAGAAAGTAGAAGTGTGGGGAGATGAGTCCTATCCAACAAAAGAAGAGGCTAAGAGTGCCCTCCTTGTCTGGGGCCTGCGCGACCCAGACATCAGCGGAGACTGGTGGGTTGTGCACGCAAGATCAGAGGCCGAGAGACTGGAGTATCAAGCTGCGGTAGATGAATGGAGTCGGAGAAAGGATAAGGAACGGTTGAGAAAGAAGGCCATTCGAGCCGACCGTAGAGCTGAGCACGAGTATTGGTTCTGGCAGGATTGGGATTACTGGCTCGGCGGTTTGGTCAAATGGGCCGGGTTGGCGATAGTTGCCATTGCTGGAGCTGCCATTCTTATTGCGTGGCTCACGTAACTAAACAGCTTCTGGGTGATAGGTTGGTGTTTTGTGTCGAGTTCTCGGAATTTGAATCAATTCGAGAACCTGCTGCACCACGTCCGCGACCGCACCTTCCGCGAGGACGACTCCAAGATCCGCACCGCTCACTTGCCCCGCACCATGGCCAGCCTGCGCAACCTCGCCATCGGCGTCCACCGCCAGGACGGCCGCACCAACATCGCCGCCGCCCTCGGCCTTGGGGTGCAGGCGTACAGCGGTTGGCGCTGAGAAGGATCTTGAGCGCCACCGCAGGTCAGAAGGTCTCTCAGAACTCTGTGGCAGAACCTGCCGCTTCTGAGGGACTTCTGCGACAAGCGACCAGCGAGAACACAGCCGTGCGGCGGGCCGGTAGCCCCCTCCCAACTGGTCGTTTGTGAGAGGCCAGGTTCAAGATCCTTCTCAGCGCCAACCACTGCCCCACTGATCCCCGACGCCGGCCACCCTTCCCTTGCTACCGTCTGCGCGGTGGTATGCATCGTTTCGGGGTTTATTTGTCAGCTTGTCGGGCTGGCTGTGGCGGTGGCGGGCGTCTACCGCACAAAGGGCCGGTACGCGCCGCATAGTCCGGGGCTTCGGGCCTGGGTCGCCGCACGTGCCTGCGGAGTCTTCGAGCGGGTTGCCGGCGCCAGGCGCATCGCCAGATCGCTCTGCAGGCTGGTCCACTGGGTCTTGCATGTGCCCGCCGTGCACGGCGCAGCGGACGTGACGCTGCCGCGGGTGGTTGCGGGCATGGACGGCGCAGCGGGCGCCGAGACGGAGCACGTGCGAGTCGTCCTCGCCGAGGACGCTTCCCAGCGGCAGGTCGTGAACGTTCTGTTGGACCAGGTGGCGTGGCTGCGGGCAGAGGTCTCACGGCTGGACGGTCGGTTGTCCGCAGTGCAGGGTCAGGGCTCCGCGCTCGAATCTCGGATGGGTGAGCGCTACCGTGCCGACATCGCGGAGGCGAAGGTGGACGGCTGGGCAACGGAAGCAGCCGGCCTCATTCTCGTCCTCGTGGGTACCGTCCTGGCCTTCGTCGGCACCGTGTAAAGCCCCCAACGCCGTACATGTCCCCTTGCCGCAGCAATACGAGCGGCCGGTCAGGCGGCCAGGCCCAGGAAGCGGGTGGGGTTCTGGTTCCAGGGGACCTTCTTGCGGCGGTAGGCGTCGAAGGCGGTGCTGCGCAGGGAGTGCCGGGAGTGGATGGCGACCGTTTCGGGGGGGTTGCCGGCGGCCAGGGCCTGCTGGATCCAGCCGCGGCGGAAGGAGTGGCCGGTGATGCGGCGGAGCGCGGCGCGGGCCGCGCGCCGGGCGGTGCGCCAGGCCTTGAGGATGGTGTTGGCTTCTTCGGCGGTGGGCGCGGCGTCGGCGGCCGCGAACGCCTCCTGCTTCGCCCGGGCTGCGGCGGCGCGCTCCTCGGGGGTGGGGGTGGGAGTCAGTTCGGCGGCGCGGGCGGTGGCCTTGATGATGTGGTTGACGGTGTCGGCGGTGATGCCGCCGCGGCGGCGGTCGTCCTTGGGCTGGCGGCCGGCGGCCTTGGTGCCGATGTTGCCGTGGCGGTCGATGCGGCGCAGCAGCGGGCCGGGGGTGAGCTGGCCGTCGTCGGCGAGGACGTCGAGCCATTCGCGCAGGGCGTGGATGGGGCACAGTTCCGTCTCGGCGGGGGCGAGGATGCGCACCTCCTGGCCGCGGGCGGCCTGGTCGGCCTTGGAGCGGCGGATCTTGATGATCAGGGCCTGGTGGGGGCGCTTGCGGCCGTCCTCGTCCTCGATCTGCACGGTGCGGATCTTGGCGTCGTGGAGGTTGAGGCGGGCGGGCTCGGAGGCGCGGGCGGCCATCCACCAGGCGATGAGCAGGACGGCGGCGTCCCGTTTGCCGCGTACGGTGGTGCGGTCCAGGGTGCGCACCATGAGGCGCAGTTCGTCCAGGGTGACGGCGTCGGCCTGGAGCGGGCCGGGCTCCACCAGGGGGTCGTCGGCCTCCTCGCCGGCGCGGTGGCGGATGACGAGCTGGCAGGCCTTGACCTCCTTGTCCGACAGCGGAACGCCCTGGATGGCGCGCATCGCGCGCAGGGTGCTGAAGTGGGCCTCGATCGAGTTCGCGGTTTGGCCACAGTCGCCGAGGTCGGAGAGGTAGGACAGCACCGCGTTGGGCTCGTCCTCGGCCCAGTCGTAGGTGGCGCACCACTGGGCGTAGGAACGCCAGCGGCTGGCCCGGGCATTGCGGGAGTTGCGGGGGACAGAGTCGGTGAGCTTGCGGGCCGCCGAGGCCGAGATCCGCTCGCCGGCCGGGGAGACGATGTCCGGCTCGGCGCGGCGCCGGCGCCGGACGGCCGTGGCGCGGCCGCGCCCAGTGGGGACGAGTTCGCTCGACGTCATGCTGCGGACTCCTCGGTCGCGGTGCGGGGGCGCTGCCAGGTGTGCTCGGACAGCCGGTGTGCCGGGTCGGCGGGGGCGAAGCCGTGACGGCGGTAGAAGTCCTCCAGACGGGTCCGGTCGGCGCCGAACTCGTCGGTTGGGGTGCAGGCAAGGACCAGGCCGCGGGTGTCGGCCTCCGCGCACAGCCGCGTGAGCACGCGGGTGGCGTGTCCGTCGCCGCGGTGCCCGGTGGAGATCCGCAGGTAGCGCAGCTCCAGCAGGTCATCGTCGGCGGCCAGGTCGAGGCCCAGCAGCCCGTCGGGCGGCATCGACCGCTTGAGCTCCCTGACCAGGTCCTGCACCCAGCCGTCTTCGCCGTCCGGGCTGCCCCAGTCGCCGCTTTCCGCTTCATCCAGGTCCCATGCGGTCATGAGGCCGGCTCCGTACGGCGGGTCTTGGCGGCGGGGACGGCGGGGACGCCGGGGCAGACGCCGCACTCGGTGCCGCGCCAGTTGCGGTGCGGGATGTGCCGGGCGGTGCTGTCGCACGGTTCGTCGGGCACCGGCTGCCAGATCCTCACCGTCATCTGCTCCCCCGCTCCTCTCAGGCCGTCTCACAGAAGTTCTTGCACGGGCCGGATACCTGCGGACGCCGCTTGTCGTGTCCCCTGCGATTCCTGATTCCGGCTAAGCAGAGAGTATCCGGAATCAGGACCCGACGCAGGACCGACACCACACCGTCCGGATTTCAACCAGTTCAGCGGCCCCCGGCGGCCCGGACTTCAGCACCGCAGCGACACAGGCCGATCTGAGCACATCGACCCCCATACAGGGGTAAGGGGGCCGGGAATACACATCACGCTTCTGAGAGGCGCACAGCAGATGACCGCAGTTCAAAGCACATTCCGACTCGCGTAATTCAGACTCAACTCTCGTCGTGTTTGAGTTGAGTTGTATTCTCCACACCGGTCCTCTACCGTGCGGGAGGAACCCGGCGCCCGCCGGGCGGGATCCGCGCTGCGGACGAGTGGACCGTGGGGCCCCGGGGCCCCGGAAGAAGCCAGGGGGCAGGTCATGTCGGCACGGCGGCGGTGGCGGGGCGGCGGGGACGGACCGGTCATGAACTTCATCAACCTGCTGGGCATCTGCTCGCCGCTGATCGTGGCGGCGATCCTGCTCGGCCGGCACTACGGCTGAGGCACCGGGCGAGAGACGAGAGCGGCGATGAGCGGCACGATCCCCTACACGCAAGGACGCCGCGCACCAAGCCATCGACGAGGGCGTGGAAGGTACCGGCGGCGTGCTGGACCGGGCCGCCGAAATCATCGACAAGAAGAAGTTGAGGACGTCGACCATGAGCTACGAGCTGAGCGACCCAAGCACACGCGATATCCGGACGACGGCCCACAGGGCTTACCTGGACTCCCGTCTCGACGGGATCAGCGATCCGGACGAGCGAGTCAACGAGGTCCTGGCCCAGCACGCTCGTGTCGCCGACCCGGAGAACTGCACCGATGCTGATCTCGCCCTGCTGCTCGGCAAGAACTGGCGGAACGTGGTTGTCGTCCTTCAGCAGGCTGCCCGCCTCACCCGGGAGCAGGCGGAGGAGATCGCTGCCTATGCGCTGGGCCCGAACTGGGAACTTGACGTGGAGGAAGCGCATGCTGCGCTACCCGGGACTGGGCTCGCCGACTGGAGTGACGCCGCTGAGGCGTGCGAGACGGCCACTGATCACACGTGGTCAAAGGGTGGCCCCTTCTCGGAGGCCCGCGACGCGTTCACCTGTGCACTCATGGCGGCCATGGCAGGAGACCGCGTCTCTGAGATGACGCACCGTGACCTGATGCGCGCTTGGCACACCGCGTTTGGAACCGACCGGGCTGCCGAGAAGTGAGGACACCCAGGACGCGACGTTAACCACCCGTGCCCTGCACGGTGGCCCTCCACTGGCGACCAGATGGCGGCACGGCGGCGGTGGCGAGGCGGCGGGGACGGACCGGTCATGGACCTGATCAACCTGCTGGGCATCTGCTCGCCGCTGATCGTGGCGGCGATCCTGCTCGGCCGGCACTACGGCTGAGGCACCGGGCGAGAGACGAGAGCGGCGATGAGCGGCACGATCCCCTACACGCATTGGGCGTACTTCCCGGACCGGCCTAGCGCTGAGGCATGCGCGAGCGAGCTGGCGGACTACGTGACCCGTATCAGCGAGCCGGATCCAGAAGTGACGCCTCAGTGGCGGCTCCTGGCCGCGCGGGACGTCGAGGTCGCCGGCCTGGAACAACGACACCGAGAGGTCGAAGCGATCGTGACGCGTCACGGGGGCGACTACGACGGCGGAGAGGCAACATATGAGTCCGGACGCCCCGTGGCCGACCCGACAATCGTCCATCGCGACGAGGACTGAGGACGGCACCACACGATGACCACCACGACCACCCGGCCGGGACTCGCGGCTGCCGACGACGAGTGGCTGGCCAGGAAGCTGTTGGAGGCCGGGTACGGCGGCCCGGACTGTGACTACCCCGAATGCACCAATGCCCGCGCACCGCGCCCCGAGGGCAAGCCGGGTCCGCCGCCCAAGTTCTGCGTCCAGCACAACAACAAGCGCGACCGGCAGGTGGCTTACCGGGCACGCAAGGCGCTGGAGCAGGAGCGGGCCGCCGCGCCGGAGCCCGTGCCGGTGGAGCAGGCCGTGGCCCGGGGCGCCCGCGAGGAGCAGGTCCTGGCATCGCTGCTGCCCCGCGTGCTGAGCGCGCTGGAGGCCGTGCACCAGGGCCAGCAGGCCGGAGCGGACAACGCGGCGGTCGCCGCCCACATCGCCGAGGTCCAGAAGGCCGCCGATGAGCGGGTCCGCCAGGCCGAGGAGCGCCGCGAGGAAGCCGTCCAGGACGCCGGGAAGGCCCGCGAGGAGGCCGCCCGCAGCAAGCAGGCCGCGGCCGAAGCACGCGCGGAGCAGCAGGCGGCGCAGATGGAGGCGGCCACCGCGCTGCGGGAGGCCGCCGACGCCGACGGCCGCGCCACCGCGGCGGGTGCCGCGCTAGACGCGCTGTCCGACACACACCGCCAACTGCGCGACACCCACCACGAACTCAGCGGGAAGCACGAGGAGTTGTCTGGGCGGTACCAGGGGCTGGAACAGACCCACGCCGCCCTCACCAGCGAGCACGGCACCCTTCGCACCGAGCACGGCCGGCTTCAGGGAGAGGCCGAGGCGCTGCACGCGCGCGTGGAGGAACTGTCCGAGGAGAAGGCCCGCATCGAGGAGTCACAGCGGCGTACGGCCGCCGACCTCGCCCGCGTGCAGACTGAGAACACGGGTCTGGCCGCGCGGCTCGGCGACCTCGAAACTCACCGCGCGGAACTCAAGGAGACGATCGGGCGCCTGAACGAGCGGCTCGACGAGGAACGCGACCGACATCGCCGGGAGATGGCCGCCCTGCGGGCACAGCTCGACGCGGCCCGGTCGGCGGCCGAACCGGCCACCGCCGCCCACGGTGACGCATCCGTCCCGGACCCCGGCCAGCCGGAGCCGGCCGACGGCAACGAAGACACAGCGGTCGCGGAGGGCGGCCGGAAGGATCCGGTGGCCATCGTCGACCTGGGCGTGCACGGCGGGTCGGGCTGGACGCTGGTGCGCTACGAGGACGATCACAGCTGCTGGCGGGTGCTGCGTGACGGTGAGATCGCGGGCAGCATCCAGCCCGAGCACTCCCTGCACGGCACCTCCCTGCTGGGCTGGTCCGCCCGGAACAGCTACGCCATGTCGCTGCGTCCGCCGCACGGCCAGAAGCACTTCGCCAACCGCGAGCAGGCAGCGGGCGCGGTCATCCGGGACGGCCTGCGCCGGGCGCCCGGCACGACGCCGATCACCGCGGCCGCCGTCTTCACCGCTTTGGGCGAGCCGGAACAGAATGCTTTGGTCGCCGCGGTGATTCCGCTGGCCACCGCCACGGCGGAGCGCGGCGGCAGGCTGGCCCGGCTTCCCCAGGCCGTCCGGGATGCCGCGCTGCGCACCGCGCTGCGCGTGCCCGGCGAACAGGACCTCCAGCAGCTCACCGGCCTCGACGCCGCAGAGCTCGGCCGCAGCAAGGAGGCCCGGCAACTGCTCCGCGCGCTTCAGGACCTCGACCCGGCCGACGCCCGGGAGGAGACTGGCCCGGTGGACCTGGGCACGATCGGCGGCCGCACGTGGCGGCTGGAGCCCGACCCCAACTACCTGGGCGGTTACCGCGTGCTCGCCGATGGCACCGAGGTCGGCGCCATCGCTCCCGTCCGGCGCCGCAAGACCGACACCGTCCGGTGGACGGCCGAACACCGGCGGCGCACTCTCGGGCGCGGCCCGGCCCACGCCGGCCGGGACTCCGCCGCCCGGGCCGTGATCGCGGCGGAGGACGCCTGGGTGCCGCTGCCCGACCTGGACGACGAGGCCTACCTGCGCATCCCGGCCGGGCTGCGCTCCGATCTGTACGGCGCGGCCGACCGCATCGACCTGCGGCGCGGCCGACTCGCCCAGATCCAGCCCGGCGCCTACCGCCAGCAACTCCACGCCGCCATCGGCCAGGCCCGACGCACGGACACCCGACGGATCCGCGGCCAGCACCTGACCGTCCTGCTCGATGCCGCCCGCGAGGACCTCGGCGCCCCCGGCAGCACACCCGCCCAGCGGCTGTATGAGGTGATCCAAGACATCCGCGCCGTGATCGTGAGCGGGGCGGACACCGACTGACGGCCCGCTCACTTCGCCTCTGTTCGGGCCGCTCGAAGTCCCGCGCAACGGTCCCCGGGCCAGGCTCGTTGCACGGGACATGAGGAAGAAACTCCCGCCGGAACAGGCTTTCGACCAGCACGTGCTGACCGAGCTGCCCGGCCTGTCCGCACAACACGTCAGCCCGCTGGCGGGCGTCTGGCACGAGGCCACCTGGCACCCGCACATCCTGGGGCAGTTCACGCCCGAGGAAAAGGCAGTGCGCTTCGCCGCCCGAGTGCAGGCCGATCTGACGGCCGGGCGCCCGTACGCACTGGCCCTGCACTCCGCCGGGCTCAACGACCTCGACCGCGTCAGCGAGGTCCTCCTCGAAGCTCACCATGCCTCGGCGAGGGCGATCTCGTTCCCCTGGTACGTGACCTTGCGGCTGCCCGGTCCCGTCTGCCGGTTCTTCGCCCGGTGGAACAAGCCGGGCCCAGAAGAGACCGCACGCCTACAGGACGCCGTTCAGGAACTTTGCCCCGCCGGGTGGTCACACCCCCGGGGCACGAACTGCCCAGGATGTGACGGGCCCGTCGATGTGCTCACGCCGCTCCCCGGCAGGACCTGAGGAGATGTGATCCGCTCCCGTGCATGGAGAGAAGCAGCCGCTGACGGGCCTGCTCGGCGCGGGTACTACAGGTGCGGGAAGGTGCAGGCGTATCCCCCCTTCCAATCGGCCAGCGAGCGCGGGTGCCACTTGATCGACAAGGTCTTCCCGGCGAGCGGGAAGCGCGGGCAGAAGATGCCGTCCCACTGGTTCAGGAAGTGCGCCATGCCGACATCCCCGTTGTAGTAGGCGGGCTGGCCGCAGTGGGAGCAGACGACGACGCGGCCGGTGAACGTCTGCACCTGGTCTCCATGGCTCAGGTCCAGATGCTGCTTCCTGAAGTCGTCCTCCGTACGCGGGTACCGCTCCCGGACCAGGCGCAGCGAGAGATCGTGCCAGTCCATACGCAGCAGGCCAGCCGCAGCGGGGAACGCCGGGCAGAACACCGCGCCCTCTTGCTCGGTGAAGTGGCTGGCGCCGCGGCTGCTGTCGTAGGCCGGCTGACCACACGTGGTGCAGATGCCGATCTCGCCCAGGTAGGTGCGGATGCTGGCGCCGGGCGCTTCGAGGGCCCGACGGCGGGCCTGAACGTAGCGGGTGGTGCCGGACGAGGCTGCGGCCGTCCGGATGTCGAGCTTGCGGCGGCGGTTGCGGGTCATCGCTGACTCCTCCTTGGCACGCCCACGCCCGCGCCGAAGCGAGGAAAGTTCGAATGGTCGTGCGCGATTCGGAGAACCTTCTCCGCCTGCGGGGCGTGGGTACCGGTCCGCGGGGAGTCTGGCGTGCGCGCCGCCTCGCCCAGGATGATACACAGCCGGGCCGGCTTCAGCAGACCTGAGGGGTCGGGAAAGAGCAACGCGCCGCTGGCAGCCTGCGGGAGGAGAACCTCGGTACCGGACCCTCCCGTATCCAGTTGATCGCGGCAAGGGCGTCGCATCTTCGGGTGGGCCTTCGCCTCAACACGGCGAAGGCCCACTGTGTCTGGCCTCGTCGTCAGCCTTCCTTGGTGAAAGACTCCTTGCAGTCCCCGCACTGGATGTTGCGGCGGGCCAGCGTACGCGGTGACACTCGGATTACCGTCGGGGTCGGGCAGGAGCACACCGCCTTGATGTAGTTGCGCTCCTCCTTCTCCATCCGGCCGGTTTCCTCGCCTTGGCCCGTGTCTTGGCTGCCCTCCGTGTCCTGCGGTCCGTCGCCGGTCCCCGGGCCTCGGGTTCGGACACGTGCGGTGGGCCGTTGCCGTGTCGCCCGGATCGCTCGATCCAGGGCGGCTATCTGGTCGCCGTAGAGGGCGGCGGTCTCGTCGGTCAGCGCTGTTCCCGCGAAGCCGAACTTCTTGCGGAACAGGTCGCTGACGTCCGTACGTTGTCGCAGGCCGAGTAGCTCGGCAGCATCGCGGAAGTGCTTGTTGTGGTACTGGCTGGCGCTACAGTCCTTGATTCCCTGGGCGTAGTTGCGGCCGTGAGCGGCCTCGTGCACCAGGACGGCAAAGACTTCGTGAGCTCCCTCCTCCAGGCTTTCGGCGGTCACAAAGAGTTCATGAAGAGCGGAACCGCCGTCTCGTGGCACCCATCGGTTCGGCGCGAAGTGTGCGAGCTTCGACTTGCTTTCGCGACCCCCGGTGGCCATGGAGATCACCGCGTCGGGGACTTCAGGATTCCGCGCCTGTATGGCGTCCCACCCGGCGATGAGTGCTGCGGTGACATCTGCTGCGTATTCGACGACTCGGCCTCGGGAAGGTGCCGGTGCCCGGTCGATGGTGGATTTGTCGTTGGTCTCGGGGGCGGCTTCGACGACAGCAAGGGGCAAAGGGGGGACCTCCGTTCCGACTCACCTCTTAAGAGGTGAGTCGCTGCAAGTGAATGTCTGACGCATGCCGATGCGTCAGACATTCCCAGAGGGGACACCATTCGTCAAGTCTGATGCATCGCGATGCGTCAGACATGCGTCAGGCCCCACTGAGGCGGGGCCTGACGACGGAAGCCGTCCGACGGCCGGCGGCGGGCGTCTACACGTCCAGGCTGGTCCCCGCGGAGTAGTCGCCGTGCGGTGCATGTGTCCGGCGTAGAGGGTGGGTACATGAGCGTGTTGTGGTCGGGCCATATCACCTGTGGTCTGGTGAACGTTCCGGTGCGGCTCTACACGGGGATCGAGGAGGCGCGGCCGCGCCTGCACCGTGTGCACGCCGCCGACGGGGCCCGGATCCGGCATTGCCGTGTGTGCGAGGCAGAGGCCCGCGAGGTCAGCGAGTCCGAGATCGGCCGTGGCTGGGAGGCCCCGGACGGCCGCGTAGTCGTGCTGCGGGACGAGGACCTGGACCATCTGCCGCTGGCCACGCGCAGGGCCGTGGAGATCACCGGCTTCGTCGACGAGCGGGACGTCGACCCGCTGCTATACGAGCGCTTCTACTACGCGGGACCGGCCGGTGGGCAGGCTGCTGTTCGTCCGTTCGCCCTGCTAGTGGAGGCGATGACCCGCAAGGGCGTTCTCGGGGTGGCGAAGTTCGCGGCACGCACCCGCGAGCGGCTGGCGGTGCTGCGGCCGCGCCAGGGCGTCCTCGTCGTGCACGCCTTGCGCTGGCCGGAGGAGATCCGCCCGCCCGAGAACGTTGCCGTAGCGGTGCCGACCACTGCACGGGAGCTGGAGCTCGCCGAGACGCTGATCGACCATCTGAGCGGCGTGGACATCAGCGCCCTGCACGACGAGTACGGCGCGGCTCTGGAACAGGTCGTGGAAGCGAAGCTCGCGGGCGTGGGATGGGAGGAGCCTCCTGAGCCGACGCCGCCGGTGGACCTGATAGCGGCGCTGGAGGCCAGCGTCCGCCAGACTCGGAACGGGCGCGAGCCGCCCCCGCATCGGTAGGTGCACCGGAGTGGTCGACGGCGACGACATCCGGCGGCCGCCACGGCCGGGGTCAGCCTCCTCGCCGGAAGCGCACTCGCAGCCTTGCCCGGCGGGTCGGTGGGGGCAGGGCCGCGGCCCGGACGGCTTCTCCGAATGCGGCGAGCGCGGCCTCGATCCGGGCGTCATCGAGGACGCGGAAGGTGGCGGCCAGCAGTTCCTCCGCCGTGGTGGCCACACGCTCGTCGGCGTGGCGCGTGAGCGGGGCCATTATCTCAGGTGAGAAACGAGCATCAGGCATGCTGACCGAACTAACTCATGAGTCCTCGCAGGTCAGTTGGGGTCTCTGCTGAGGCTTGAGCCGCTACGACTTCGCAGTTCTACGGTCGGCGCTCAGATGCGGGCGTGCGCGGTCCATTACCGCCGCGGCGTGGTCTCCCGCGCTGCGGGACGAACTTCGCCGCGATTCTCCAGGCCGGCGCGGGAACGGGCGAGGGAGAGAACTTCCGGTGGGCACAGCGAACCCCTTTGCGTACACGCGCCAGGGTCACGCGGCGCGGCTGCCCGCAGGTTTTGCACTTGGCGCTCCATGACGCCCCGACTCGTCCGGGGTAGCGTTCTTCGGGCTCGAACCCGGCGGCACGTATTTCAGCTGCGGCTTCCTCCGCGGTCTGGCAGGCGGCGCACGTGCCGTCACGCAGTGCGCTGTCGCACGCCGTGCACCGCGGCGCCGTCGCCTTCTCCTTCGTCTTCTCCTCGGTGCGGAGGGCTGCACGGAGTGCTTTGTGGGTGCACCGCTGGCCGGACCGCACCTTGTTGAGGCTGATGCGGAATTCTGCCGCGCAGCCTTCAGTGGCGCACTTCACGCGCCAGGGGGCGATGACCTTGCCGGGGTAGGGCTCGTCAGGTTCGTATCCGGCGGCGCGGGCCTCGGCTGCGGCCTGATCGGGCGATGTTCTCTGCGGCACGGCGGCAGTGTAGGGAGAACCAGCTGGGGCGGGAGGGGCGTTTGCGAGTGCTGGCGTGATCTTTGCGGTGGGCGTGCAGGGTGCGCCCGGGTGACATTTCGACGAACGGGCCCGCCGCCCCGCTGCGGACGCCAGGATGGGGCGGGTGACATCGAGTACCGCAGACCTCTGGCACCACTACGGCCGCACCCGCGCCGGTACCGACCGCGAAGTACCCGGCACGTTCTACTGGACGTGGGGCCAGGACGCCGGGCCAGGCCCGGAAGTCCTGGGCGACCTGACCGGCAGGTGCGTAGGGGACCTCGGCGCCGGGGCGGCCCGGCACGCCGCGTACCTGGCGGCTCGTCACCAGCCCGACCGGGTCATCGCGGTGGACGCCTCGCCCGCCCAGCACGCCATGGCGACCGACCTGTACGGGCACCTCGCGCCGCGCCTGCGCCTCGTGCACTCCGACGTCGTCAGCCACCTGCACGCGATGCCCGCCATGTACGACGTGCTCTACAGCGTCTTCGGTGCCGTGGACTTCACCGACCCGAACAAGCTGCTGCCTGCGGCGGCCACCGCGCTGCGGCCGGGCGGGCGGCTGGTGTTCTCGACCCTCGCCCACTACCTGTCCGGGGCCGCTGCCCAGCCCGATGTGGTGCCCGCTGATATCCCGGCGAAGACTCCGCACGGCGAGGCGGCCACGATGCGCCGCTGGGTGCTCCAGGAACACGTGTGGACGAAGGCGCTCGATTCGGCCGGGTTCACCGCGATCACTGTCAACGTGCTGCCTGCTACCGGTGAGGGGCCGCGCACCGCAGCCACGCTGCTGGTGAGCGCCTTCGTCCCGGAGTGACGAGCAGGCCCGGACATCGCGTGCCCGGTGCCCTGGGAGACAGATGGTCTTGCCCGGTCAGGGCCTCGGCTGCCCACTTCCTGGATCGGAGCCCGCGGGGCAGTGCATGGCGCGTATCGTCAGGTCGGAGCGTGATCGTTCGGACACGCGTAGTTCTGTTCGGACCCCTCCTGCTCAGGCCAAACGCCGTCCTCCCGCAGAGAAAGCAACCTCATGACCCCTGATCTCGACGCCGTCTCCAGCCTCCAGGTGACCGGTGCCGGGCCTGCCCGTGGCTCACTCCAGGTGCCCGGCGACAAGAGCATCTCGCACCGCGCCGTCATGATGGCGGCGATGGCCCATGGCCCCACCCTCATCACCGGCCTGTCCCGGGGCCAGGACGTGACACACACGCTGCGCGCCGTCGAGCAGTTCGGCGTGACCGTCACCGACGTCGGTGAGGGCCGTGTGCGAGTTGAGGGGCCGATCCGGCACGAGCCGGCTGACGTCCTCGACCACGGCAACGCGGGCACGGGTATCAGGTTGATGTCTGGTGTGTGCGCCGGGATCGACGGTCTGTCGGTGCTCACCGGAGATCAGTTCCTGCGCCGTCGGCCGATGGACCGCATTGCCGAGCCGCTGCGCAGCATGGGCGCCACGATCGACGGCCGTGAACATGGCCGCCTGGCGCCGCTCGTGATCCGCGGGGGCGGCCTGACCGGCATCACCTACGCCCCGAAGGTTGCCTCAGCGCAGGTCAAGTCCGCTGTTCTCCTCGCGGGCCTGTCCGCCACGGGGCCGACAACGGTGGAGGAGATCCACCCGACGCGACGGCACACCGAGGAGATGCTGGCCCAGTTCGGGGCCCGGGTGCGGGTCGACGGGCACGCGGTGACGGTCGAGCCGGGCGAGCTGACGGGCACGGACGTCGAGGTGCCCGGCGACCCGTCGCAGGCAGCGTTCTGGGCGGTGGCCGCGCTGCTCGCCGACCAGGGCGAGGTGACCGTCGAGCGCCTCTACCCGGGTTTCGGCCGCGCCGACTTCGTGGGCGTGCTGAAGCGCATGGGCGCGAACATCACCTTCGACCTCACCACGGGGACGCTGACCGTGCGGGCGTCGAAGCTGCGGGCGGTCGAGCTCACCGCCGAGGACATCCCCGGCATCGTGGACGAGGTGCCCGTACTGGCGATGGCGGCTGCCGTCGCCGAGGGCACGACCGTCATTTCCGGCGCGGGTGATCTGCGGGCGAAGGAGTCCGACCGGATCGACTCGACCACCCGCATGCTGCGGGCGTTCGGGGTGCAGGTGACGGAGACCGAGGATGGCATGGTCATCGAGGGCACGTCCCGGCTGCGCCCGGCCCGGATCGACAGCCACGGTGACCACCGGATCGCGATGACGGCCGCCGTCGCCGGGGCGTGCGCGGCCGAGGGCACGACCGTCATCGACGGCTGGGATTCGGTGGCGACGAGCTACCCGGCGTTCGCCGCCGATCTGGTGCGGCTGACCGGGGCCGGCGCCGCGCCGGGCGCCTAGTCACGGCTGACGGCCCGCTCCTCCCTTGTGGGTGGGGCGGGCCGTCGCCGTTTGGTGCGGGCTACCAGGTGTAGCCGTGGTGGGCGATCTCGGGTGCGTAGGCTTCCTCGATCGCCTGGCGGGCCGCGGGGGTGAGGACCTGGTGGTAGTCGCTGCCGGGGGGCCGGAACTGGCTCTTGGCCCGGGGCAGGACGAGAGCGGGCATCCCGACCCGGGCGCACAGGGCGTCCAGGCCGGCTTGCAGGTGCTCGTGGCGGACGATGAGGTCGACCATCACCGCGCCGCCGTCGGTGTACAGGGGCCAGTTGAAGGCGTCACGGAACTCGCCGGACGCTATGAACTCGTCGATCCCGATGCGGGGCTCGGTGCGGTGCCGGTGGAAATACAGCGAGACGACCTTCTCGTAGGGGCTGCGTTCCAGGCACACCTTCAGGTAGCGGTCCCAGACGCTGGCGCCGAGCGCGTCGCGTATCTCGCTGGCGGGCATGTGGTTGTAGAAGCGCACTCCGGGGCCGCACCCGGGCGGCACCGGCTCCGGGCCCGGCCTCTGCCCGGGGAGCAGATGGTTCTGCGGGGCCCGGCCGCCCTGGGCCGCCCGTAACGCCTCGTCGCGCGGCGACATAGAGGTGATGATGTCCCGCTCCCCGGCGTGGCGGGACAGGGCGATCTCCAGCGATGTGCCCGCCGTTTTCCGGGTGCGGACGAAGATCAGCCCCGCGTTGTGCATGACCAGCATGATCGGGTCTCCTCCCGTCGGGTCACAGCTCCGGAGGCAGGTGGCCGTCGCCGGCTGCGGCGGTGGTGGCCAGGGCCCGCTGGTACGGGGCGGGTGCGAGGTCGGGGGCGCTGCGGGCCGGGAGCATCGGGTCGACGAGGAGCTGGCGGCCCATCAGCACCAGGTCGCAGGTGCCGTCGGTCAGCAGGTCTCGCGCCTGCCCGAGGGTGGTGATCTTGCCGACGGCCGCGGTGGGCACGCCGGTCTTGAGGCGGATGGTCGCCGCGTAGGGGGCCTGCCAGCAGGGGCCTGTGGGGCGGGTCTCGGGCCGGGCGACGCCGCCGGAGGTGCAGTCGATCAGGTCGGCGCCGTCTGCGGCGAGCAGCGGCGCGAGCCGCACGGTGTCGTCGAGCGTCCACCCTCCGGGCAGGAAGTCGCAGCACGACATGCGCACCATCAGGGCGTGTTCGTCGGGCAGCGCGGCCCGTACGGTGCGCACGGTCTGACGCAGCAGGAGAGTCCGGGAGTGGAAGTCGCCGCCGTAGGCGTCGGTGCGCCGGTTGGCGATCGGTGACAGGAAGGAATGCAGGAGCCGGCCGTGCCCGGCGTGGAGCTCCACGGCTCGGAATCCGGCGGTGACGGCCCGCGCAGTGGCGGCTGCGAACTGAGTGACCGCCGTCTCGATCTGCTGGGGCGTCATCTCGGCGGGCACGCGGTAGCCGTCGGCGAAGGCGACCGGGGAGGGCCCGAGCGGCACCCAGCCACCGTCGGCCTCCGCGAGCGGGGCGTCTGGGCCCTCGCCCCACGGGCGGGTACGGGACGCCTTTCGGCCCGCGTGGGAGAGTTGGAGGGCGGGCACGGCACCCTGGGCGGCGATGACCTCGGCGACCTCGGCGAGCGCCTGGGTCTGGTCGTCGTCCCACAACCCGAGGTCGTCCGGGGTGGCCAGTCCTTCAGGAGCAACGGCGGTGGCCTCGACCACGACCAGGCCCATGCCGACGGCGCGGGTCTGATAGTGCGCCAGGTGCCAGCGCGGGTCGGGCAGGTTCCCGGGCCCGGCCTGGTAGGTACTCATCGCCGGAAGACCGAGCCGATTGCGCAGCTCGACGTTACGCAGGCGCAGCGGTGTGAACAGCATGTCCATGAGTGCTCATCTCTCTTTGCTCAGGAGCCGGTCACGGCAAGCCGGTCGGCAGCCGTAGTCAGTGCGCGGTCGTAGGGGTCGGGGTCGCCGTCGGGCAGCGGCTCGTACATGTCCCGGGTGTCGATCTCCACCAGCCGGTCCAGAAGCCGGGCAGTGCCGGGGAAGGAGCCGGGGTCCGGGATCGCAACGCGCAGCCCCAGGTGGGAGGCGAGACCGGGGTCGGTGAACAGGGGCGCTTCGTGGAGCGGGCGGGCGGGTAGTCCCGCACGCACCCCGCAGGCGCGCAGCGCCTGCACCACGGTGTCCACCGCGTGGCCGGGGGCCGCGCGCCAGTGCCACTTGTACAGGGCGCCTGCCGTGCGGCCGGCCGGCTCCGGCAGCGGCGCCAGGGCGGGCAGGTGTCGGGCGACGAGCTGCTCCACGGCCGTCTGCCGCTCGCGTTTGGTCGCCACGGTATGCGGCAGGCGGCGCAGGTGATCCGCGACCAGGGCCGCCGATGCGGGGCTGGGCCGCCGGTTGTGGCCGACACCGGTGACGGCCAGGGCCCGCAGCCGCTCGTCCCGCACCCGGGCCAACGCCCGGTGCTTGGGCTGGCCCAAGACCAGAGCCCGCTCCCAGACATCCCGGTCGCCGGTCGCCAGCAACCCAGCTTTCCCGCCCGAGGCCATCTTCCACGTGCCGCACGACCAGACCGCCACCCCGGCCAGCCCCACGGGCTGGCCCTGCCAGGCCAGGCCGTGGGCGTGGGAGCAGTCCGACACCAGCGCCAGCTGGTGCCGGACGCACAGGGCCTGTACGGCGTCGAGCGGCACCGGCCGTCCCCACATGTGGGTGATCGTCAGCGCCGCGGTGCGCGGCGTGATGCGCGCGGCGGCGTCGTCGAGGTCGATCCCGCCGGTCGCCGGATCCGTGTCGCACAGCACCGGCACCAGGCCCTGCGCGAGCATCGCCGTCACCGTGGCGCGGAACGAGTTCGTGGCGACGAGGACTTCGCTCCCCGGCTCCAGCCGGAGTGCGGCGTAGGCAGTCTCCAGTGCGGCCGTGCCCGAGTCGCACATCATCATCAGCCGGCCCGGCGCCAGGGCATCCGCCGCCAGCTCCTCGCACGCGTCGATCAGCGGATGGCCGGCCCCGGCCGCCGCCATGTCTCCCTCATCCAGCAGCAGCCGCACCGTGTCCGTGGCCTCTTCCGACCACCACGGCCACAGCAGCGCCTCGCCCGACGTGGCGGCCGTACTCCTGGGCACTCCCGTCGCCGGGGGCGTCGCCGTCACTGCCATGGGCTCCTCGTCTCCTGCTCGGGCCACGCCGCAGGTCCCGGAGTCCGCCGCAGCAGCGGCCAGCCCTCCGACGCCGCGACCAGGGCCGCCCACCGCTTCTCGACCGGCCCGGTGAACAGTTCGTGCACCAACGGGGCCGGGGCGCCCGCCTCCGGATCCGGCAGGCCGAGCGGGGGCAGGTCTCTCTCGACGTCGCGCAGCGCGTAGGCGAGGTCGGCCGAGTGGCCGTGCCGCAGCCGGGTGGCCGCCTCGGTGATGAGCCCGGCCCGCTCGGGCCACGAGCACAGGACCGCCAGCTCCCGTACGACGTCCGCGGGATCGTCGGTGGTGTGCAGCATCGTCAAGGCACGGTTCGGACTGCCCGCGACGTCCCGCAGGGTGCCCTCCTTGCGCCGGGCCGGGTCGTTGCGGCCCTTGAGAGCCGTCATCCGTACGGACACCGGCCCGCCCATGCCGTCGGCCCACAGCACCAGCAGGCCCGGCCCCAGCTCTGCGAGTGCGTCCATGAGGATCAGCCGCTCTGCTGTCGCCCACCGGCACATGTAGGCCCACAGGGCGCGCACGGCGCACCGCTCCAGCCGGACCGGCCGTGCGGCCAGCGGTCTGAACCCTGCCCGGACGGTGGCGGCCAGGACCTCGCGTGCCGTCCCGGCCGCGAAGGCGTCGGGGCGCAGCCACATCATCGCTGCCCGGCCGGCGAAGGCGTACGCCTGCTCGTCGTCGCCGAGTTCGCCGGCCAGTGCAGCCCATCCCTCCTGGGCGACCAGGTCGCGGGCGAACACGGCGTCCTTGCCCGTCACGTCGGTCAGCCGAGCCCAGTCGGGGCCCGCCAGGTCGAGGGCCGCACTTCGGTCCTCGACCGGTGGGACGCCTGCTGAGTACGGCGCTCGTAATCGCACCGGGATCCCCTTCCTGCCGGATGGCTCACGTTCAACTCCCCGTGAATCTCCCGGAGTTGGGCGATTGCTGGAAGGTGAAGGGGTGTTGCTCGGTGTTGCGCCGAGGAGCAACACCGAGCAACACGGGAACGCCTCACCGGCACCCCGCATATCCGCTACAGTGCGCTCACCTTGCGTAGTCGCCGATCCGTACAGCGGAGGCAGGAATGCGCCCCAGGGATCGAGGGCAGACCCCCCGTACCCCCTGTCACCTGTTCAGCCGGACCCGTCTGGTGCGCGGCTGGACGCAGATAGAGATGGCCCGCCAAATCCGCATGCGGAGTAAGGAGATGGGTCGGCCGCTGCTCACCGGGAGGGACGGCGTGTGCCACTGGGAGCGGGGCCGTGAACCCGACGGCGCCACCCAGCTCGTGATCGCGGCCGTGCTCGGTATTCCACCGGAAGCGGTCGATGCGCGACCATGGCCCCAATGGCTGGCCGAGGATCCCTTACAGCGGCCGGAGCCTCGGCCCTGGACGCGCCTCGGCGCCCTCACATCACTGACCGAACTCGCAGGGAGCACCGCCGTGGACACCACGCGCAGGGAACTCATCCTCATTGCAGGCGGGACGCTGACCGCCACTCTCCTGGCCTGGATCACCGCCGACCCCGCTGCCGCCGGGCAGATGACCACCGGGGGGCGCATCGGAGAGAAAGCCGTCGCCCGCCTCGAAGCACGCGCCGCAGCGTTACGCCACACCGACGACGCCGACGGCGGCGGCATCATCCTCGACGAGACCTCCAGCGCCCTCACCCTGGTCACCGGGCTGCTCCGTACCCGCTCCTACACCGACCACCACGGCGCCCGCCTGTATGCGGTCGCCTCCGACCTCGCCCGCCAGCGGGCCGCCGCGATGCTCGACGTCCACGGCGACTGCGCCGACGCCACCTTCGACACCGCGCTCCGCGCCGCCCGCATGGCAGGCGACGACGTGCTCGGCGCCAACACGCTCAACTTCTGGACAGTGTCCGCCTACAACTGCGGCCGATACGCCGACGCCGAGGACATGGCGTCCACCGGCCTGGCCGCGGTTCGCGGACGCTCCACGCCCCGCGTCGAGGCGATGCTCACTTCCCGGCGAGGCCGCGCCCGCGCGCATCTCGGCGACGCCCGCTGCTGGTCGGATTTCGACCGGGCGGAAGCGCTCCTCGCCCAGGCCTCTGAGCATCAGGATCCGGACTGGGCGTACTGGTTCGACGAGGCGGAGCTTGCCGGCGCCCGCGCCTCCAGCCATCGCGACATGGGACAGCCGGGCCCGGCCGCCGAGGGCTTCGCCCGGGTCCACGACCTCATTGACCCGGTACACGTCCGCACCACCGCCCTCTACACCGCGCGGCAGGCGGACGCCCTGCTCGACCAGGGCGAGGTCGACCGCGCCTGCGCAGCCGCTCACCATGCCCTGGACCTGACCGAGACGATCAGCTCGCACCGGCCGACCGGCCCGCTGCTCGACCTCACCGAGCGGCTCGCGGGCTTCGAGGGCACCCCGGCGCGGGACTTCCGTGAGCGGGCACACGCCGTGCTCGCAGCGTGAGGTACGTGCCTTTTACTCGGAATCGAAGGGCAGCGTGTCGGGGGCGGCCGCATGCCGCTCGGTGGGCAGTGCCTTCTCCGGGAGGCCAGGGTGGCGGGCGCTGTCCGGACGGCACGTTGGCCCGCGCCGGTCGTCGGTGTGAGCGTGCCAAGCCACCTCGCACCGCCATGGGGTCGTGCTCTGTTGGTCGTCCATCGTCAGTTCCCTTCGGTGGTGAGGTGCGTGCTGTTTTCGTCAGAAGTGGTCTTGGTCGGATCGGGGACCTCGACGATGTGGCCGAGGCCGAGATCGATCAATTCCTGTGCCAGCTTTGGCAGGCCGTAGGCGTCGACATAGCCGCGGCACATCGCGGCGGCTGTACCGGGGGGCGCGATCGGCGGGTAGGTGGAATGGCAGATGACGTAACCGTTGGCGGCGCGGACGCCGCCAACGAACTGCTGCACACGCCCCGGTGCGAGTGGCAGGGCGGTGGCGGCCGGGGTTGAGGATGCAGTGCCCGCAACGCCGTTCGAGGAGCCTGATCTCGCCGGTCTCCGGGTCTCCGACCGCCGTAGCGTCCCCCGCTTCGCGGCCGTCGAGGTCCCGGCACTTCTCGCCTGGATGGGGTCTGCGGATCATCCCGCCGCCCTGCCGTCGGCGACCACCCTGGCGCGGGACAAGTCCTCTGGGCTCTGGAGGGTTCCCGACTCGTTGATGCGCGAGTACAGAGCGGCCTCGTCCTCCACCGTGGCGGCGCTTTTGTAGTCGATGACGAGTAGTGAGGCCCTGCGCTCGAACATCAAGCGTCCAGTGTCGGTCAGCCCGGTGAAACGGACGTACGGGCCGTCATCGGTGGCTTCGGTGGCTTCGATATACGTCGGCTTGAACCAGGAGGCTGGCACCGCGAACTGACCGCCGAACCATTGCTGAGCGGTCGTCAGGCGCTGTTTGCCGTCCACGCAAGCCTTGTGCGGGGCACCGGTGCTGTAGACGTCCTCGGTCGCGGCCGTCCAGTTGGGATTGCTGCGGTCGGAGAGGTAGAGGACACCAGGAACGGTGCCTTCGAGCCAGGACCGGATGAGCTGGATGCGCTGCCTCGGCGTCCACTGCTCTCCTCTCTGGTAGGGCGGTGAAAGGTCGATCTCTCCGTCGTTGATCTCGCGAACCAGGACGCGGGCGGGCGTGCTGGTGGGGCTCAGCGTGGTGTGCGTGAGCGGGGCGGTCGTCTGAAGGGTCACGCCTGTCCTTTGGGTTCGTCGGGTCGGCTGAGTGGCAGGTCTTCTCGGATGAGGCCCTGGCGCATCGGCCGGCTGTCGCCGAGGTTTAGACCGAGTTCGGGATAGTGGTGGGCGACCTCTTCAGCGGTGAGCGGGGTCGTCTCGACAGGGATCTCGACGTAGTGAGGGTCCCCCGGCTTGGGCGTCCAGGGCTTATCTGGCTGGACCCGCCAGATGCGCGTCACCTCGCCGCGGAAGACGACCACCAGCAGCTTGACCTTGGGACGCTGTTTGGGGTCGACGCGCCACCAGCGGGCGTCGGCTTCGCGCTGGACGGCACCACTTTGACCGGTCTCGCCGTAGGGGCGTCCGTCCACATCGACACCAGCGGTGTTGCGGTAGATGACGATGGCGATGTCATCGAGGCGGGTACGGCGCGAGACGGTGCGGGGGTCGAGCCCCAAGATGGCAGCGGCAGCCTTGACCCCGCCGGCCCCCTCGATCAGGGCCCGGGTGGCCCTGGCTCGGCGTCTGGCCAGCTGGCGGCCGTTGCTCTCCTCCTCCAGATCCAATTCGCGTAGTTCGGCGAGAGGCACCGCGATCCGGCTGTCGGTGTCGTGCTTGGCGATCATGCAGCGTTCTCATCTCTGACGCGTTGGGATGTGTCAGACTCTGGCAGGTCACCACACGCGTGGTCAACTCTGACGCATCTAGATGTGTCAGAGTGTGCGACGTCCCACGATGCCTGGCTCCCTGGGCCAGCGGATCTTGTTTACAGCCGAACTCACGCTCCCGGGACCTCTGTGGCGGACCGTGCCATAGTGGTCCCGCACCACGTTGTCCCCGCCAACGCGGGGGTGTAGCTCACCAGTTCACGGGGCTGTTGTCAGCGGCCGCCGATAGCGTGAGCCACCACGCCCGGGGGACATGTGCCGGGCAACCCATCTGCCCGTACGACACCAGGACACCGCATGACCGTGGACCCGCAGGCCGTCATCTTCAAGTCCCTCGGCGCCTACCTCAAGCCTGGCAAGAGCTACCACAGCCCGCTCCCGGCCGACCTAACGCCCTGGTACTGCTACACCGTGGACGGCGGCCACAGCATCGTCGTCGCCCTGGACACCGGCGGCTTCGGCGAAGCCCCCAGCCGACAGCAACTGGAGGAAAGCCTGTGCCCGGCGCCGGTGAAATCGGTGCTCCGCGCCGATGTGCGATGGCATGACGGGTTCCCCATCTGCAAGCTCCCGTACGACCCAAATCTCGGCCTGGTCACTCCCGAGGAAGATCACGAGTACGACGTCGCGCCAGCTGCACCGCCACGCATTTCGCATCCGCACGAGTTCGCCGTCGGCGAGCTATACAACCCGAATCGCACCAGCTGGACCGACGGCCAGGCCGAACTCCGCCTCGTCCCCGAGGGCGTCGAGTTCGCGCTGTTCCTCGCCGACCCGGCCCCACACGAGGTGAACGCCTTCCGCAAAGGCAACGCCGAGTTCGCCATAGTCCCCAGCGATCACGTCCTGATGTGGTGCTACCGGTTCGTGAACCCGAAGTCGGGCAATCCCCAGAACCAGGGCCCGGGAATCCACTGGTCGGACGCCCCCTGGTCGTACCACATGCAGGCCAACCGGGTGCCCGTCGTGGTCCCCGGAAACCGCGGTACCAGCCTGCCCCTGTACCTGTACTTCGTCGATGCCGCGACCGGCATCCTCAAGGCACAGCGGCTCATCGGCCCGTCGATCGAGTTCGCCGACGCCCTGCGCGACGCGGTCGAGCGGCAGGCGGCCCTGCCGCCCAGCCAGGACGCGACCGCTCAGGAGATCCAAGCGTTCTACGGCCGGCACGCCACGACCGAAGACCTGCTGCTGCACGCGACCGCGCGGCACGAGGCCCTGCGCGACTAACGGCGCGGAACGCCGAACTGGTCAGTGGGGCGATCGTCCGGTGTCCGCTCCAGCAAAGTACGTGCGGATTGAACGGTCAGCAGCACTAGTCGGCCGGTCCCTGAAGTCTTTTCGTGCGCAACTGAACTCTTCGGTGCCGTCCACCCCCTGTCGGACGGCGGCCGATCGCTCAATCCCTGAGTCTCTGACCTGCGCACTGAACTCTTCCGTGCGCAGGTCCGGCCGCAGTTCCTGCGCAAGAAACTGTTCAGTACGTCGAACGCCGCTGCACCGGCGTGTCGTCCGCGAGGCTGCGACCTGCGGACTGAACGACCGGATGCGCCGACCGAACCGTCCACTGAACTGTTGCGCAACTGAACTCTTCTCTGCCGAGCGCGCTACGGTGTCAGCGGCGCTGCGGGCCCCGCGAGCTGAGCGAACTTTTGCGCCAGGGCCGCCCTGGGGAGAACCTGGAATTGTCCGTTCGGGACCGGTCAAGGCGGGAGTCACCATGATCATCGCCAGAAGCCGGGCCGTCGCGTTGCTCGCCGCAACGGCGACCGCGGCGACTCTCACGGGTGCCACCGCGCACTCCTCCGCACCCTCAACCACGTGGGATCAGGCATGTCCAAACGCGGACCCAAACCTCGTGGTGGCGGAGGCTCCGGGCTGGGAGGGCATGTACGACGCGTTCGGCAACCGGGCTGGGACCTGCACCATCATCAGGAACACGTCGCCCGCAATCCTATGGATATCCGTCCAGAGCCCGAACTGGGTGGCCTTCCTGGACGGCACCAGGGGAGACGACCCCCGCGGAAGTCTGGCCGCGGCAGCCGGCGCTCAAGCGGCGGGCAGGCAGGCCGATAACCTCACACAACAGCCCGTCCTCCGCGACGGATACCTCGTGATCCACCACAGCCCCTCAGCGCCGTACTGGATCCAGGCGGCGGACGAGTCGAGCCAGGTGAAGGCCGAGTTCGCCATCCAGCTCACCCAGTTCGCCTACGACCGACTTGCGGAGGACGAGCGGCTCGGGAGGGGGTTCAGGTTGCACAGGAACATACTGGAGTGCGCGACCGCGGCGAACGATTTGCGCAACGATCTGCTCGCCGAGGGCCAGCCGGTCACGTTTGATGGCATCTTCAACCAGCTCCAGTCGGCGCACCAGACGGCCAGCGCCTGCGAACCGGTGTACGAGGCCGCGAAGCCGCCGAAGGTCGCGAACGCCCTGGACACACCCCAGGCCAGCAACGCCCGGAAGGCGCTGCAGAAGGTCAACTCGTGGGTCGACGAGTGGGCCGACTTGATCAAGTTCGGCAAGGACGTTGTGCGGGCCGTTAGGTGACACCTGTCGGGCCAAGCTCGTTGGACGACGCATGAGCATCCCATCGCCCGACGCCCTCGCCTCCATGCTGCCGGTGGTCCTCACCGAACTGGAGCGCAAGGACCACAAGCGCCACCGCCGCGACGGCATCCCGCTTCTCTTCGCGTTCCGGACGCATGAGGTCGCCCCCGGCAGGACAGCCCTCGTCCGCACGGTGGTGCCGTCGTCGTGCTGGCGCAGGGAGACGGCAGGCCTCTACGACACCAATCCGGCCGACGACTTGGAAGCGGTGGCTTCCGGCCTTCCCGACATGCCGGAGCCAGCCGGCCGCACCGATGCGTTCGGCCGCCGTCTCGACGTCCGTACGGAACCCGACTGCCGGACCGGTGTCGGTCGGCTGCGCGCTGTGGGCGCGAGCGTGGATGTCGGATGGCGGCCGATCGTTCAGTCCCTGTGCGTTTGACCTGCGCACTGAACTCTTCGGTGCGCATCCCGGAGCGCGGATCCACGCACCCATCCGTTCAGTACGGCTGCCGCCTTGGAGAGTGCGGTTGTGATGATCAATGCGCTGGCGCCCCGCCGGACATCGGAGGGCCCGCGTACGGCCCTGGGGCGCCGGGCTGCCACCACATGGGGTCGTCCGACAGCTTCACGTGGAACGCCTGGAGCATGCGGTCGGCAACGACGCAGGCCTGCTGCGGCTCCATCGGTGGCAGCGCGTACAACACCATCTCGCGGGTGGCGGAGACGGTGCAGCGTTCCTTGAGATTGTCGTCAAGCAGTGCGCCCAGCAGGAGGGCGGAGTTCACAGGCAGGGTCATGGTGATCTCACCTGTCGCCTTGTCCAGATGCACGGTGTGCCGTACGTGTCGGTCAGACAGGAGCGTGTGCAGAGCCCTGGTTGTCTCCTCGGCGTTCGGCGGGCCCTCGATCTCGTCCAGGTCGGCCGCCATCAGTTCGCCGAGCGTAGGCTCCGGGGGGTCGTAGGAGAGGTCCATGGCCCGAGAGACTAGCTGTGCGTCGGGGCTGCCATGCGGACTGAACGATGGGGCACGCCAGGTGAACCGTCGACTGAACTCTTTCGTGCGCGACTGAACTCTTCACTGCGGTCCAACAAGCCCGTCCGGCAGCGAATGTGCGGGCTGCTGCTTTTCCTAGTAGGAAAAGCACGCGGGGAGGGGGTAAGTTACCGCCTGCGCCCTACCGGCGATCTAACCAAGAGAATCGTAAAGGCGCAGGTCAGAGAGCACATTGGACTGGTGAGCGACTCCCGCTCGCCGTGATGACGGAGGTAGTCCCGCGTGCCCCTCGCAACCAGTGTGTTCGAGTTCATCGGCGCCTGGATCAAGTGGCTCTCCTGGCTGGGCGTCGGCGCCGGCGCCTGCGCGTTCGCGGCGGGCCTGTGCATGACCGCCATGGGGCGCAATGCAGAGGACCCTCACCTCGCCCGGCGTGGCGTGGGGGTCGCTGTTACTGGCTTCGCCGCCGCTGCCCTGTCCGGATCCGCGTCCGTACTGGCCCGCTGGCTCTGGCCCCTCACCGGCGGTGGAAGGTCCCCCGGACATGGGAACGCCTCGGATGACGGGAGCCCGTGGTTGACCGGCATGCTGCTGTGGGGCGGGCTTGGCCTCGGGGGCCTGGCGCTGGCCGCTCTCGGCGGCTGGGGTGTGTGGCGGCTGCGCGGCCGTCGGGCGGCGAAGCGGCGCCGGTGGAAGGCGCTGGAGCGGGAGCACGAGGCGGTAGCCGCGGCGTACGGGCACTACCTGGGCGACGTGCTGGAGTGGCTGGACCGGCCGACGCTGAATGACGTGGGTGTGTCGCAGACCGCGGCTCTCGTGGAGGCGCTCGCCGCAGCGGACGATGCGCGGCGCAGCGAGGACGTCGACCGATACCAGCGAACCGTGGCAGCGCTCAGCACCGCCTGGAAGGCCGCTGACGACCACGCTCGCAAGGCGGGTCTGCGGCACCTGGAGCCCGCCGAGCGCCGCACGGTCGAGCAGGCCCGCAAGCTCCTCGCGACCGCGTTGGACAGCTCCGGCAGCGAACATGAGAGGCGCAGCGCGTACGCCAAGGCGCGCGACCTCCTCGACGGGGTCCTCGTTGTGCCGCCGAAGGCCATCGAGGTGCTGGAGAACAAGCATCGCCTGGCCCTCGCCCCCAAGACGGCCTGACCCCACCTGAAGGCTCGGATATGCCCCGTTCCCGCAAAAGAGCTGCGCCGCCCCCGGTGACCCGGGAGAAACGGCCCGTCCGGAAGCCGCCCGAGGACTCGCCGCAGGTGTTGGCGGCCGCGCTCTACGAGCTGCACGTCGCCGCCGGCAAGGACGAGGAGTACCTGGAACGCTGGCCCGGGGATGCCGACTTGCTCGGGGTCCTCAGGTTCGCCCAGGAGTACGCCGGGGCCCTGAAGGGCGAGGCGTTCCAGACGGCGGCAGTTCTGCGCATGCAGCTGGCCGAGTGGCTCCGCCTTGCGGCCGATCCCTTCCAGCTGGCGGCGATCGACGACGCCCGTACCGGGCTCCTCGCATGGGAGGAGATCGCCCGCAAGCTCGGCTACTTCAGCCGGTCCGGGAACCCCAACCCGGGCAGCGCGAAGAATCTGCGCGATCGGCTGTACGTTGCGGTCAACGGCGAGCCCGGTGACCGGCGGCAGCCCCAGGTCGCTCACCTCATCGACCGGCGTGAATCGGAAAAGCGCCTCGCGGAAGCCCGGTTCATTGAGGCCGGAGAAGCTCGATACGCGGAGGTCGACGCGGTCGCGCGGGCCCTGCTGGAGGGGTACGAAGCCGGGGAGGTCCTGGTCGACCCGGACGATGACGGGTACTGGTGGGAGGAACTCGCTGGCGCGGTCGACGACCGCCAAGGCCCCGCCGACCGGGCCCGCCTGGCGGTGTACATGGGAGCTGTAGTCCGACAGACCTACGCGTACGCGAAGCGCACCAACCAAGACCCAGCCCGCACAGACACATCCCGGAGCCTCCTTGTGAAAGCTGCCGCACTTTCCGGCAGTGGGGCGT
The DNA here is from genome assembly GCF_053592095.1 of Streptomyces sp. NPDC002787. NCBI lineage: Bacteria > Bacillati > Actinomycetota > Actinomycetes > Kitasatosporales > Streptomycetaceae > Streptomyces > Streptomyces sp. NPDC002787. The sequence goes on along the minus strand of NZ_JBSFVC010000023.1, from coordinate 73,936 downwards.
CGTGACGCGGCTTGGACGGCCCGGAGAGAGTGGCCTACGTGAAGGAAGGTCCGTGCCTCTGCTGAGGTACGGACCTTCCTTCAAGGACTACGGCCTCATGGCCTCGCCGTCCTAGGCATACGCCAGGAGGATCAACCCGCACATGAACGCGGCCATGACGAGTACGCCGATGAGGCATGACCGCGCCCCAGCCATGGCCTGGCGTCCCGCATGTGCCTGAAGTCCCCGCTGCACTCCACGAGCCACAGCCCGCTCGATATCCGCATCGTCCACTCAAGTCCCTCCCAACGTGTCAGTCGGCTCCGATCAACAGCTGAAGAGGGGGCTTTTAATCCCCGGCCCCGTCGCCATGCGGCACGCTCGGAGCCGCAGCGTGGGCCGAACTTGTATCGCGCGATACAAGTTCCTGCGGCAGGCAAAGTCGTATCGCGCGATACAACTTCCACTGGGGAGAGTCGTATCGCGCGATACAAGTTCCTACGCTTCCGCCTGGTCCAGCTGTTCCAGCGTGGCGTAGATCTGGTCAGCAATCAGCCTCGCCACTCCGGGTGCAGCCTTTGTTGCCTCCACGACTCGGGCGGGGTCGAAGCTGCCCGGGGCTGCTTGGAATTTGAGCACCGGCGCCGACTTCTCGTCCGATGCGTCGTCCTCCTGTCCCTTCCCATCCATTGGACTCAGCCCAAGGGCGTCCCGGATCTTCAGCAGGTTGGTCGCAGAGGTGTCACCAGCCTCGACGGCGGCCTGCCACAGCTCGACCAAGCGTTCCGGGTAGTTGATGAGCACCGGGGTGAGTACGTCGACCTGACGCACCCCCAAATCCCCGTAGTCCAGTCCGAGAGCCTCGACCAACGGCTGCTCGTTGACCATCCTGTACGCGTGCTGGCGGGAGATACCGTTGCCTCGCTGCCAGGCGCTCCATGATCGGTAGGGCTTCTTCGTGGTGGGGTCTTCGATGTGACGCCACGACTGCGTACGGTGCACAAGTCGTACGGCGGGCCCGGCGTAGTGGAAGTACGCCTCGCGTGCCCGCTTGTTCATGGCGTCTTGCAGGACCTGGGCGGCATTGATCCGCCGCTCGCACGCCGTGATGATCTCGCCCGGCGCTGCGGAGTCATCCGGCAGTGCTGCTTCCAGGGCCTGCTGAATGGCCGGGCTCAGTCCTTCGGATACCGCATTCGGAACACGCAGGGCCACCACTGGCCCAGCACTTGCCTCGCCCGCCGCGCTGCCCGCGTGGGTTTCCTGGGCATCCTCAGGCGTTGTCTCGGTTGACACTTCGGCGGTGGTCCCTGCCGCACCTTCGGCCGCGCCTTCCGGCTTCTGGTCGCCAACTTCTTGGGCCGGTAGAGGCACTGCGCTGGGCGGGGTAGCGCCGAGAAGGGGGTCGAAATCGTCGAGGGTATTGCGGTAGGAGCTCATGCGACCAGCCCCATCTCTTCGGCGACGTCCTTGTAGTGACCGACCTCTGTCGGGATCTCAGTGACGGCGTCCTCGTACTCGACGAGGTCCGGGACCTCAGCCGTCATGAGAGGCAGGCCGGCTTCCATGAGCTTGTCCCTCATCGCCTTGTTGTGTGCGACGCGTGCGTTCTTGACCCGCGTGAAGAGAACCCTCACAGGGATGCCCTTACGCGCCGCGTCCTTCGCTCCCTGCACCGCCGCCACGAGTGTGGCGTGGATACGACGCATCTCGGCCTTGCGCGGGCTCGCCACCACCAGCACATAGTCGGCGACTGCCACGGCCGCCTTGAAGATGGCGTCGTTGTCGCCGCCGCAATCCACGATGACGATGTCATACTCAGTCGCGCGAGTCTCGATGAGGCGACCGACCTGGGGGTTGGACCACACTTCGAGATCGAAGGGCAAGCCGCCCTTCTTCTTGGCGGTCTCGTGCCAGTCGAAGCAGGTCTGGGAGGACGGGTCTGCGTCAACGACGAGGACCTTGAGGCCGTGGACGAGGTAGTAGTACAGGGCCAGGAACATGGCCAGGGTCGACTTGCCGACGCCCCCCTTGAGCCCGCCCACGACGATGCGCTTCTGTCGAACCTCGGGTTGGCGCCTTGCGGCAGGGACTGAACTGGCGCTGCCTGGCTCGCCGTCACCGGCTGCGGCTTGGAGGGTAGTCTGCCTTACGTTGGTCGTCATCTGTCTCGTGCCTTCGTCAGAGGTGTCGTCGGATGCACGGCTGCGGGCCCTGCCGCCGCGTCCCGGCGGCGGGGCCCGATTCACTCGTGCGGCATGAGCGTAACCGGCTCCGGTTTGGCAGCGGCCTCGGACTTGATGGAAGCGACCCGATTGGTACGTCCGCCGGCCGTACGCAGTGCCCGTCGCAGCGGCCACAGCAATCTCACTTCTCTCTCCGGCATGGATCCGTCGTAGGTTGATCTCTGTCGCTTCGCAGATCGGTGGGCGCGCTTCAACCCGCGCTTCGGTGGCCGAGCGGCGAGTCGTTTCGTACTGGGGAGGCGTCAGTGGAGAGGCTGGATGGGGTGGCGGCCCCCGCCGCGGTGGCATGCATCGTTCTTTTGCTTGTCGTTACAGCTGTCGTCCTGCGGCGTAGCCGAGCGAACCGCGCGGCCGCGCCATCCACGGCCGCCGAACGAGCAGAGCTGTCGAAAGCGCGCCGCGACGCATGGCGTCGGGGCCTGAGCATGGTCGCCCTGGGCGCTGGCTGCCTCATGTTGTTTGCCATCGCCGGGACCGCTGGCTGGCTCAGCTTCGCCGCACAGCGGGGCTACGCGCACAGCCGTAATGGCGGTGACTGGGATGCTGCTACAGGCTTCGCCCTGCTCCTCGACGCCGGGACGCTGGGCCTGAGTCTCTTCCGGTTCTTCGAAGCCCTCACCCTGCGTTCCAGCGGACTGACCCGCCTCCTGCTGATCGCGTTCGTTGGGGCCTCAGCAGCAATGAACTACCTGCACGCCCCGGCCAATGAGAACGGCGTCGTCGACTTCGGGAGCCGCTTCGTCGCAGTCGTGCCACCGCTTGTCTACGCCGTGCTGCTGGAGATGCTCCTCTTCAAGGTCGAGCAGGTCATCATGGGCAAACGACCAAAGCGCCGGAAGGATAAGGAGCGCGGTTACAGCTTGTTGCTGTGGGTCCCATTCGTGGGTTACCCACGCGAGATGTGGGCGGCCTGGCGAGCAGACCTCCACGACACACTGAAGAACGTACGCGCCCCTGGCTCACTCAAGTCGGCGCCAGCCGGGACACCCGATGCCGCTCCGGACATGGCAGAAGCTCCGACTCCGCCCGCTGTAGATAAGCGGCCGACCGTCCGGCCAGCAACAGCGTCTGCGCCGGAGGAAGCCGTGACTGGGCCTCCTCCGCCCGTGGTGCCTGCCAAAGCCTCCACCCCGCCGACGCCGTCACCTGACTCCGAGGCCATCGCGCCTCTCACGCCCTCTACGGTGGAGCGGGCGCCTCGCGAGGCGATGCCAGCGCAGCGTGCCGAGGAGAACCCGTCTCCCGCAGGGTCGAAGAAGCCCCCAACGATGAAGCAGCTGCTGTTCGAAGGACTAGTTGAGGAGATGCGCCAAGGCGTCTGGGACGCGGTCTCAGAGGATGCAATCACCAGGAACGCTGCCTGGGTCCGGGTGAACACACAGCTGGGCAAGGACCACGGTCGGGACGGTCTCATGGCTTACGACTCGGCACGCAACGCCTTCCGTGAGCTCACCTCAGACCTCCACCGCGCAGCGGAGCGGATTCGAGGAGAGCAGCGGGACACCGCAGTACATCGCCGCTCCACTGACACGGAACGGGAACCTGTGCGAACGCCGGTCGCTGCGACGCTGCCCGAACTGGGCGAGAGCCCCAGCAGCGACCGCGAGCAGCAACCTGTGAATGCGTGAGTGCGGCAGCATACTCGCCCCCGCGCTTGAACGGTACGACCTGGATCTTGACGTGCGGGTTGGAATGGTGCTCGGACAGATCCGTGCCGGGTTCTACGACGGGGTAGTGGCGCTCACCCACTCCGTCATCAGCCCGCACCACGATGAGTACGCCCACCAACCGGACTCGTTACCGGGGGGGCACTGCGGGTTCCTCGCCCTGGTCATTCCGGAAGTTGAGCCATCGGGAGGCCGCGGTGATGGGTCGCGCAGCGCCGGGCGCCGGCACCGTCTTACGCCACGCAGCGGAACCCGGTGTCGTTGTCCTGCATAGTGGCGTCCGCGGCGTTCTGTAACGCTGGCGCAGCGCGCTCGAATGGGCTGGTGAAGGCCGAGCCTTTCAGCTCGTACCGGCCGTTCCCGGGCTCCTCCTCAGTGGAGCACCACTCCCACACGTTGCCGCACATGTCGAACGCGCCGTACGGGCTGACGCCGGACTGGTAGCGGGAGACGGACGTCGTCGCGTCGATGCCCGTCTCGGCCACGTTGCACTTCGCGGCTGTGGGTTCGTTGCCCCACGGGTAGATGCGCCCCCTCGGGCCGCGGGCCGCTTTCTCCCACTGCCGGGAGGTGGGCAGGGCTTTCCCGGCCCAGCGGGCGTACTTGACGGCGTCATTCCATGTCACCCACACCACAGGATGAGTGGCCAAGGTGGTGGGGCAGCGACCGTTGGGCCAGTGCTTCGGCGGCAGGTGCCCGGTGGCCCGAACAAACCGCTCGTAGTCCTCGTTGGTCGTCGGGTAGACATCGATGCGGTACGCCTCCAGCCACACCGAACGGTTGTCGGGGCCGGAGAGGTAGATGCCCTCCTCAACGAGGGTCATAAGCTTCCCGTCCACCGGGTGCCGGCTGGTGGTCGGCCCCCGGCTCAGCAGTTCCTCAGTGCGCTCATGGTGCTCGACGGCGGCCTGCTCAGTGAGGAGCGCCGCGAACCGCTGCTGAGCGGCGGGATCGGCCTGCGCAAGGACGGTGTCGAGGGCCGCCTGGTTGGTGATGCTGACTTCCAGCGTCGAGCCACGGCCATCCCACCTGGAGACCTGGCGTGCAGACACACCAACCAGGTCGGCGAACGCCTTGACGCTCTTACGCAAAGCCCTTCGCAGAAGACGGGCCTCGTGGCCGGTCCACTCGCGTACCCCCGTCATGGTTCCCTTCTACAAGGTCTCGCCGGGGATCGACAGGTAGGCCGTGCGGAGCTGGCTCAACATCGGGTTCTCGGCGGGCAGTTCCGTCTCGTCGACAGCGACTATGGCCCGGACGCCGATGGAGGTGTTCGTCGCGAAGGCTGCCGCCATGCCCTTGGCCTGGTCCAGGGTGACGGTGGTGACCCGGTGTTCGGCGTGCTGCTGAAGCAGTGCCATGGTGACGCCGGGCAGCACTGGGGCCTGCGGCCACACCACGGTGCCGTCGTGGTCGACGAAGCCCACATTCCACGTCCCGCCCTCGCTCACCAGCCCGTCGCGGCCGACGAACAGCGCGTCGTCGAACCCGGCGAGCTGCGCCCGCTGGCGGGCGTACAACGCGCCGAGCAGTCCCACGTGCTTCACCTCGGGAAGGTCACGCTCGTACGTCACGCTCATCGCGCGCAGCGGAGCCGGGGGCATCGCGCCGGCGCCCCGCACGGACACCAGGACGCGAGGCTGATCGGCGTTCGCCGGGTGCCCCATATCGACCGCCGGGTCGTAGATCGTGACGCGGACGACGCACGGCTTCTGCTGCCCGTCCAAGACCTGGCGGACGTAGCCGCGGACGCGCTCTGTGTCGAGGTCGGCATTCCAGACGGTCTTGCAGTCCCTCACGAGGCGCTCCATGTGCAGCGAGAGACCGCGGATAGAGCCGTCGGCGTCCACGCGCATGGACGTGAAGTGCCCCAGGTTGACCAGGGCCAAGGGCAGCAAGTCGTCAGCGGATACGGGCTTTCCATCGAGTGTCACCATGCCGCCCAGCATGTCAGGACGGACATCATTCGCGGCACCCGATTCGTGGTTACTGACGGGTCAACGTCATCAAAAAGTCATTCCCAAGCCCCTAGCGGGGGGTGTTCTCTGGTCACCCCACGCACACACCTGGTGACAGGTCGGGCATTCGTGCCGCGCGGCACAGCCATGCCTTTGACCCACACGCTCCCCCCACAAAGCTCACATGGGAGGCTCCCGATGACCCCCGCCGCAGCCGTCACGCCGGTCGCTGCGCAGCCCTCGCACGCCTTCGGGGTGACCTTCACTCCGGCCGAGATCCTCGTCGGCCACCTGCGCCACGTCACCGCAGCGCAAATGGTGATCTGGGGCGTGCGGACTGAGCTGGCAGAAGACATCGTGCTCGCCGTCTCGGAGCTGGTCGGCAACGCGGCCCAGCACGGCAAGGGCGACGTCGATCTGCGGGTCACGTACGTGGGTGAGGAGCTGCGTATCGCAGTCACCGACGAGAACCCGGCCCCGGCGAAGCTGCGTACCGCCAGCAAGTACGACACCTCCGGCCGTGGCCTGTTCCTCGTCGCTGCCCTCTCGCAGGAATGGGGCGTCAGCGACGACGGCCTGACCACCTGGTGCACCTTCCGCGCACCCGCACGGAGGCCGTGATGGTCGCCGTGGACAGCAGCACAGCCACCCAGCTCCTGAGCCAGCCGGTCTCCTCGACCTGGACCAGGTGACGGCCTACCTGCTCCGGTACGCCGTCGCCATCCTCGCCATTCTCGACCTGATGGGAGATGACGCCACGTGACGCGCACTCCCGTACACGGACACACGACACGGAGGAGAGCAGTGACCACCACCCTCGCGAAGATGAGACTCGCCCCCCGGGAGAAGCAGGTCGTCGAGGGCCTGGCCGACGGCAGCACGCTCGCCGAGGTCGCGCTGAAGCTCACGATCCGGGACGGGACGGCAGCGGGCTACCTCAAGCTGGCCAAGCGCAAGCTGCACGGCGTGAGCGAGAACTCGGCTGCGCTTGCCGTCGCCTACGCCACCGGTGCCATTGACGAGCCCGAGTCTCGGGACCCCGAAGGGCTGAACCTGCCCGAGGAGCAGCGTGATCTCCTGCCGCTGATCGCGCAGGGCATGTCGGCCTTCCAGATGGCGAGCGAGCTGAAGCGGCCGGTCGAGGTCGTCCGCCGCGACGCCCGTGAGCTGATGGCGAACCTCCAGGCCCGCAACCCGGCACACACCATCACGCGCGCGTGGCAGTACCGGCTCCTCACCGCGGATCAGGTGCTCGCATGGATTCCGTGACCCCCGCCGGCACCCAACGACGCGGACCACTCCGCCCCCACCCCTGCCACTAAGGACACTGACGATGAAGCGGACGTCGACGGTGCGGACGCTGCCGATCGAGCTCACCAACCTGGGGCGCACCAGCCTGCCCGAGGGTTGGTTCCTTCACCCTGCGGTCGCGAGGATCAACGACTACCTGATGGGCGGATGTGACAACTACGCGGTCGACCGGGAGTTGGCCCAGCTCCTCGTGAATTGGGCCCCGTGGCTGCGGGCCATGGTGGCGATCAACCAGCGGCACCGGCCTCACGCCGTCACCGCCCTCGCATGTGATCTCGGGATCACCCAGTTCCTGGACCTGGGGTGCGGCCTACCCTCCCGCTGGAGCAGGGGCCTCCAGCGCCACGAGCCAGCCTTGACGTACGAGGCCGCCCGAGCAGTCCACACGGACGCCCGAGTCGTCTACGTGGACAACGACCCGATGGTGTGCGCGCACGCACGCGTGGTGCTGGATACGAACGGGTTCACCGCTTCGCTTCAGGCAGACATCTGCCACATCGGCGAAATGTTCGACCGCCCCGAGATGCAGACCCTCGACCGCAGCCGGCCCATCGGCGTCCTGGTCCACGACCTGTTGCCGTGGGTGAGCGACGAAGCCGCGGAAACAGCGATGGCAGCGCTGCGTGACTGGCTTCCGGCAGGCAGCGCCATCTCCGTGACCCACGCCGCCGCCGACCTGGCGCCGATGATGATGCAGGACGTCATTGCCCACTACGGCGCAGTCGGCATCGAGTACCGGCCGCGCACGCTGAAGCACATCAAAGCCCTGCTGGCCCCATGGGCTCCCCTTCCGCCGGGCATTGTCCCGACCGCGCACTGGCGTGTCAGAGACAACCGCCGCACGAGGTCAGGCGAGCACTCGTACGCCTACGCCGCCGTCGTCACCGCCTAGCACACCCTCAGACTCCGCTTCCTGAAGCCCGCGCCTCTCTCCGTCCTGACTAGTAACTCTCGGAGCTCCCACCCATGCCCCCCTCCCCCCCATCGAGGTTCCCCGCGATGCGACCGCAGCCCGAGTCGCTCTGCCCACCGGCCACGGTTGCGCAGGATTCGGCTCCTACTCAGTCTCCGGCCCCTGCGGCTGCCTCGCCTGCGAACTGGGCCAGTGTCTGGCCCGCGATACCAGGCGCTGCGCGATTCGCCGTCGTGTTCACCCGCACTCGCCTGGCATTGACGGCCTGGTCAGGCGATCAGAACATCGCGGCCACTGCTGTGAAGGAACTCATGCTGAACGCTGCACACCATGTGGGCGCAGGTGAAGTCTCACTCGTTCTGACCGTTTCTGAGGACCAGGAGCTGCTCATTCAGGTGATGGACGAGGACCCCCACTTCAATGGGTTCGCCGAGGCCTGTGCCGTGGAGAAGCGAACCGGGCTCGGCCTCGTTAAGGCCCTTGGGGGCGAGATCACCTGGCGACTGCGGGAGGAGGGGGGCAAGGCCGTCCAAGTGCGACTGCGCGCAGCACCCCAGTGACCTCCGGTGACATCAGGCGCGCAGTCCCGCGCCGCGCACACCTCCGATCAGGGAGCTCCCCAGTGAAGCCGCTGACGCAGATCACGGTGACACGCACGCTCGTCGACGGCACCAAGTACACGGTGACGGCTGCCGACTCTCAGTACGGACGGAACGGACGGCTGGGACGGGTCGCTCTGGGTTTGGATCACTGGAACGGCGGCAAGCCAGAACGTATGCACAAACGCATACGTGGGTGCATATACTCGGGGTATGGCTGACACCAGCGTACGAATCGACACGACGACGAGGGACCGGCTCAAGGCCCTCGCCCAGGCCCGCGGCCTGAGCCTGGCCGCCTACCTCGACGAGCTGTCCAAGGATGCGGAGAACCAGGCGCTGCTTGGTCACGCGACCGCCGCCTTCGACGCGGCGCTGGAGCGTCCGGGCCTCAAGGATGCCTTCGACGAGGCCTTCGGGGGCTTGCCCCAGTCGCCCGGCGGTAGCCGTTCGACTAGCCGGGCGGCTTGAGCTTTGAACCTGCACATCGACGTCCGGTGGCTCCTCGACCGGCAAGAGCGGGTCCTCGGCAAAGAGCTAGAGGTCCAGGACTACTCGGCGCTGGTCGCGGCCGTCGCCCGGCACCGGGTGAACACGCCCCACCTGGACGTGGACGACCCCGACGCGTACTGGCGGGCCGCCGCACTGCTGGACACGATCGTCCTGGAGCGGCCGCTACCCGTTCGGAACGAGCTGTACGGGTACGCGGTCGCCGTGGCATACATCGAGGCCTCCGGCGAGACGGTCGGCGGTACCCAAGAACAGTGGATTCAGCTGATCGGCGACATTAAGGCACTGCGGCTGACCACCTACGACATCGCCGACCGGCTCCGCTCCTGGCGCACGTAACCAGGCACGGCAGGAGACGGTGGCTGCTCGGGTGCCGCCTGGCCTACTCGCCCTTCAAGTGTGGTTTCCCAACAAGGTTCGTGTTGGGGCCGACCCGCATGTTCGGCTCGTGTCCACTCGGCACCTACCTGGTGCAGAGGGTTGGACAGCTCAGGGTCGGAGGCAGAACCGCGTGTGTGCCTGTACGTGCTCGCCGTACCCGGTCCGCTTCTCTCTGGTTGGCTCAGGAGCCTTGCCGTAGGTGCGCGAGAGCCTCGGCGAGAGGCAGCTCGTACCGGTCCTTGTCCTTCTCCCAGCGCGCCATCACCGAGGCCGCTGCTTCGGCCATCTCGGAAGGGAGTCCTGCCTCTCTGAGCGTGTCGGCGACTTCCTGCATCTCGGGGCCCCATCGCCAGGCTCGTGCCGCAACGCTGGGCAGGTACTCCGGGTCGGAAAGGATCTGCGACGGCATCCTCCTGGCCTCTTCCGTGAGGAGGTCGGCGACGCCGTGGGCATCGGCCAGAGCGTGTGAAACGCCGGCCAGCGTGCGTGCGGCCTTTTGGAAGCCCGCGAATGATGCCTTCAGAGCCGAGGCAGAACCGACGCGTTTGCCTGCGCTGCGCACCTCCACGGCAGAGTCCTTGAACAGGGTGTGCATGAGTTCTGCGGCATGGCCGTCACCCGCTACGTACAGGCGGCACGACCGCCCTGCGCTGGGCGGAGGGCCGAAGATCGCCCCGTCCAGTACGACGGGGGCCGGGCGGATCTCGCTCGCGATCCGGTCCATGCGCTGAGGACTGATCGCGTTTGCGTCGACATAGAGACCCTTGAAGGCGTATCCGGCGACCTCGGTCGCAACGTCTTCCGCGGCATGCGGCGGACAGATGGACAGGACAGCGTCGCTCGCGCCGAGTACTTCTTCGAGCGAGGCGCAGGATGTCAGGCCTGCCTCCTGGGCGCGCTGAGCCGTCGCCGAGCTACGGCCGACGGAGACCCACAGGACACGACCAGCTCCGACAGCCTGGGCGGCCACGGCCGCTCCCATCGAGCCGGGGTGCAGGACGGTCACCGTGGTCACTGTGTTCCTCCAGGGGGAAGCTCGGCCGGGGTCTGCTCCTGGTGAGCGACGATAGCCTCCCGCATGGCGATGGCCGCTGGGGCGGTCCGGGCGGGATGCAACGCAAGGTGGCGGCCAAACTGTCCCAGACGCTTTCGGACGCTCTCCGTACGGCGACGCGCGTTCACGCCGAGCACGTCGTAGATCTGCAGGGCCGCGCCGTCGAGATCCCCACGGCTCAAGCGCGCCGTGGCGAGGTCCATGCGTGCCAGCGACATCTCCCCGAGACGACGGTGCTCTGGAGGGGCTGCCTCGAACATGCTCACTGCCTCGTCGGCCCGCGACTCGGCGTCACTGAGGTGCTGGTTGCCTCCGAGCCACAGGTGGGTGCTGCTCGCATAGAACAGTTGCTTCTCCTGCGGGAAGGCCATCATGCCGCCAGGAAGGTCGTCCCCGAGACCCATCCGATCGCGCATGCTGTCGGCGCTGTTCAGGGCAGCGATGGCGTCGCCCGCCTGCTGAAGTTGCCCATAGGCACGGGCCTTGATACTGGCCAACCGGATGTGGGCCGTGCCGTGCTCGGGCGTGAAGTCGCCTCCGGCCTCAGCGAGGCGCACGGCGTCGTGGGGGCGGCCGTCCCAGTACGCGATCAGGGCTTGCAGCCCTCTTACCCATGCCCGCAGGCCGTTGTGGCCGGCGAGTTCGCCGCACATGAAGGCGGTACGGGCCTGAGTCTCTGCTGCCTCGTACCGGCCCAGGTCGAAACTGGCGTTGGCCAGGACGCCGCACAGTACGCCTGCCGCCACGTAGAGGTCTCGGGTGTACTGAGGTGGCTGGCGACCCTCAAGGAGCTCGAAGGCTCGGTCGCGAAGGTCACGCACTTCACGGAACAGAGGACCAACAGGGCGATTAGGGTAGTTGGTCACGATCCGCCGGATATCTGCCTCCAGCTGCTCCATCGTGTGAGGGCCAACGTTGCTGCTCTCTGCCCTGGCAGCGAACCGCGCTGACTCATTGGCGGCTGCCATCACCACATCCTCGGCGCCGTAGTCGAGCTGACCTTCCGGGTCTGATTCTGTCGGCCCGTGAAGGTCGGGGGAACTGTCGGCCGCCGAGGCAGGTACGAACAGGCGGCCGACAGGGATCCCCGGGAACATGTACTGCAAGATGCGCCGAGCCTCGGTGCGCGGGGCCGTCTTCACCTCGCCGTGGACCCACCTAACGAACTGACGCTTCTCTGGTGGTGGGGCGGTCGCGAGAGAGGACGGCCCCTCAAGGTCCGCCAGCTCTCGCGCGGCTTCCTGATACCGCCTCTTGAATACGTCGTACTCCTGCCAGCCCTTCTGGTTGACCAGGATCTGGAAGAGAGGCGGTTCCGATTCCATAGCCGCTCCTTGGGCTTCGGGCGTTCGTCTGGCATCCACGCTAGACAGCAACAGCCGTGCGAGGACAGGGCACTTGCCCAGAAGGTCCGGCTTACGAGGTGAGATGACAGCGATGTGACGCGGGACGACGCAAGACGACATCGTTAAGGCACTCGTTAAGGCATCACCGCTCGGCCAGACTGCCGCTTCCATCGCAGACATCACGGATCTCAGACTGTGCTGTCACGTTCCGTTGAACCGGTGGGTTGACGAGGGGGGGAATCACGATGTGCCGCGCTGCACATGACCTGCGGCGGCAGCGGGGGCGGCGATGTTGACGACTACTTCTGCGAGTTGAGCGATGATGCCTCCACGCTTCCCACAACCCATGCTCGTCTCCTCCCAGGCAGGGCTCGCTCTTGCTGGCACCGAGGCACTGGCCCTCGATGCCAAGCCGGAGACACGTGGTCGGATTGCGGCCGCCGAGCAGCTGACGCCCGTCCGCCCGCAGCCGTGGGCGCGCAGCTGGCGCATAGAGGCCTGCGTCCCCAGACTTGCTCGCCTGCACGCTCAGACGCAGCTGAGCATGATGGCCTGGCCCGGCAACCAGAGCGCCGGCGTACGGATCGTCGCCGAGGTCGTCCGGAACGCTCTGGACCACGTCCGCAAGGGCCTGGTCGAGCTGAGGCTGTCGGTGGTCGAAGACGACGTGCTGCTCATCGACGTGACGGACCCGGCCCCGGGGGACGAGAAACTCGACGAAGCCCTGGCCAGCGGCGATGGCACAGGCCTTTGGCTCGTGCGACATCTCGGCGGCGAGGTCAGCTGGTTCCCCGCCGCCTCCGGCATCGGCAAGACCATCCGCGTGCGGATGCAGCCCGGCGAGACGAGACCTACAGCCCCGGCCGTCGAACCGGGCTGAGTCACCCGCGGCCGCTGCTGAACCACGGCACGCACGCCTTGCCGTGCCAGCCGAGCACAGCAGCGGCCGGACATCCAACGCAGACCCGCACCGCGCATACCTCCAACCAGGGAGCCCCCAGTGAAGCCGCCGACGCAGCGCACCGTCACCCTCGTGCGCCCGACCGACGCAGCACCGACGCAGCATGGTGACGGCGCACATGCGGTTGCGCCCAGTGCCCCAGTCCCCATCGCGGTACCGGACGATGTGCCGCTCAGACTGAGCGTTGCCCTGTGCTGGCCGATGCCCGGACGGACCGCGCGGAACGTGGTGCTGAACCGGCTTCGCACCTTCGGGTGGGGCGGCAGCGAGGATGCGGCAAGCCGAGTAGCTGATGTCCTCGCGACCAACGCGGCCGATCACGCGGCGGCCCTGGACTGCGGTGAGATCCCGCTGAGGCTAGTCATCCTCCCGGACAACCAGCTCCTCATCGAAGTCGACGACGGCACGCCCGACTTCCCGGACTTCAACAAGGCCCAGGCGGAAGCCTCTGTCGGGCGCGGCCTGTGGTGGGTGAGCCACTACCGAGGCCGGCTGACCTACTTCCCGCTGCTGGATGACCAGGGCGAAACGGTGGGCAAGACGGTGCAGGTGCTGCTCCCGGCGACGTGGGGTGAGGCGGCGTGACCTCCACACCGGTCTCGCACCGTCGCGACCGTCGACGCCGCACACAGGCGGAGCGCGACATCCTCGAACAGGTGCGAGCAGCCCTAGCAGTGCCCCTGGTGTTCCTCGCGGCCCTGCTGTGCTTTGCCGTCCTCGCCTGGCAGATAGCAGGCCTCTCGGTAGGCACGCTCCTGATCGGTTTGGCGTCCGGCCTGGTCGCGGCGGCAATCCTCGGCGCGATCCGCGCCCAGAGGGCCACCGCCGTCCTGCAGCGGGCACATGAAGCGGAACTCGCCGCCGTACAGAAGGCCGGGGAGGAGGCACTTCAACGGGTCACAGACGCAGCGACTGCCGTCGAGAAGACCCTGCTGTGGACGGCCGACGAGCTGTGCAGGGGTGGAAGGCCCTCCGTACCCGACAGGCTCCCGCCGATCGAGGGTGAGGGCCCGGCAGCGGAGGCGGTGGGGCTGCTGACTGAGGTGCAGGTTCAGGCCGTGGAGGCTCTGATCCGTGTGCAGGAGCAGTCGCAGTCTGCGGTGCTGGTCGAGATGCTGCGCCTTCTGTCCCGGCGTGAACACGCGTTGGTCAGCCGGGCGCTGGAGGCGCTGACTGAGCTGCAGAAGCTGACCGACGACCCCGAGCTACTCGATTACACCTTCCAGATCGACCACCTGGTGACCCGGATGCGGCGCATGGTGGAGAGCAAGGCCGTGCTGAGCGGGGAATCCCTGCGCAGTACCCGTAGCCCCCTGAGCGTGCTGACGGTGCTGCGAGGCGCGACGTCGGAAGTGCGGCAGTACGCGCGGGTCGGAGTGGCCGCAGGGACGGTGGGCTCCGAGCTGGCGCTTCCAGGGCACGCAGGTCCTGACCTGTCGCACCTGGTGGCCGAGCTGATCGAGAACGCGACGGAGCTGTCACCCCCGGAGACACGGGTGATGGTGCGAGCGGAACGAGTGCCGAAGGGGCTGGCGATCGAGGTCGAGGACCGCTCGGTACTGATGACGCCGGAACTGCGGCAGCGGGCGAACCGTCTCCTTGCCGGACCGGACAGGGGGGACATCAGCCGCCAGCTGCGGGAGGGGCACCTCGGTTTGATCACCGCCGCCTCCATTGCCCGCCGTCACCACATGTCCGTCACGCTTCAGCAGAACCCGGCGGGCGGTACTACCGCGCAGGTGATCGTGCCCGACCGGCTGCTGGTGCCCATCGCAGCTCCCAACGTCGTCCCTGCAACCGGACAAGCCGCCGCGCCGCCTGCGCAGGCCCAGCCGCTCCCGGCCGCCCCACCCAGCCCTCCGGCGCCGACGGCACCGCCCGCCCCCTCACCGCGGCAGTCGCAGCCCGCCCCCGGTGCTGCTGGCCGGCCACAGCTGCCGCGCCGCCGGGCTGAACGCCTGCCCATACCCGAGCGCGAGCAGCCGACGCCGAGCTCAACACGTGCCGCAAGCCCCGGCCTGGCCGCAGCGTTCCTCCGCGGCTCGCAAGCGGGACGCCCGGAGGCTGCCGGGGAGCCGCCGCAGTCCGGCCGCCCCGGCGACCCTCCAGCCGCGCGCCCGTAGGAACCGACCGGCCTCGCCCCCTTGAGACGGGCGGGGTGCCGAATTCCCTGATGGAGACCCCTGATGACCTTCGAGACGACGAACCCTGCGGTCCCCGCCGACCTGAAGCCGCAGGAGCAGATGGCGTGGCTGCTGAACCAGTTCGTGGACAACGTGCCGGGTGTCACGCACGCAGTGCTGGCCTCCCGGGACGGGATCAAACAGCTGTACAGCGAGGTGACGAGGGACCAGGCGGACACCATGGCCGCCGCGCTCTCCAGCTTGTTGTCCCTGTGCGCGAACTTCCCCGGCCCCGAGGGCGAGAAGATGCACCCCCGGCAGGTCATGATCGAACGGGATGACTGCCTGATCTTCGTCCAACGCGCGGGCAGCACCGACGTCTTCCCCAATCTCCCAGGCAGCGAGAGCGGCGGGGTCGACACCGTGTTGGGTGTGCTCGCCACCCCCGACGCGAACGCCGGTGACGTCGGCTTCGAGATGAGCCGTCTGGTGGGGAACTTCGGGCCGTACATGGTCACCCCTGTCCGGCACGAGCACGAAGCCCGATGAGCCCGAAGGCCCGACGCGAGCCCTTACCGGCCGAGAGCGCGGAGGACACGCTGACGGCCGTGCGGCTCTACACGCTGACCGCAGGCCGCACGCGCCCCCGCCACAGGCTTCGCCTGGAGACGGTGCTGGAGATCGGCCCGGGCAGACCGGGCCCCGGGATGCCGCACGAGTGCGGACAGATCCTGGCTCTGTGCACAGAGCGGCGGCGCTCGGTAACCGAGCTGGCCGGCACCATCGGCCGTCCCGTGAACGCCGTCAAGATCCTCGTTTCTGACCTGCTGGACGCGCGTGCCCTGGTGGTCCCCGTCACCGCGTCCTTCACCACGGATTCCTCGGGCAAACCCCGCCCGAGCGGTGAGCTGCTGGAGGCAGCCCTTGCTGGTCTCAAGGCCCGGTGGCCCGATGCATACCCGAAGGCCGGCTGACCCGGCGGCGCCCGATGGCGCCAAAAACCCGAGGAAGGACGTCGGCGGCGCGGCCGTCTTGAAGATCGTGGTCGCCGGGGGCTTCGGAGTCGGCAAGACCACCTTCGTGGGGGCGGTCAGCGAGATCCCGCCGCTGCACACGGAGGAGTACCTGACCGAAGCCAGCGCGGCCACTGACCGTCTGGACGGAGTGGAAGCCAAGTCGACCACCACGGTTGCCTTCGACTTCGGCCGCATCACCTTCGACGTGCCGGTGCCTCTGGAGATGTTCCTGTTCGGCACACCCGGCCAGGACCGCTTCCTGGACATCTGGAACGACCTGTCCCACGGCGCGGTCGGTGCCGTCGTCCTGGCCGACACACGCCGCCTGGACACCAGCTTCACCGCGGTCACCTTCTTCGAGCAGAAACGCCTGCCGTTCGTCCTGGCCATCAACGAGTTCGAGGGCGCGTACCACTACGAGCCCCACGAGATCCGCGACGCGTTCGGTGTGCCCGACCACGTTCCCGTCCTGCCATGCGACGCCCGCATGCCGAACTCCGTCGCCGGGGTCCTGCGCGACCTGGTCGCGCACGCCCTGACCGCTCCCGCCCACCCGACCGATCCAGCCCTCTTGGACGCCCGATGACACAGACCCCCCACACCGGCCGCCCGCTCACACCGGCCCGCCCACGAACCGACGGACAGGAGGAACACCTGATCACCCCGCCTCCCGGCCTGATCGTCCCCGGCCATGACAGCGACCCGGAGAGCCCGGAGCTCGCCGAGCGGATCGCGCTGCTACAGCGCCTGGGCATCTCGGCAGGCCCGGACCCCGAGTTCGATGAACTGGCTACAGAGTTGGCCACCAAGACCGGGTTCCTGTACGCGATGGTGAACCTCTTCCTGCCCGAGCAGACCTTCGTCGGCCTCCACAACCCGCCGCCCGGCAGCGGCCACCCGATCGTCACCCGGACCATGAGCCGCGACCACGGCTATTGCCCCGAGGTCGTCAACCGCAAGAAGGCCCTACCGCTGCCCGACGTGCGCGCCAGCCCCCGCTTCGCCAGCAATGAAGTCGTGGACGCCATCGGCATTCTCAGCTACTTCGGCGCCCCGCTGATCCACGAGAGCGGTGTCGTCCTGGGCACCGTGTGCGCCATCGACCCCCAGCCGCGTTCCCTGCCGCGTTCCCTCGATGAGGCACGCCGGCTGCTGGGCATCGTCAAGGCCACCGGCGACGAGGCCATGGCCCGTATCGGCGCCCGCACGCCCTGACACCCCAGCTCCCATAGACGCCCCCACGCCGACCGCGCCGAGACGAACCAGCGGTCTCGGCCCCCGCCTTGCGACGACACAGGGAGAGGGAACGACCATGCCGACAATGCTCACACCGAATCTCACCCCCGAGCAGACTCTGCTGTACCAGGAAGCCGACGCCCTTGCCGCCGAGGAGATCGCCCCCCGCGTGGCGGTCAGTGAGAACGCGCCTCACCAAGTCGAGCGCGACATCCCGCGACTTCTCGCCGACCGCCGCTGGTTCGGAGTGACCATCCCGAAGGCCTTCGGTGGGCTGGACGCCGGCCACGTCGCCAAGACGATCCTGATTCACCACCTGTCGAAGGTGTCCGGGGCCGCCGGAGCGATCCTCCAGGCCGGTCTGATCCCGGTGGCTGCCGTGTCGAACTTCGCCACCTACGAACAGAAGGCGTACTGGCTGCCGCAGGCCGCCGAGGGCTCGGCGCTGCTGTCGATCGCGGTGACCGAGCCGGAGACGGGCGGCCACATCGGCGGCATGGAGACCGTCGCCGAGCGCGACGGCGACGAGTGGGTGATCACCGGCAGCAAGGTGCACATCGGCAACAGCCACCTCGCCCACCTGCACGTCGTCATAGCCCGCACCGCGCCCGAGGGCACCAGGCCCTCGCAATCCCTGACGGCGTTCCTCGTCGAGCACGACCGCAGCGGTCTGACCGTACGGACCCACCGGGCCGGTCTCGGCCTGCACGGCTTCACCCGCGGCCGTCTCGACTTCGACCGTGTGCGGGTGCCCGACACCAACCGGCTCGGCGAGATCGGGCAGGGCATGGACGTGGCCAAGAGCAGCAGCATCCTCTGCGGGCTGCCCAACTTGACCGCCGTCAGCCTCGGCCTCCACGAAGCGATGGTGGAGCTCACCACCAGCTACCTGAAGGAACGCCGCCGCTACAACGGCACCCTCTCCGACCTGCCTGTTCTGCGCGACCGCCTCGGAGACATGGAGTCCAGGTTCCGGACCGCCCACAACCTCGCCTACCAGGCAGTCGGCCTGCTCGATCAAGGCCTGCCCTGCGACGGGGAACTGGCCAACGCCAAGTACATGGGCCACAAGCTGGGATTCCGCTCGGGCCAGGACGCCATGGAACTGCACGGCGCCCGGGCCCTGGACGCCGACTACGCCCTGCAACGCCTGTGGCGGGACATGCAGCACACCTACCCTCCGGCCGGCACCGGGGAGTTCCAGCGCATCCGCCTCGCTCAGAGCCGCCTGGGGGAGAGCACCCCCCAGTGGTCCCAGCTCCTGGGAACGGCGAACCCCGCCCGGCTCCACCCCGACCCCGCCCCCGCCTGACCCCCCGCGCGAGGCAGCGGCCCCTCCTTCCGCCGCCTCGCGCGGGTTCCCCGCCCTGCCGCCGGGAGCATCCGATCCCCCTCCCGGCGGCAGGGCCCCGCAGCACAGTCACCACCGTTGAGAGGAAGCACGCCATGTGCAGGCACCAGACGCCCTGTCCCCCCGCGTACGCACCCGACGCCGACGCGGCCGCGATCACCGCGCGTGGTGACGCTCAGGGCTGGGTGCTCCTGTGTAACGGGATCGTGCGTTTCGACGACACCGGCGAACTGCTCCCGGACGGACGGATTGTCGCGCCCCACCGGCCCACGCCCGCGCTGGTGGCCGCATGAGCGCTCCGACCACCCGACCCCGCGACGCGGCCGACGTGACGGCCTCGATGCCCGCACCGTTGACGGTGGAACTCCGGCCCGCGACCGAGGCCTATGACTACGAGCACTATCGGAGTCGGCTCGTCGACCCTTCGATCCTCGCCGAAAGTGTCGCGGTCCGCGTCCACCGGGCCCCGCTCCTGGCCGTCCCCGCGGGCGGCCCGCGACGCGGCGGCTACCTCTCCGTGACGCACCCCGGGATCGGCGAGGCCATCCGGCACCTGCTGCTCGGACGGCCCGGCTTCTGGGACCTGCGGATGTACCTGTCCCCCTGGGATGACACCTGCCACGTCCTGCGATGGGGTCACGAACCGCGATCCGACGACCCCGTATACCTCGGCCGCTTCTACGGCTACTGCCCAGCCGCGAGCAGCTCCTTCCTGTGCAACCGGGGAGCAGCGGCATGAGCGGCCGCGTCACCACCCGCCGTTACGTGACCAAGCAGTACTACTCGGGCGGCAAGCACGTCCCGTACATCGCGGCCTGGTCGAGGGAGAAGCAAAGCACGGACGGCCTCGTGCGGGCGCGCCGGATCGGTGGCGAAGGCATCGTCTACCACAACGAGGACCCGGGCATCGACCGCCACATGAACGCGCTGTGGGTGCGGACCTCTCTCGCCCGAGGGAAGGACGAGCCAGTCTTCGACAACGTCCACGCCATGCGCCAGCGGCGGGCGATGCTCCACCAGCTCTGCCAGGTCTGCAGCGAGACGACATTCGGCCGCGATGATGAACGGCACCTGTACCTGGTCCGTGCCGACGCCGGCAACCCCATCCGTGAAGGGGAGAAGACCAACTCGCCCCCCGTGCACCCCGAATGCGCTGAGGAGGCGGTGCAGATGTGCCCCCGTCTGCGTAAGGGCTACGCGACCGCTCTGGTGGAGCGCCCCCTCGGGTGGGGAGTGGCTGGGCTGGTCTACGACCCCGACACCCTTACGCCGCTCCCCAGCGAGGACCTCACGTTCGTCTCGTACGACGACGAGCGCCTCCGGTGGACGCTCGCGGCCCGGCTGGTCCTGGAACTCCGTGGTGTCACCCCCGTCCGCCTGGAGGACGTTCTCACGACTGCCGCATAGACAGCGCCCGACGATCCCGCTTCCACACCCGTCCGCCCGGACGGATACCCGGCATCCCAACGCGGCGATGCACCTGACGCGATCCTCATAGGTGATCTCTTGACGCAGAGAATCGAAGACTATGCACTCATCGGAGACATGCAGACCGCTGCCCTGGTCTGCCGGGACGGCACGGTGGACTGGCTGTGCCTGCCCCGCTTCGACTCGCACGCCATCTTCGCCGGCCTGCTGGGCAACGAGGAGCACGGCTTCTGGCGGCTCGGGCCCGCGTACGCCTCCGACCAGCAGCCGCCCACCGCCGCCCGGCGCAGCTACCGCGGTGACTCGCTGATCCTGGAGTCGGAGTGGGACACCCAGCGGGGCACGGTCCGGGTGACGGATTTCATGCCGCCGCGTGACGGCGCCCCGCAGCTGATCCGGATCGTGGAGGGCGTCTCGGGCCGGGTCCCGATGCGCTCGGCGCTGCGGATGCGGTTCTCCTACGGGCGGGTGGTGCCGTGGGTGCACAAGCACGAGGGGCGCACGGTGGCCGTGGCGGGCCCCGACTCCGTGTGGTTCGACACATCCGCCGAGACCTACGGCAAGTCGCTGACGACGTACGCGGACTTCACGGTCGCGCCGGGTGACCGGATCGCGTTCACGATCTCCTGGCAGCCCTCGCACAAGGAGCCGCCGCCGCTGCCCGAGCCCGAGCAGTCGCTGGAGGCGACGGAGGACTTCTGGCGCGAGTGGGTCGACCACTGTACGTACCACGGGCCGTACCGCGAGGCCGTGGTCCGCTCGCTGATCACGCTGAAGGCGCTGACGTACGCCCCGACCGGCGGCATCGTCGCCGCGCCGACCACCTCCCTGCCGGAGGACATCGGCGGCGTCCGCAACTGGGACTACCGCTACACGTGGCTGCGCGACGCGGCGATCACGCTGTCCTCACTGCTGCGCACCGGCTACCGCGAGGAGGCCCGCGCC
This sequence comes from Streptomyces sp. NPDC002787, assembly GCF_053592095.1. Lineage (NCBI taxonomy): Bacteria > Bacillati > Actinomycetota > Actinomycetes > Kitasatosporales > Streptomycetaceae > Streptomyces > Streptomyces sp. NPDC002787. Next base: position 52,912 of record NZ_JBSFVC010000023.1, on the reverse strand, counting down.
TGGCGTGAGTGGCTGCTGCGGGCCGTGGCCGGCGACCCGGAGAACCTGCAGATCATGTACGGCATCGCCGGCGAGCGCGAGCTCGGCGAGGCGGAGCTGGACTGGCTGCCGGGCTACGAGAACTCCGGCCCCGTCCGGGTCGGCAACGGCGCCGCGCACCAGCTCCAGCTGGACGTGTACGGCGAGGTCACCGAGGCCCTGCACCTGGCCCACATGACGGGTCTCGCGCGCAACGACTACGCCTCGCTGCTCCAGCTGAAGCTGATCCGCTACCTGGAGGACCACTGGCAGGACCCGGACGAGGGCATCTGGGAGGTGCGCGGCCCGCGCCGCCACTTCGTGCACTCCAAGGTGATGGCCTGGGTCGCCGTCGACCGCACGATCAAGCTGATCGAGTCCGGCGACGCCGACGGCCCGCTGGAGCGGTGGAAGGAACTGCGCGACGACATCCACCGGGACGTGTGCGAGAAGGGCTACGACAAGGAACGCAACACCTTCACGCAGTCGTACGGCTCGAAGGAGCTGGACGCGTCGCTGCTGCTGATCCCGCAGATGGGTTTCCTGCCGCCGGACGACAAGCGCGTCATCGGCACCATCGAGGCGATCCAGCGGGAGCTGTCCACGCCGGACGGCTTCATCCTGCGCTACCCGACACAGGGCGACAACGAGGGCGTCGACGGTCTGCCCGGCGACGAGGGCGCGTTCCTCGCCTGCTCGTTCTGGATGGCCGACGACCTCGCGATGATCGGCCGCGTGGACGAGGCCCGCAAGCTGTTCGAGAAGCTGCTGTCGCTGCGCAACGACCTCGGCCTGCTGGCGGAGGAGTGGGACCCGCACCTCCAGCGCCAGGTCGGAAACTTCCCGCAGGCGTTCAGCCACGTGCCGCTGATCGACACGGCACTGCGTCTGACGGCTGCGGGCGCTTATGACAGCCAGGCCTCTGGGGCCCATAGGCCCCACCCGCATCCCGTTCCGAACGGGCAATACGGCGTGCGAGTAGCTGCGCCGGCCTGAACGAACTCCCCTCGTTGGACGCTCTCTAAGACGCCCGCCCGGAGCACCGGCTGCCACGCCCCTGGCGCCGGGCGGCACCAGGCCCGGCGCGGGGCAACGGCTAACACGCCCCCGACTTCGGGGAGCTGAACCCCCGCGCTGGGCACGGACGGCACCACCTCGGACACCCTGCACCGCCGCATTTGACGACTCCGCACCTTCCCACTCACCCAAGGGGGGCACTTCTCGTGGATGACCTACTCCCTGCCTTCGTCGACCGGCTACTCGATCAGGGGCGTGACCCTGGCGAGATTCCCAAGATTGGCGTCTCGGAAGTCACCGGGTGGCTGATTCCGCTGGCTGGCCGGATCCTCGCCGCCCTCGACACTGCGACGCCCGAGGCTGGCGTCGACGCGTTCCTGGCGCACGGCTACGCCCACCTGCCCCTTCCCGGGCCGGACGGCCGCACGGTCTACCTGCGTGTGGCTTCCCATTCCGCGATGGAGCCGTGGCCGGTGAAGGCCACCTCCGTCGTCCTGACCCTCGCGGGCACCGTGGCGCTGGAGATGTACCAGGAGATCACCGACGCGATGGTCGGCTTCCCCCTGTACGCGCGCCGTTTCGGCCCCGAGGAGGTGTTCGCCGTGCACCCGGACACGGTGTGCGCCACCCAGAGCAGTCCCGATGGCGTGCAGGTCCTCGCCACCGCGAGTGGAGACCCACGGCCGGGGATGCTGCTGGCCGGCGACGAGTACGCGGCCGCCTCCCAGCGTGCCCGCAGGGCACTCGAAGGCCTCCACGCTCCGGCAGGTGATCACCGGTGAGGACTGCGAGCAGGTGGCTGGCCAAGGTGCCGTCCCTGGACGTGTTCCACCTGCGCGAGGTGCAGCGCATCAGCCGCGACGTACTTGACCGGCTCGCCGAGGATCGCGACCTGCTGACCCGGCTCGTCCATGAGGTCCCGGACGACCCGGAGCGCCTGGCTGACAGCCGAGTCACGCTGCTGCTCGACCGGCTGTCGCTCTACCAGGCCCCGGATCGCGGTTTCGAGATCCGCCTGAACATGAGCCCGCGGCCCGACAACCAGCTCGTGCCGCACGACCACTGCTACCCGTTCGCCACCCGCATCCTCGCCGGCGGCTACGTGCACGTCGTGCGCCGCCGCACTGACGGCTGGCACGGCCCGTTTACCGGCGCGGACCTCGAACCCGGCATCGTCACTGTCGAGCGGCCCGGCAGCGCCTACACGCTGGATCACACGATGGTGCACCAGGCGGTGATGGAACCGGACACGGTCACTCTGTTCATCCGCGGCCCGCGCCGAAAGGGGCACTCCCACGCGGCCGAAGAGCTGATGCCGCCTAAGGAGACGTGGCCACCACCGGCCGAGCCCGGCGACCAGCCCGCCGAGTCGCGGCCCGCGACGCTTGAGGAATACACGCGGATGCGTACCTACCTGATCCGGCGCGGCCTCATCGGCTGATGCTCCTCTTCCGCCGACCCTCGCGCGCCGGACCTGTGCGACGCGAGAGGCTACGGCGAACCGACCGCACAACCCAAGGAGCAGCCGATGACCGGCATCCTGACGACTGATCACCCGGCCTGGCACGCACACGAGGACGGTACGCACGCGCGGGCCGTCCGTACCGCCTCCGGCATCTGGACCCTGACCTTCAACGGGCGGGGCCTGCACCTGGAGTGCGTGCACGGCACGGAGGACGTGAAGCCGCAGCTCATCACCACGGACCCGGCCTGCCTGCCGGACGCCGTCCCCGCCGCGCTGCGGAGCGCACTGAACGCGCTTGGCGCGACGCAGCGGCTGGCGAACCCGTGGCTGTGGGATGCGATCACCACCGCGGTCCTGCGTCAGGTCGTGCGCGCCGGCCAGGCCCGCAAGCTGTACCGCGACTGGTGCCGCACCTTCGGCACCACCGTGCAGGGCCCGTTCGGCGAGCTCGCCGTCGCGCCCGCGCCCGCCAAGGTCCTCGCCCTGCCCGACGAGGAGTTCGCGGGCGTCGGCGCGAAGTTCCACCGCACTGCCCTGCAGGCCGCAGCCACGTACTACGAGCGGCACCACAGCACGTGGGAGGGCTTGGACGCCGCCGACCTGGTCACGGCATTGAAGAGCATTCCACGTATCGGCCCGTGGACGGCGGCGGCCGCCGCCTCCGACTACACCGGCGACTTCAGCATCTACCCGCACGACGACCTCGCCGTGCGCACCTGGGCCGCCAAGGCCGCCCCTGAGCACAACTGGCCCGACAAGAAGGACAAGGCGTTCGGCCCGCTGTGGACCGGATGGGCCGGCACCGACCGCACCGCCCTGCACACCCTGACTCTCTCCACCCTCACCTGGGGCTCACACGCCCGCGCTGATCTGGAGGATCCATGCGGCAGTTAAGGCTGATCTCGGGCGCCGACGACACTCACACACTCGACGCCCTGTTCGTGAACGCTCCGCTGCGCGACTACACCCGGCGGCCGCGCACCAACGACTACACGTTGCCGGTGCTCGGCATGGCCTACATCGCCACCTACGCCCAGCAGGCCGGCTTCAATGTCGGCGTCCTCGATGCCGAAGCGCACGGACTGGGCATCGAGGAGACGGCCAAGCTCGTGAACGAGGCCGCGCCTCGGTGGGGCGCGATGAACCTCCTGGCGCCCACGTACGAGATGTCCGCCCGGATCGCCGCCCAGCTCAGCCCGGATATCGCGCTGATGGTCGGCGGACACCACGCCAAGGCCATGCCGGACCGCGTGCTGGCCGACCCTCGCATGGCCAACCTTCGGGCCTTGGTCCTCGGCGAGGGCGAACTGCGCGTCGCCGCGCTCCTGGAGGACGAGCAGCGCAGGCGGGAACTGCCCGGCGTGCTGTGGCGCGACCCGCTGCTGGGCACCCGGGCCGCCGGCATCGCGAACCCGAAGACGAGCGCGCAGATGCTCGGCCCGGACATCAACACGCTGCCGTACGTGAACCGCGTCTTCCTGCCGCAGGACCCGTACCAGGCCCCGCCGACCGAGCTCGACCGGCGGCTGGCCGCCCACCACGGCACCGACGCCTACAGGCTGATCGCCCGGACCGGCCGCCTGGAGGCCAACATCGTCGGCAGCCGCGGCTGCCCGTACGACTGCGGTTTCTGCGGGGCCGCCGTCAGCGCCAACCCGGACATCAAGATTCGTGTCCGTGACCCGGAGAACATCATCGGCGAGCTCGACCGGCTCCACGACGAGCATGGCGTGACCGCGTTCAGGTTCGTCGACGACCTGTTCCTGGGCGCCCGGCGCGTCATTGAGGAGCAGATGGAGGCCTTCACCCGGCACGGCATCGGCGGGCGGTACGTGTGGGACGCCACCGGCCGCATCAACGTCCTCGACCGGCTCTCCGACCAGCAGCTGGAACAGCTCGTCGACAACGGCCTGCGGGAAGTCGCGCTCGGGATCGAATCCGGCAGCGACCGGATGCTGGAGGCGATGGACAAGCGGATCAACGCCGAGATGACCGAGCGCGTCGCCCGCCGCCTCGTCGCCTACGGCATCGGGATCAAGGGCTACTTCATCCTCGGCTACCCGGGCGAGACTCAGGAGGATCTGGACGCGACGGTCCGGCACGTCCGGAACCTGTGGGCCATCGCCGACCAGAACCCCGGCGACGTGCGTGCCAGCGTCTTCGAATTCAGGCCCTACCCCGGCACGCCCGTGTGGAAGGAACTCACAGACGCCGGCCACAGCCCGGACGATCTCCTCGCGTACGGCGACGTCGACCTGACCGACGATGGCGCCGACGAGTCCATGCGCCAGCGCGACGAGTTCAACTTCAGCGTCGGCATCCAGTTCGGCGACGTGCCCCTGCAGACGATCCGGTCGACGCTCGCGATGCTCACCCGCGAGCAGCACGAGCGGAACCAGGGCGGGCCGGGGGTGGCCGCGTGACGAGCGAGCGCACCGGATGGTTCGTCTCCATCGACGGGCCCAGCGGCGTCGGCAAGTCCACCGCCGTGAAGGCCCTTCACGACGTTCTCTCCGCGCAGGGGCGTCCTGCCTGGCGGACCGTCGAGCCGACTACCAGCGACCTCGGCCGGTTCACCCGCAGCCACGCCAACCAGATCCACGGCCTGGCACTCGCCTGCCTGGTGGCCGCCAACCGCTACGAGCACATCGAGACCGAGATACAGCCAGCGCTGCACGCCGGCGAGGTGATCGTCAGCGACCGCTACCTGCCCTCGACGCTCGTCCTGCAACAGCTCGACGGGGTCCCGCTGGACTTCCTGCTCGCCATCAACGAACACGTCCTGATGCCGGACCTGGCCGTCATCCTCACCGCGGACCCGGGGCGTATCGCCGAGCGCATCGCCGAGCGCGGCCCCACGCACCGCTTCCACCTCGACCCCACCGCACCCAGCCGCGAAGTCGACCTCTACGCCAAGGCTGCTGCGTACCTGATGGGCAGAGGGGTCAAGGTTCTGCTCCTGGACACCAGCAACTACGCCCCATCGGACGTAGCGCGCCGAATCGCCGACGACATCCCGACCCTGCCGCTAGCGTCGGTTGCCCCACCCACCCACAGAACCCCCCAGGGAACATGAGCGAACAACTGGCACAGCCCGTCATCGACACCCACGTCATCCTCCGCGATGGCGACAAGATCCTCTTCTCGCAGCGCGGTGGGCCGTACGGCCACGGCCGGTGGCACGTGCCGTCGGGCAAGCTCGACGCGGGTGAGCCCCTAACCGTTGGGGCGGCCCGCGAACTCTATGAGGAGACGGGCGTCACTGTCAGCCCGGAACACCTGCGCCTCGTCCACACCGTGCATCACCGGCAGGACGGGCACGAGCGGATCGGCTTCTTCTTCGTGGCCACCACATGGGAGGGAGAGCCCATCAACCGGGAGCCCGAGAAGTGCCTCGCGCTCGACTGGTTCACCGTCCATGAGCCGCCGGAGGACATCATCGAGTACCCCGCCGCAGGCCTGCGCGGCTACCTGGAGGCGGAGTCCACGTTCACGGAACACGGCTGGTAGAGCACCCCGTCCACGGCACTGGCGGGGCGGGAAGACAAATTGTCTTCCCGCCCTGCGCCTTGCCCGGGGCCTCGCGCGCCGATCCGCCTAGTAGAGGCCGTCGGCGATTCGGCCATCGCCCGGCCCATCGCCGCCCCGGGCGCCCCAAGGGTCGATGCATGGCGCACCGGCGCTCGGCGGCGCGCTGGTGCGGATCCCGCTCCGACTCAAACACGTGTGTTCGAACCGGCCGTGCTCGTCGTTGACGCAACGACACCACAACGTTCGCCTACAGCCATGAGAAGGAGGGGAGTTGACCTCAACCGACGCCACGGCGCCGCCCCCGCCAGCGCCCGCCGAGATCACCTACGAGGGCCAGTACTCCGTGAACCCGCTCGCCCAAGCCTCTTTCGGCAAGCTCTGTGGGCAGATTCCCTCCGTCCTCCTGCGGATCGCCAGACTGTCGTGGGGCATCGACCCCCGGGCCGTGGTACTGCTGCTGATCTGCCCTGTCGGCACGGGCGTGGCCGCCGCCGCGATGCTCACCGCCACCGCCCGCGCCATGCGCTCCATCCTCGGAGACGGCAGCGTGGACGATCGGCTGCACCAAGCCCTTCCGGCCCTGCTCGTCGTGGCTGGGGCCGCTGCCCTGGCCCGCATCACGCAGGCGCTGGCCACGTACGGGGAGCGGCGACTGACGCCCCAGCTCACTACGGTCACCGATACCGCGCTGGTCGAGGCCGTCTGCCGTGTCGAGGCCGCGGCCTACGCGGAGGACGGCTTCGCCGACCGCCAGGAGGCCGCGGAGATGGGGGTGATCCGCACGCACGTGATGGTCAGCGACGCCCAGCGGTTCCTGTCTGCTCTCGTCAAGATGGTCACTGCATGCGGCGTCTTGTCTGTGCTGAACCCCATGATGCTGCCGCTGCTCCTGCTGGCCGTTCTCCCCGCCGGCGTCGGCGCGACTCTCACCGCGCGGGTCGACTACGACATCCACTACGCGAACGTCGCCGACCGCAACGTCCGCGGAATGATGCGCTGGTGGGCCACCACGCCCAAGCACGGTGATGAGGTCCGCGCCAACAGCATGATCGACTACCTGCTGTTCTGGTACCGGTCCCTGTCGGAGCGCGTCGACCGGCGGACACTCGCTGCCGCCCCACGGACGCTGCGCATCTCCTTGGCGAGCTCCCTCGTCGGCGGCGTTTTCCTCCTCGCCACCTGGGTCATGCTCGCGTGGCTGGCTTCAACCGGCCGGATCGCCCTGGCCATCGCCGCCACGGCGGTCGTCGCCGTCCAGACCACGCTCGCCGCCCTGTCCCAGGTCGTCATCAACGGCGCCGCCCTGTTCAACACCAGCCTGTACCTCGGCGATATGCAGGCATTCTTCGACGACGCAGCGAAGCGCGCCCCCAAGCGGGGCGCGCTCGCCGTACAAGCCCCGGTGGAGGAAATCCGGCTCGATGAGGTCACCTACCAGTACCCGGGCAAGGAAAAGCCGGCCGTGGACCGGCTGTCGCTGACCCTGAGGCGCGGTGAGATTCTGGCGATCGTCGGTATCAACGGCGCCGGCAAGACGACCCTCACCAAGCTGATCACGGGCATCTTCCTGTCCGACAAGGGCAGCGTGACCTGGAACGGAATGGATCTCGCCTCCGTCGACCCGGTCACGGTCTGGCGCCACACCGGCCTGGTGCCGCAGATCTTCGCCCAGTGGCCGCTGCGGGTCCGCGAGAACGTCACCCTGGGCCAGCCCCGAACGGCGGACGACGGGCCCGTGTGGGAGGCGGTCGATGCTGTCGGCATGCGCGAGGCCGTCGAGGACCTGCCCCAGGGCCTGGACACGCTCCTGGCCCGCGAGATGTTCGGCGGGGCCGAACTTTCCGGCGGACAGTGGCAGCGTCTGGCCTGCTCCAGGGCCTTGTACCGGATGCCCGAGCTGCTGATCCTCGACGAGCCCACCTCGCAGATGGACCCGCGTGGAGAGCACGGCATGTTCGAGGCGATCAAGGCCATCGCCCGGGACCGCATCACGGTCATCATCACGCACCGGCTGGAGAACACCAAGGTCGCCGACCACGTTGTGGTTATGGAGCAGGGCCGCATCACTGAGCGGGGCTCCTACGACGATCTTGTCAACGCCGGCGGGACCTTCGCCCAGCTCCTCGAACTCTCCCAGGACCGGTAGCGACTCCGCTCTCCGACCGTGTGTGACGGCGCGGTCGGAGAGCGGTCAAAACCTCCCGGCGCGGTAGACCATCGGCCCGCTTTCGCCGCAGTGCACCACGGGGAGACCCCGTGGCAAGCAGCTCAACACGTCCTCCTCGGCGCCCGCCACGGCATCCCAGTGCGGCGGCGTCTCGTCGTGGCCTCAAGGCAGATGCGGCGTCGGAAGGTCATCACACACGTCCTGGCGACGGCCCCCTGCCCCATGAAACCGTCGCATCGCTCACCTACCGTGACCCTCGCGCGGAGTTACGGATCATGCCGACCGATCGCGTCATCGAACGCCTGCATCCCGGAGGGCGGCTGCGAGTTCTGCTCGCTCTTCAGGCGCTCGCCGTCGGTGAGACCGCCGAGCTGGAAGACGGCACAGTACGGGACAACCCGCCGCCTGGCCCCACGCAGGGAACACGGCTGGTAGAGCCGCCGCCCTCGTGACGTCACCGGGCCGGGAAGCCAATTTGCCTTCCCGGCCCGTGCGTTGGACTGAGCCCACGTATCCACTGAGGGCGTGCCCGGCGTACCGCACTCATGGATGGACCAGCTCGCTCCCGGCGGGCGCCTTCTCGTGCCGCAGCGGCTGCGCCGGCAGCGTCTCCCGCTTCATCGCCTACGAGCAGCGGGGCGGCCGCTGGCTACGCGTTTCCGCCTCCACGACGTCGCGCGTCGCCTGTGGGAGGGGCCACGGTGTCCGCGCGGCGGCGTACCGCCTTCGCGCTCGCGCTCTCCTTGCCTTCCACCCCCTCGGCCGTCGCGAGCACGGCGGGAGCCAGTCCCTGGGCGGCCGCGCGGTCCGTGATGGCCAGCCAGGTGGCCACCGCTCGTTTGGCGGAGGCGCGGGTTCGCTCGTCGGAGGCTCCGACCAGTGAGGACAACAGCCCGACGGTATGCAAGTACCAGCGGCTGGCCATTTCGTGTTGGCCTGTCAGGTGTGCAAGCCAACCGCGCATCTCCCGCACGTTGATGGTCCTCAAGTCCTGCTCGCCGTACTCGGACGTCATCGCCTGGTCGAGCCGCTCCGCTTCGACCACTGCTGAGTGCAGGACTTGCGGGTCCTTCGAGGAGAAGGCAGAGGTGACCAGGAGGATGGCCTCGCGGTACTTCTCCGGCATCTCCGCAGAGCCGTCGGCGGCCGTGGCCGAGCCGGGGCGCGCGGACGGGTCGGGCTCCTGCGGTCTTGCTGCTGGGTCTGCCTGCTGAGTCGGTTGCGGCCTGTCCCAGAACTCCGGCGTCACGGTGCCCCAGGGGCGGTAGAGGATGTCGCTGTCGCTCATGGTGTTCCTCAAGGTCTCCTGCGCTTGTCGGCGCTCATCAGACGGTGATGCCGCGCTTGCGGAGGTAGGGAATCGGGCTGATGTCGGTGCCGTAGGCGGGGCCGGTGCGTATCTCGAAGTGCAGGTGGGGGCCGGTGACGTTGCCAGTGGCGCCGGATACGCCTATCTGCTGTCCTCCGCTGACCTTCTGCCCGGCCTTCACCATGGGTGTCTTGGCCAGGTGGGCGTACTGGCTGTACATCCCGTCGTCGTGGCGGATGATCACCTGGTTGCCGTAGGAGCCGGCCCATCCGGCCGAATAGATGACTCCTGGTCCGGCAGCCCTGACCGGTGTTCCGGTGGGCACGACGAAATCGACGCCGGTGTGGTAGCCGCTCGACCAGGAAGATCCCTTCTGGTGGTACGGCGTGCCGAGAGGGCCGTTGACCGGGAGGGTCCACCCGGAGGAGGAGAGTTTCGCTCCGCTGGACTCGGGAGCCATGTACTTGGCCGCGCTCGCAATGATGTTTTTGACGTAGTGGTATGTCTGGCCCTTCGCGAAGCGCTCAGGCGGCACGCCCTTGTAGTAGTCGACCCATTTCCATCCCGCGTTGTATCCGGCCAGGGCTAGTTCTATGGGACTGCCGTTGTAGCCGGGGTGCTTCTTTGCTGTCTCAAGCAGGTCACACATCATCTTGCCCTGGGCAGGGATGGCGTCCTCGGGGTCTCGTACGTCCTTGACTCCATCGCCGTTGCCGTCTACGCCCTGGCTCGCCCAAGTGCTGTCGATGAACTGCGATATCCCTTTGGCCAGAGGGACCTTGTAGGTCTTCCCGTTCTTGTCTGTCTTTACCTCGTACGAGGTGGCTTCCGGATTGAAGCCACTTTCTTGCTGGATTTGTGCTGCAAGGATTCCTGGGGATAGTCCCTGATCGCATGCCGCGGCGGCTTTCTCTATGAGTCCGGCGTACTGAGCGGGCACGTATCCCTTCCCGGCCCTGAGCTTCCCGCTGGAGGAAACGCTCAGGCCGCTCCCGCCGGAGTCGTCCGAGGTCGCCGCGAAGACGATCCCCACACTGAAGGCCAGTGGGACACCGAAGCCGACACAGACGGCTATCGCCATGCCCTTCGTCAGGCTCAAGCGGAGTCACTCCCCCGTTGTCGTCTCTCGTGCTGCCCCGTCTCGGGCGGCCGATCTGATTGCCATGTGCTGTTGGAACCGCAGCCAGGTGCGCCGTAAGCGTGGGCATTTCTCACTCACCGAGAAGTTTCATCGTTCAACTTTCTCAGTGAGTGAGAAATGGAACTCGCGGGCTTCCTGGCGGGCCTCTCCCCTTCTAACCCGACATCCTGTGACACTCGATTAATTGGGACGAACTAGCACCAACTCACCTGTTTTTATGGGTGCCTGCGCTGCATCACACCTCATCCGCGCCAATAGAAGCATGTCGGCAAGATTAGACTCGCTTGCAGGCAAGCGGACTTACCAGTGACGTCCGCAAAAGCGATTGCGTTCCGGGGGATGTATGGCTAAGAAAGCTCAGGCCGCCGTCCCGTCTCTGCCCGACGGCGCCCGTCTGGTGGTGCCGGTGATGTCGCCTGGCACAGGCGGCAGTGGCCGCTCCACGGTGGCCGGTCTGGTGGCCAGTGAAATGGCGGCAGCAGGCCCTGCGGTCGTCCTGGACCTGGGGTCGCGTCTCACCTCGCCGTGGCCCGCCTGGTCTGCCAATCCAGGCAGCGGGCTGGTGTCGGTCCCTGCGGACCGGCCGCTGCGGCGGAGCGACGTTGTGGCTGCTGCGGCTCGCTTCACGGCGTTTGGAGGCTCGCTCTGGCATGTCATGACCGATCATCAGGACTGGACAGCCCCGCCCCTTCGGCTGCCGAACGATCCTGCCGCGTGGTATCAGCTCGCTGCGATCGGCGGCTGGCGAACGGTGGTGGCCGATACCGCTCATCCGCTCACTCACGACATCATCTCCGCGCGGAGTGTCGGAACCAGTGGCGCGACCGCCGCCTGGTCGTCGCTGCCCTACGCGGTGCCGGTCCTGTGCGCCGCTGCAACCGGCGCCGGGGTGCACGCCTTGCAACAGGCCGTGCGTGCCGTGGAGGCGGAGGGACTGCCGCTGAAGCGGCTGGTCGTCGCCCTGGTCGACCAGGCTGGCGACCGGCAGCCGCCGGTCGTCAAGGCCACCTCGACCATGCTGGCCCCGCGGGTGGCCGCCGTCGTGCCGGTTCCCTACGACCCGGCTCTGCGAGCCGGTGGCCTGCGGGATATGACCCGGCTGCGGCCGCGCACCCTTCAGGCGGCGGGCGCGCTCGCGCGCGCCGTCATCGAATCGGCCCAGACGGCATGGGGCGCCCCGCTGGGCATCGCCGAACAACCCGCCCCGTACAACCGCTCGCCCGAGCAGACGCACTACCGAATAGCTCAACAACCAACGCACGCAGAGGTATCCGCATGAGCCAGATACTCCAGGCCCTCAACAACCTGCCGGACCACGCCCTACTCGCCGCTGGCGGCGACAAGGGCGGTGGCGGCGGCATCGTCCCCGAGTACACCCCCGCCCTGCCCGACAGCCTGAAAACCATCACCGGCAAGATCCTCGGCTGGGCCACCGGCATCGGCATCGCCCTCGCTGTACTCGGCCAGATCCTGGGCTGGTCCATGGTCGGCATCGGACACAGCACCGAACGTGCTCAGATGGCCACCCGAGGCAAGTCCTCCGCCATCTGGAGCCTCGTCGGCGGCATGGGTCTGGCCGTCGCCTCCAGTCTCGTCATGCTCTTCTACAACGCGGCCAAGGGCGGTAACTGATGGACGCCCAAGACCGCAAGGCCCGTCGGGCCCGGCTGCGCCTGGCCGGAGCCGCCATCGTCGCGCTCGGTGTCCTGGCCACAGGCGGATACCTCGCCGTGAACTCCTTCAGCGGCGACGCGGACGGTCCGGCGTCGGCGGAGGCCACCAAGCAGGCCAGCGCCTCGCCGAGTTCGCCCGCCGACAGCGCCGCCGACCGGATGACGCCGGGCAAGGCCCAGGCCCTGCCGCTGCTGGCCCCGAAGAAGTCGCAGGACGGCGCCCCCCTCGGCTTCCCCAAGAACGGCCTCGGGGCGATCTCGGCGGCGGTGGCCTACTGGGAGGAGTACGCCTGGCTCGACGACTCCCTGGCCCGCAAGCAGCTTGAGGTCCTCGTCTCGCCCGACTCACCCCAGACCATCGACAAGCAGATCAGCGAGGTCCACCGGGTGCGCGAGGGCATCGGGCTTCCCCCCTCTGGCCCGGCGCCCGCCGGCGTGACCTTTACGACCGTGGTGAAGGCCGTCCGAGGAAAGTCGCTGGTCAAGGACGGAAGCGTGGCGCAGGTATGGCTCCAGTACGACCGCTACGCCACCAAGGCCGACGGCGGAGGCGACGACAGCCCCCTCAAGGACGAAACCGTCGACGTGATCATGAAGTGGCAGAACGGCGAGTGGCGCATCACGCAGGAACCGAAGTACGTCAAGCTGCGCACGTTCCCTCTGGCCTACGACCCCAACAGTGTGCCCGCTCGACAGGACGGCTGGTGGCGGGTGGCCGATGCGAACTAACGCCCTCAGGCGCGGCGTCTTCCTGCTCCTGGCGCTGCTCCTGACCTTCGGGATGAGCAGCGCCGGAGCTCCGGCCGCCACCGCCGCTGACGGCGACGGGAGCAAGGTCGTCGTCGACTACGGACCGCCGGAGGATCCCCCCAAGGAATGGGAAGAAGGGGGACTGGCCTGGGGCCTGACCTCCGACGGCAACTACTGCATCCTCAGCGAATACGACGACTGCAACCTCGAAGCCGGTGAGAAGCCCGGCACGATGAAGCCCTGCGAGGGCGCCTCCGGCGCGGCGGACCTCGGCTGCACCAAGGAAGAGCAGCGGAAATTCGAGGAGAAGGCACTCGCCGACTGGCAGAAGAAGAACAAGGGCGCGGCGCAGTACGACAAGGTCAACGAGTTCCTGACGCAGTGCGTCAAGGAAGACCACAGGGCCTTCGTGGACTGCAAGAACGAGGCCGCCGCCAAGTACCCGCCGCCCGCGACAGATCCGCTGGAGTGGGCCGCCGGCAAGGTCAGCGAGATGGCGTCCGACGCCATGAAGGAAGCCGCCCGCTACATCGGTGAGTCGGTGGTGTGGCTGCTGGAGAAGTTCGCCAACGCCTTCAACTCGTGGTCCACCATTGATCTGGCTGACACCGGCATCAGCGACATGCTGGGCCTCTCGCTGACGCTCTCCGTAGTCCTCGCGGTGTTCCTGCTGATCATCCAGTTCGGCAAGGTGGCGATCAGTCAGGACGGCGGCCCCTTCGCCACAGCCGCCACGGGCCTGGCGAAGTTCGGCGCGATCCTGGCGGTCTACATCACCGCCACCCAGGTCGCGCTGAAGTGGAGCGACGAGGTCTCTGTCTGGATCATCAACTGGTCCTTCGAGGGCGGCGGCGACGGCAAGGCTGATGCCGCGGAGGCGATGCAGACTCAGCTCGGTCAACTGTTCTCCGCACTGACCGTGAGCGGTGGGGCGGCTGCGGGCGGAAGTGCTCTGATCACCGGTGGCGGTGTCCTGGCGAACGCCGTCGGGGTCATCATCGTCGTCGGCATCCTGTGCATCATCGTCATCGCCGGGCTGTGGATTGAGATGATGCTGCGCCAGGCAGCGATCATGATTCTCGTCGCCACCATGCCGATCGTCCTGGCCGGCCAGATGGCCGACTCCACCCGCGATTGGTGGCCCAAGGCCCGCAACGCGCTGGGCGTCGCTATCCTCGCCAAGCCCGCCATCGTGCTGTGCTTCGGCATGGGCTTCACGGCCGCGACCGACGCCAACGGGGTGCGCAATGTCCTGGTCGGCTTCGTGGTCTTCGTCCTGGCCGGGGCCGCCTGGCCGGTCCTCGCCCGCTTCATGGTCTTCACCACCAACGGGGACGGGAACAGCACGGCCAGCGGCCTCGTCAGCTCCGTCGGCAGCTCCGTCAGCAGCATGTTCGGCGGCTACCAGGCCGCCCCGGGCGGTGCCGGCGTCGTTGGCGGCGGCAGCGGCTACACCCGCGCGCTGGAGGAGGACAACGCCAGCGTCGCCAGCAGCGGCTCCAACGCCGCGGCCGGGGCAGGGTTCTGGTCTAAGGTCGCCGGGTCGGTCGGCCTGGGCCTTCAGGTCGCGGCGGTCGGCAAGGACACACTGGAGTCCGCAGCCCAGAACACCGCGGCGAACGCGGGTCTCGGCCCGGCCGCGAGCGGCGGCCGCCATGTCGTCCTCCCGCCGGCCCGCGCGGCCGGCGGCACTCAGGAGGGCGAGCCGGAGGCTCCGGAGCCGGAAGAGAACGGCGGGGGTGGTTCCAGTCCCCAGCCGTCGCCTGCGGGCGAGTCCGCACCTCCGCCCAATCCGTCGCCCGAGCCGTCCACGATCGACGCGTCCACGGCCAACTGGAACGGGCCTCGACCGACCGACCCCACCGAAGGGAGCTGACCGATGTCCAGCAACGCTGAGCAGCCCGCCACGTACGGCGGATGGCAGGCCGAGCGCATGGGCGTCATCGGCAACCTCTCGGGCCCGGGCTTCGCCCTCGTAGCGGCGGCCGCGATTGTCGCGCTGGCCCCCATCTACCAGCGCAGCTGGTCGACGCTCCTGATCTCCCTGCCCCTGTCCGCGCTGCTGCTGGCTCTGGCCTATGGGCGCGTGCTGGGGCTGACGGCCGACGAGTGGCTCCTCCTCGCAGTAAGGCACCAGATATCCGTGGCCACCAAGAAGAACCTCTTCCTTTCCGGCGCGTTCGCCCCGCGCAACCCCAGGACGGGCGATCAGCCGATGGACCTGCCGGGCCCGCTCGCCCGGCTGCGCATCCTCGACGCGGCCGACGGCCAGGGCGGCCGACTCGGTGTCGTGTACGACCCGTCGGCCAACACCTACACCGCAGTGGCCCGCGTGGTCTCCCCCGGCCTCGCACTGGTCGACAACGAACGGCAGAACGCCCGCGTCGGCGGATGGGCGGCCTTCCTGCGCGCCCAGTGCAAGGAGGACTCCCCGATCGTGCGGATCGCCGTGCACCAGCGATCCCTCCCCGACGATGGCGCTGCTCTGCGGGCGTTCACGGTCCGTCACACCGCAGCGCAAGCACCGCAGGTCGCCAAGGAGTCCCTGGCGGAGCTGATGCAGACCGCTGGGCCCGTGGCGACCATCCGGGAGACCTATCTGTCCATCGCCCTGTCCGCCAGCCGCGCGCGACTGGCCGTCAAGGGCGCAGGCGGCGGTCAGATCGGCGCCGCGGCGGTTCTCGTGCGCGAGCTCAACGCGATGCAGGGTTCGCTGAGCAGCGCCGGACTCCAGGTTCAGGAGTGGCTGGCTCCGCGCCAGGTGGCGCAGGTGATCCGCACCGCCTACGACCCGCACTCCCAGGTGGAGTTCGCCGACCGCAACGCCGCCGCACGTGACGCGGACTGGCAGGGAACCCCCACGGGCATCGATCCGGCCCTGGCGGGGCCGTCGGCTGCCGAGACGGGCTGGAGCGTCTACCGGCACGACGGCGCCTACACCGTGTCCTACCAGGTTCGGAACTGGCCGCAGAGCCAGGTGTTCGCCACCTTCATGCAGCCTCTGCTGCGTCCGAGGCAGAACGCCCGCCGGTCCCTGTCCCTGGTGTACGAGCCCCTCGGGCCCTCGGCGGCCCGACGGGACCTGGCCAAGGAAAAGACGAAGCGGGACACCGCGCGCAAGGTCCGTGCAAAGACCGGACGAGCGGAGTCGGAAGACGAGCGCCGCGAGGCCGTGACCGCGCGCGAGCAGGACCGGGCCCGCGCGGCCGGCCACGGCGTCGCCCGCTTCACCGGCCTCATCGCGGTCACGGTCACAGACTACGAGCAACTGGAGACGGCGTGCGCCGAGCTCCAGGCGGACGCGTCGGCCGCTGGCATCGAGGTGCGCCGGATGTGGGGCGGCATGGACGCGGGTTTCGCGGCCGCCGCTTTGCCCCTGGCCATCGGCCTTCCCGAGCGGAGGATCTTCTAATGGCACTGCGACTGTTCACGCCTCGGCGTACGGACGACACCGCCCTGGGAGCCGCCCCGCTCAGCGAGCTGATCGACCTCGACCAGGCCCTTCCCGAGGCGGCACCGCAGCTCAGCGCACGGGAACTGCGGCGCTCGCGACTGCTGGAAGACCCCGACACCGTGATGCGGGTGGCGCCCAAGCTCGGGTGGAACCAGCCGTACGCCGGCCGGGCGGCCTCGCCTGTGAAGGCCGAAGCCTTCCGCGCCCACACGGGAGCAGTGGCAGGCGTCTACCCCTTCCTGCACGGCACGCCGCTGCCGCCCATCGGGGTCTATGTCGGGTGGGACGTGATGACCATGCAGGCCTTCAGCGCACACCCGTCCGGGTGGGTGAAGGAGGGCCTCACCACCAACCCGAACCTCATGATCACTGGCGTTCCCGGCTCCGGGAAGTCGGCGCACATCAAGGCCCTGGGCTTCCGGCTGATGGTTCTGGGCCTGCGCATGCTTATCGCGGGTGATGTAAAGGGCGAGTACGCCCAGTTGTGCGAGCACCTCGGCGTGGAGCCGGTGCGGCTGGGCCCGGGGCTGTCGGGCCGCCTCAACCCTCTGGATGCCGGGCCGCTGGGCGCCGACCTGGACAGGATCACGAACCAGGCGGAACTGGACGCACGTCTGAAGGAGATTCACCGGCGGCGGCTGACCCTGCTCAAGGCGCTGCTCGAACTCCAGCTCAAGCGCTTCCTCATCCCCCAGGAAGAGGAGTGCCTGGACATCGCGGTGCGCGAGGTCACGGGCGAACTCCACGGGCAGAGCACGCTGCGCACGCCGACCTTGCCGGAGGTCTACGCGATGCTGAAGGACCCGTCCCTGGAGATGGCCCGGGAGCTGCGGGTGCGCGGGGACGACATCCAGACCGCCCGCGAGCACATGGCGCCGATCAGGGCCGCACTCGGCACGATGATCCACGGGCATCTGGGGGGCCTGTTCGACGAGCAGACCTCCGTCCAGCTGGACTGGGAGGCGCCCATCCAGTCCATCGACATCGCCGCGCTCCAGCACTACGGCGACGAAACCGTGGCCATGGTGCTGACCTGTGTGTCGTCGTGGGCGCAGGCCGCCATCGACCGGCCGGGGCGGCCGTGGATCGTCGTCCGTGACGAGCTGTGGCGGCAGATCGCCAGTGGCGGCGCTTCCATGGTGCGCAAGATCGACGCGGACCTGCGACTGAGCCGTGCCACCGGAACCGTCCAGCTCCTGGCCACGCACTCCCTCGCTGACTTCGAGGCGCTCGGCGCATCCGGTGAGGAGGCCTCGGCAATCGCCAAGGAGCTGATCGCCAAGTGCGACACGAGGATCCAGCTGGCCCAGGACACCAAGCCGCTGAATTTGACCAAGGAGGCCATCGGCCTGACGGATGCCGAGTGCGCCCTGATCGGGGGCTGGGGCGCCGGGCAGCGGGGCCGGGCGTTGTGGAAGGTCGGCCGCGCGGGCGGTAGTCACGCGGTGCAGTTGCTGTTGTCCACGGCCGAGAAGCGCCTGTTCGAGACCGATGAGCGGATGGTGGTGTGATGTCGAAGAAGGACGGTGGTCTCGACGACGGCACGTTCCTGGCGGCCGCCGGTGCCGGTGTCGTCGTCTCGCTCAGCGCGATCCTGCTCGTCTCCGCCCAACTGGCCGGGCTGCTGTCCGGCAAGGGGTGGCCCTCACCAGCCCGGAGCCTTCCGGAAACGGTCGTGTGGTCGGTCGTCTCCGGTCCGGGCTCCGTGTACGAGCCCGCCCCGCCGGCCTGGCTCTTTTGGACCTTCGTGGTCCTGCTGAGCGGGCTGCTGATCGCCGCAGTCGTCTTCCTCGTCGTACGGTTCGGCGGGCGCAAGGACACCGGCGGCGCCAAGTGGGGCGGGAAGAAGACGGAGAAGTCGATGGCCGCCCCGGATCGCCCTGAGGACCGGCCCGGGCGCATCACAGCGGGCCGCGGTCCGCTGACGAACCGGATCCTGGCGGTGAGCGAGCGCGCGGCCTCCGGTGTGGCGTTCGGCCCGCCGGGATCTGCCAAAACCACTGGCCTGCTGCTCGGCAATGCAGCCGAGTGGCAGGGCCCTGCCGTGATCACCACGACCAAGGCAGCCGATCTGAAGGCCATCTACGCCAGCCGCCGGGCCTTGGGGCCGGTCTACATCATCGCCCCAGCAGGGCTCCCGGGAATGGAGACCCACCACTACTCGCCGGTGGACTACGCCACGGACCCGGAGTCGGCCGAACGTATGGCGGAGTGGATGGCCGATGCGGCGCAGAAGACGTACGACCCGCGCGCAGAGCCCTGGATCGCCCAGGCCCGGGCCATCCTGGCCGGGCTGCTCCTGGCCGCGAACATCTCCGGCGGCGGCATCAACCGCTTCCGCGAGTGGCTGGCCCTGGGGCGCGACGCCGTCGACCACGTCCGCTCGATCCTCGAACCTCGCTATCCCGAAGTCGCCATCGACTACGCCCAGCCCTGGCTCCAGCTCCACAAGGACGGCGCCGGATCGGTCCAGTTCACGCTCAACGTGATTGCTGCCGTCTACCGCTCCCAGCAAGTCCGCGACGTCGCCGCACGCACCGACTTCACCGCCGAGCAGATCCTCGACAGCAACGGCACGATCATCATGGTGGCCTCGCCCAGCAACGCGGAGCGCTTCGGGCCCTTGTTCACGGCGATCATCGCCTCAGTCATCCACGCCGCGGAGAATCGATTCGAGCAGACCGGTGAGCCCCTCAAGGACGCCCTGGGCCTGTTCGTCGATGAGGCCGGCAACGTCCTGCGCTACCCCAAGCTGCCGACGATCCTCACCACCGGCCGCGGCATGGGCATCGCCCTGCTCACCATCTGGCACGACATCAGTCAGCTCGCCTCCCGCGTCGGCTCCGAAGGCGCCAAGACCGTAATCTCCGCCTCCCACCTGCGCATGCTGCTGCCGGGTCTGGCCGACGACGACACGATCAGATACTTCAACTACCTGCTCGGCAAGGAACACGCCGAACGCACCACCCGCTCCTCAAGCGGCTCCGGCCGCTCCTCCACCTCGACCGCCGTGGTGGAAACCGACCTGGTACCCGTCCACGAACTCCGCGAGATCCCGGCCTTCACCGCCATCGCCGTCTACTTCAACCAGCGTCCCCTCCGTGTCAACATGCGCGTGACCTGGCGCGACCCGGACCTCATCGCCTGGCTGAACCGGCCCGCGCCAGTCTCGCTGAACAAGGACCTCGACCTCGACGCGCTGGAGGCCACCCTTGGCTGACGAGACCGACGCCGACGACCAGGCCCTGGCCCAGGAATCCGACGTCGCGGAGGAGGAGAAGCCGGACGCACCTCAGCGATGGGTGTGGGCGGACATGGGTTCCGAAGAGCGCGAGCAGCGCCTGACTGAACTCGTCGAGTGGGTCGACTGGCTGGTGGAAACGTATGAGCTGCGCAATCAGGTCGCCCGCTGCTGGTACCAGCACCCCCGCCTCGTCGAACTCTTCAGCGCGCTGTTCATCGGGTGGGTGCGCACCTACGTCGGCGATCCCACGAAATTGAGCACGCGAGCGGAACTGGACTGGATCAAGGAGCTGTACGCCCTGCTCCCCCGCCTCAACAGCGCCAGCTGCCAAACCGCTCACTTCGACCCGGCCCCCGCGACGTACTCGATGCGTGAGGCCTTCGACGCCTGGCTCGCGGAGATGGAGCGACCGTTCCTCGACGCTCCGCGCAGTCACCCGGCCCAGACGCAGGCAACCAAGCTGGCCAGGGTGAAGCGGCTGGAAGACGCGGCGAGGGCGAATTCCAAAGAAGCCGGCGCAGGCGGCCGCAGCGACTGAAGCGACCGACGGCAGGAACGTAGGGAGGGGCCCGGCTCTGCGGGGCCCCTCCCTACGTTCTACCTCTTCGGGCCGCTGCGGCTTTGCTGGTCGTCCGGCCCGGGGTGCTGAGCCGACTGCTGGGCCTGCTGCTGGAGAGCAGCCGCCTGCTGGGCCTCGATGCGGCGGGCCTCCTCGGCGACTCGCTGCTCGTAGGGCTGCCCGTCACGGAAATTGAGTTCCTTGCGGACCCCGGAGGCCGCCTTGTCGAGTTCGGTGACCTCGCCCCGGGCTGTCGCCGCTTCTTTCACTGCGGCGTCGGCGCGGCGCTGCTGTACCGCGCGGGTGCGCTCAAGGACAGCCTCGCGGGATCCGCCGCTGCGCTGCCACGCGGCGAGCACCTCGTCGTGCTCGGTGGGGTTGCCGGCCCGCTGGGCGCTGTTCTCCTGCTCCTGGCGCGCTTCGCGGAGTTGTTCCGTGGTGCGCTCGGCACCGACGCGGAGATCGAGCAGTTGCTGCTCCAGCTGCGTGCGCTCGGCGCCACGGACGGTGTGACGGCCGAACGCGCCGGTTTCCTCCAGTCGCTGCTCGATCACCTCCGCCGCGCGCTGTTGCCGGTCCTGGCGGGTGGACAGCTCGCTGACCCTGGCCGCCGCCGCTCGCAGGTCCTCGATGGCCTGGACGCGGGCCGCCCGCTCGTCGACGGCCTGCTCGACCGCGCCACCGGGTTGCAGTGCCGCAACCAGCTCGGCCGCCTTGGCCTCCTTCGTTGCGGCGAGTTCCTGGGCGCTCTCGGCTGCTTCCACGTAGTAGGCCAGCGTGTCTGCCAAGTCGGCGTCGGGGAGGTCGGCGTACGGCCGTTCCTCGGCCCGCCGGTCCTCGCCCTCGTGCCGCTCCTGGGTCGGCTCGTCGCGCTGAGGCTCGGGCTCGTTCACTGCGGCCGCCGGGGCGTCGGCCTCTACCGAGTACGTGGCGGCTCGGTCGGCGTCGTCCGCCGCACGGGCCTGCTCGGGTGCGGCCTGCTCCAGCTCCTGCCGGGAAGGTGCGGCGACCTCGGCCTGCGCCGCAGCTTCCTGCCGGACGTCGGGGGGTTCCACGTTCACCGTCGGAACGTCGATCGCAGTCTCCGCCTCGGCCTCGACGCTCAGCTCACGCTCCTGCTCCGGCTGGAGCTCGGCGCGTGCCGCCGCATCGGTGCGCTGCTCGACCACCGCGGCGTACGGGTCGGCGTCATCGCGGCGCACCGGCATCTGCTGGAAGGCGCCTGCGGCCGCCAGTTCCTCTCCCCGGCGCTGGGCCGTCTGCGTGGCCCGGGAGCGACGGCCCATCTCGGCGACCTGGCCGTTCAGGACGTCCCAGGCGGCGGCGTCCTGCTCGCGCACCGGGCGCCGGCCGATGCCGGGCTCGGTGTCCGGCACGCGGCGCTGGGCACGCCAGGCCTCGGCCAGGGCAGCCGTCCTCTCCCATGCCGCGCGCAGTTCGGTGCCGCCCTCGGGCACCGGCCCCAGTGCCTGGGCCCAGCGCGGGGGCTCATCCGCGAGAATCTGGCCCGCCATGGCCAGCCGCTGCTCGATCACCTCCCGCCGTTCCCGCAGGTGTTCGACCCACGCCGACGGGGTGTGCTGGTCTCGTTCGGCCGCCCGGGCGGCGAGCCACTCGGGCACCGCTGCGGTGTAGTCCGGCTCCGGGACCGCGGCGTCGGGCAGCATGACCCGCAGCCGCTGTTCCGCCCGGACGCGCTGCTCGACGACCTCGGCCCGCCTGAGCCGCTCTCGTGCCTGCTCCTGGCTGAGGAGGTTCGCGCGCATTTCGGCGGCCACGCTGTCGCCGTCCATACCGGCGGTGTGCGCGGCGTTCGGGCCCGGCTCGCGCTGCCATTCCTCACGGGCCCGGTCGATCCAGGACAGTTCCGTCCGCAGCCGCTGTTCGTTCTTCAGCTTCATCAGCCGCTCGGCTGCGGCGCGCTCGTCCAGGCGGGCTTGCTCGATGGCGCTGCGCAGCTCGGCGGACAGCTGCTGGTCCGTCGGCGTCGCCGGGACGGCGTCGGCAGTGCTTCGCTCCCCTGTCGTGGCCCGGCTGGCTGCCGCACGGTTCTCGGCATCCAGCTCTCGCTGGGCTTGCTGCTTTACGAGGGCAAGTTGCGCGGCAGCAGAGCGTCCCTCGCGCCGCGCCTGCGCGATGGCCTGGGACAGTTCGCTGTGCGTCAGGTCGCCGAAGGCACGGTTGGGCCAGGCCGGCACCGGCAGACCGTCCACGACCAGGGCGCGCGGCTGGTTGGCCACACGGGCGTCCGCCTGCCGCAGCGTCTCCAATGCCTGGGTACGGCGCTCACTTGCGCGCTCGGCGAGGCGGTCCAGCTGGGCGTCGGTGAGGTCCACCAGTGGGCGGCTGGTGTTGTCGGCGGCGAGCTCGGCGAGCTTCTCCCGGGCGGCCTCGACGTGCCGGTCAATGCGCCAGCCCAGGACGTCTGCCCGGTCCTCGGCATCGGCGAAGTCCCGCTCGAAGAACGCTGTCCTCAACACGCGCTCCGGGGTGAACCCGGCCGCTTCGGCGCGCTTCAGCGCGCCCTCGACGCTGCGCCTCCAGCCTACGGATGCAATGAGCGCCTCGGCGTCCAGGTGGAGCACGTTGCGTGCCATGGTCTGGTAGCGCAGGGACAGTGCACGGTCGTGGACGTCGGTGTACTCGGCTGCCAGCTGAGGGATGCCCCATGCGCGTTCCTGCTCGGCCTGGATGGACTCCGTAGCCGACAAGGAGGGCTGGGCGTTGCGGGCGATGGCGTCCAGGACGTCGTGCAGCGTCTGGCCCTCTTCGACGATGACGTAGAGCCGGTTGCTCTCACGGCCGCGAGTGAGCTGCACGTAGGCGCCCTCACGGGTGGTGGTCCGGGTGACCAGGCCGCTGCCGGTGGACACCGTCGCGCCCTGCCCCCGGTGGCCGGTGCTGGCATAGCCCAGTTCGACCCACCGCTCGGCGTACTCCGCGGCGAGCATGGACCGGCCGCCGTGGTCGGTGTGCCGCACGACGAGGTCTCCGTCGGTCGTGATCCTTTCCACGACCCACTGGTCACCGTTCTTGACGAAATCCTTGCCGCCCCTCACGACGTTCTTGCGGTCGTTCTTGCGGGTGACGATCAGGTCGCCGCGGTGCGCCTGGAGCCCGTCGTGAAGGTTGGCCGTCTGGCTGCTGTCGAGGTGGCCAGCGCCCATGCGGTAGGCCTGGGCAAGGGCGTTCAGCTCGCTGACGGTGGCGCGGTGGTCGGCCATCATCATGGCGGACTTGCCTGCGTCGATGTCGCGCTGCCAGTCCGCGAAAATCTGCTGCTGCATCTGCTCGCGGGTGCCTGCGACAACGCGCCCGTTGTCGATGTACCAGGTCCACGCCTTCTCCGGTTCTCCGCTGCGGAGCATGAGGGATGCGGCCGCCTCGCCGGCGGAGCGGAAGCGGTGCACCGTCTCCAGCTCGACGACGGGAACGTTGTTGCTGAGCAGGCGAAGAGCACCGCCGGATTCGACCGAGGCCAGCTGAGCCGGGTCACCGATCAGCCGGACGAGAGCGCCAGCGGCCTGGGCCTCGGCCACGACGGCGGCGATGCGCTTGCTGCCCGCCATGCCGGCCTCGTCGATGATGATGACGTCGCCCGCGCCGAGCTCGAATTCCGGGCGCAGGCGGTAGCCCTGGCGGGCTCGTTCGCGTGCTCCGAGCCACTCGTGGAGCACGTACGCCGGGGATTCGATACCGCTGGACAGCTCGCTGGCTGCGCGGGCAGAAGGACCGAGCCCGATAACGCGTCCTCCGGCGGCCCGGACTGCGTCGGCCGCCACCTTCATCGCCGTGGTCTTACCAGCACCCGCCGGGCCAATACCGGCGATGACGAGCTTCTCACCAGTCGCGAAGGCCTCCGCGAGTGCACGCTGCCCAGCGTCGAGTTGGCGCTCGGGATGCGCCTGCTGGTAGGCCTCTTCGATCCGCTTGTAGGTGGGCATCGAGACGGCCGGGATGACATCCGTCCGGGCCGCCGCGACGATCCGGTCCTCCGCTGCGAGCACCGCTGCGGAGGTGAAGAGTTCGGTTTCCCTGCGCCGGTAGATGCTCGTGCCGTCGGCGCGCGTGAGCGGCTCGAAGCGCGGGTTCAGGTCGGCCGGGGTGATGTTGATGGCCTCCGCGGACAGCACTCGCTCGGTGATCTGCTCTGCCAGATCACCTCCCAGAATGGCGCCCTTGGTAGCCATCATGACCCACCGCCGGGCCTCTGCGAGGACCTGCCGACGGCCCCACACACTGCGGTAGTCATCGACCGTGGTGAGGACCTCCCGAGCGGCCTGTTCGATGTCGATATGCCCCAGCGCGGCGGGATGCGGGCGCGTCGTCGCGGCCGCGGCACGGGCGTCGTCGAGCAGTCCGTCGACCCGCTCAACTCCGAACGTCTCGATCGCGCTGCGGCGCCATTCGGCGCGCAGCTCAGCGAGTGGTCGGGCCGTCTTCTTGTCCGGTCGGGTGTCCAGGGTCGCCTGCTGGGTGAGGGCGATCAGGGCCTTCTGCGACGGCTCGTATCCGTGCTCCTTGCGGTACTGGTCGACCAGCTCGGCGGTGCGCTGCTTGATGGACATGGAACGCGATGAGTGGGCCTCGATCAGGTCGTATCCCACCCCGGCGACCTCCATGACGGGCCGTTTGCCAGGGGTGACCTCACGCGGTTCGGCGCGCAGTCCGAGGCGCAGGCACACCTCCTCGACCACGCGCTGGTTGTACAGCTCGGAGGCCGGCACGTTCTGTGCGTACAGGAGCGCACTGTCGAGAGAACGCCACTTGCCGTCTACGCCCATCACCTTGTTGGAGACCACCACGTGGTCGTGCAGCATCGGCTCCGAGTGACGGTTGTCGTAGTGCCGGAAGCGGGTCGCGATGAGGCCGCTCTTCACGTCCTCCTGAGCGATTCCGTTGACCCCTGTGCGTGTCATGAGGGCGTTCTCTTCAAGCCACTGCACCGTGTCGCTCATGGCCTGCACGTGGGCCTGTTCGATGGTCTTCCGTAGCTGCTCGTCACCGAGTGCCCAGAGCACCGAGACGCTCTTGGGTGCGGAGAAGACAAGGTCGAACCCGGCTACTGCATTGCGCGGCTTCGCGCCCTCCTGCTGCTTGATGAACTTGCCCAGTTCCTCCTTGGATTCGGGGCCGCGGCCGTACTCCTCGCGGAAGAGAACGGCGCCCACCTTGCCGCGCATGGCTGCTCGTTCAGCCGCTGTTGCAGCGCGGCCTTCGGTGCGTGCATGGCGCTCCTGCTCCTCCTTGAAGCGCTGGCCGAAGACCGTCTCGCTCTGGTTGAACTGCATGTAAGCACGGCCCAGTCGGGCGGCCTTCACGGCCTGCTTCGCGGTCGCTCCCTGGGCGATGTGCTCGGCGATGATGCGCTCTGCATCGGGGTGCAGTCCCTCGCCGTACAGGGCCCGCATCTGTTCCTCGGAGACCGTCCCGGAGACCCCGAGCAGCTCGATTCCGGACCCCATCCAGACGCCCGGAGGGTTGCCGGATGCGGTGTAGTAGTCGCCGAGCTCCTGGCCCGTCTCACGGCTCTGGTCGGCGCTGACGGTCTCTCGGATGTAGTAGGCATACCCGTCCCCGGCGCTGAGTCGGTGGACGGTCATCATGGCATTGATCTTACCTGGGTCATTCGGAATGTCTGAGGTGTGATGGAACTGATCTCGTAGCGCGTTGCGCGTACAGACAGACGTGGAGGAGCGTGCGACGAACACGGATGGCTGGACGGCAGCGTGATGCGAGATCAGTTCCATCACACACGTAGTGTGGCGGCTTTCCACAGTCAGGCTCTCCGAGCATGGCTGTGGTTAGACGTACGCGGCTGACGGCCTGGGGATAACCCTGATGCAGAGGCAGAGTGCCCCCTGGTGCATGAGCCTGCGGCAGGCGTGCACCGGTCGATACACCGCCGGGGGTTGCACGGCGGGCCGCGGCGCTGTTCAACCGGTGCCGCCCACCTCGTGCACCGACTCTCTCCCGCACCGCCACCGGCGGTGGTGCACCGGCCCGCGTCGCGGGCCGGTGCACGGCCATCGCGCGGGCGATGCATGCCCTCTGTCCGGCTGTGATCGCCTGCGGTGCACAATGGCGCTGACGTACGGATCACGGAGGGTGCATCGCATGGCCAAGCGGAAGAGTGCAGCGCATGTTGCGGCGCGCAACAGGGCTCGTGAACTTCAGGCACAGTTCGCCGCACTGGAAAACACGCGTCTGGAGACGGCGGCGCGGGCCATCGCGCTGCAACAGGACCTGGCCGAGCACGACGCCGAGACGGACCGGCAAGTGCAGCAACTACTGGCCAAGCGTGAGCGGCGGAAGCGTGAGATGGTGGCTCAGTTGGGCGCTCTGGCTGAGGAGATGCTCGAAACGAAGGTGAACAAGCCTGAGGCGGCCGCCCGCATGGGCATGTCTGTCACCGACATGAACGCGGCGCGGAAAGCCTTCAATGACGCCGTGCGTGCCCGTGCTGAGGCTTCAACGCCTTCGGCCGCACCGGACGGGGCGCCGGCCCCGGCTGCCTCGCCCCCGCCCACGGGCGCGGCGTCTCCGGCCGAATCGGTCGACGGCGGTGCAGCGGCTGCCGTCGTGCCGCAGCAGAGTGAGCCTTCTGAGCACGACAGTGCGACGGCCACCACGCCCTTCTCGCCCACCGTCGGGATGACCTGACCGCCGATTAGAGGCGGAAACGCGAAAAGGCCCGGCTCCCCTGAGGGGGAACCGGGCCTTCGTGTGCTGTGTTGCCTGAGCGACCCTCGGGCGGCGATGCGCAGCCGGAGAGGCACCCGCGATGTGGTCGCGCGGTTGCGGTGGTTGGACGGGATGGCGGGCGCGTCGCGCGGTACCGGTGACGGCCGGCCGTCGCGTCCCGGCCGTTTGCCGGACCGGTGTCCCCAGTCCGGCAGGGATGCGGATTAGAACGGCGGGTCGTTCTCGTAGTTGGTGGGCTTGCGGGGGCCGAAGACGATCAGGGCGAGTTGCCGTGACTGCGGGCAGGTCGGGCAGGGACCGGCGTACTCGTCCGTCCAGTCGATCCACTTGGTGAGGTGGCCGTCACCCTCGCACTTGCTGCACTTCGGATCGGGCCTGCGTTCGAGCGTGACGAACCGGCCCCATCGGTTTACCTCGACGTACAGGTACTTACTGATCCTCCAGCGGAGCCCCTGGGTCCTCCAGTACCAACCATTGAGTCGCTGCCGGATCCTGGCGTCGTGCATAGCTCGTCCCTTCGTCGGGGTGTGCGTGTGAGTCGAGGCGGGTTGCCATCCCGCGCTGCTGGGGATGCGGCGGAACTACCAGCCGTGCCACCATCGGCGTATCTCGTCGGCCGTCTGCCCTTCGTTCCGCATCCATGACTCGGTGATCTGCTCGAAGGTGGCGGCCGGGTCCTGGAGGAGACAACGGATGGTGTGCGCCATGAGGTGCATGGCGTCCTCGGCCGGGCCGCTGGGGTCCAGTGCCTCTGTGAGCAGGGCAGCCGCTCCATCGGTTGCCGTTTCGACTTCCTCGGGGGTGTAGAGCGGGGCGGGTATGGGGCCTCCTAGGTGGTGGGGTGTTGGGGGGCCGGGCGGGCGCGGCGGGCGGCACCATCGGCGTTGTGCTCGTCGCCCGGCGGCCGGCCGTCGGGCGGGCCTGCGTTAGTCGTGCGGTGCCAGCTGGCGGCCGTCGCACTCCGCCGTTTCGGGACCGGTGGGCCGGTGGCCGGACAGTGTGTGTCCGGCCACCGGGAAGGGTCAGAACGGCGGTTCGTCGCGCCAATCGCGCTGGGTGGGCTTCGGCTCCCGGCGCCACTCGCTCGGCCTGGCGAGCAGCGCAATGCGGAATGCGGCAGCGACTCGGCCACGGGCGGTCATGTATAGGCGCGGGTACTCGGGGCAGTGCGGGCACGGTCCGGCGTAGTCGTAGTACGGGCGCCGGTCGTGGTCGGTGCCGATCTGCTCGTAGAGAGAACCGGTGCCCTGGCAACGGTGGCAGTCCGGTCGGGCCTCACGGCGTACCGTGACCGTAACGGGGCTGTTGTACGGCTCCAGTTCGACGACGAGATACCCCCGGCGCCACATAAAGCCGTCTCGCTCCAGCCTCCGGAATCGGCGGGTGAGCGCGTCACAGACTCGCGCGTACATGGGTAGTCCCCTCCATGGGGTGTGAGGTGATGGTGGCGCGCTGCGTCCCGGCTCGGTCGACGTGCCGGGACGCAGCGGAGAGGGGGCGGTCAGGGGCGCTCGCGCCAGTCGACTTCGACGTGCCCGTAGTAGTTGACGTGGAAGTAGTCGACCATTGCGTCTGAGCCGTCGAAGTTGTAGGCCCGGTGGATCTCCTCAAGGGCGTCCAGGATCCCGCGCAGCTGCGGCCCGGGCACCCACCGCTTCTCGCCCCAGTAGTCCTCTTCCTGGACGTAACCCCACCCCTTCTCGGGGAGGTTGTACACGCGCACGTCGATGCTGCCACCGCCGGAGAAGTAGTCGGTGCGGACAGACACCTTCATCTGCTTGGGCATGGTGGCGAGCGGGGCGAGCGGGTCGATAAGGGCCACTTCGGTGCCGGTGGCCAGCTTGGCGTCGACCTTGCGGGCCAGCTTGACATCCGCACGAATACGCTTCGCGATATCCGTGAGTGACAGGTTCTTGACCTCCTCGTACCGCTTGCCGTAGCGGACCTCGGGGAGGCGGTAGCCGTGCCAGGTACCGGCGCCGCTGTCGGACGGGGCAAACTCACCGTTCTTCTGAGCGGCGGCTAGAGCGCGGTCCAACATGCGCTCGGCCGCGTCGCGCTCCTCCGCACCGGTGCGCGGGTGGAAGATCAGGTTTTCCAGGATCCAGACCTTCTTCATCGCCTTGTCCTTGGGCTCGCGCTTCTCGTCGGTGATGCGGGCCCGGGTGGTGCTGGCGGTCATCGGTGGTCCTTCCTAGCGGGTGTGCGTGTGGAGTGCCGGGGGCGGCGGGGCCACCGCCGCCCCCGACTGGTCAGAACTGGTTGCCGATTTCCTGCGGCTGCTGCTTGCCCTTGAAGATCGCGACGGGCTTGAGGTAGCGGTGCGCGACGGCGAGCAACTCGGGGCCCTCCGTGACGCCGGTGAACTCGTCGACGCGGTGGGCGTTGTCCCGGGCGGCCTGGAGCTGGGCGCTCATCAGGGCGGCCCACGGGGTCGCTGCGCGGACGTGGAGGATTTCCGGCGTGCTGTTGAAGTGGTCGTAGGGCTCGACCCACCGGAGTACGACCGTGAAGTCTCGGTTTCGGCTGGCTCCCTCGGTGCGGGCCTTGCGGTTGCGGCGGGCGGTCTTGCAGTCCTCGATGAACTCGCGAAGCGCGCGGAGCATGGGGGGTCCTTCCGGTGGTGTGCGTGTGGTGTGGGTGCCGGGGTGCCACCCGGGGCCGGTGCGCGCGGCCTGGAGCCGCTGGGGGCGGGCGTCGGGGTCGTGCCGTGGGCCCGCGATGCTGCGCCGCTCGCGCTGTGAGGCGGCGGGCTCGGCGCGTCTCCCGCGCCCGGGGGCGGCACCCTCGCGGGTGCCGCCCCCGGGGGGCCTCTCTCAGAAGAGGAACACCGGCTCGCTGACGGGCGGGAGCGGCTTACACACGGTCGGCGCGGGCTGCGGCTCCTCGTCGTCCTCGGCGTAGTACTCGGCTGCCGCCTCGGCGTCCATCTCGTCGAAGTCCGCGAACTCGTCCGGCTTGTCCAGCTCGCCGGTCATCTCCTCCAGCTCGCTGGTGTTGTCGCTGAACTCGAACCGCTCACCCGCCGCGATCTTCCCGGGCGCGACGTCCCAACGCGTCTTCGGCGTGGCCTTGTTCAGGACCTCGCCCAGGATGGCGGCCAGGGGAAGAGCGTCGTCACGGTCGCCGAACGGGCGGTTGCGGTGCGCGTGGATGAGTCGGCCGCTCTTGTCGACGGTCCACACAGCATCGACGAACCAGCGGCGTTCCCCGACGAGCCGAGAGACGTAGAAGGCGAGGGTCTCGCCACCGCTGCGCCGGGTGATGGTGAAGGTGGCGATCAGCCCCCGGCGGACCTTCTCGCCGACGATCTTCGTCTCCTTGTCGATCTCCGCGATGATCATTCCGAGGCTGGCGGCGCGGCCGGTCTCGGGGAAGTGGTTGACCTTCGCAGCGATCTTGTTGTCGAGCATTTCTCGGCCCTTCGGTGGAGTGCGTGTGGTTTCTCTTCCGGGGGAGCCACCCCCTTCCGACAAGAAGAACTTTACCAGCATCACCCCTCGACCTCAAGTCGGGAAGGGGCCCTGAGCTGGATTTTTTGCCGCAACTCATGATCATTTGCGGCCCCGCCGGGGGTGTCGAAGCACACCCCCGGCGGTCGTCACATCAGCCCTTGTCGCGGCGCTGGGCCTGCTCCTTCTTCGCCTTCAGTCGGCGAGTTCCGGCCGACGACCGGCGCTCGCGGCCGGTCGGGTTCTTGCCCACCTTGCGGGGGTCCGGCTGCTTGTCGTTGCTGGCAGACGTCATGGGGCATCCCTTCGATGTGTGCGCGTGTGGCGGTCGGTTCGGGGCGCCACCCCGAACCGACCTTCGAGATCGTTTACGCCGGTGCGGTCCTTCAGTCGCGTTCGCTCGACTCGCACATGGGGGGCGCGGCGGGCGAACCCTGGGCGGGCGGGACGTCGTACCCCAGCCCGCTCACCCGGTTGCTCTGGTCGTCGCGCTTGCTCTGCGCCTTCTGGTAGTCGGCGCGGTCCTGCTGCGGACTTCCGGTGTCGGTCGTCATGTCGCCTGCCTTTCGGTGCGGTGTGCGTGTGGTGTCCGGTGCGGGGTGCCACCCCGTTCCGACAAGAAGAACTTTACCAGCATCACCGTTCACCGCAAAGCGTGAAAGAGCCTCTGAGCTGCGACAACACCCCCCCGGGCGGGCGGCCGGACGGCGGCGCGTCGCCGCCCTCTTCCCCTGTCCCTGCTGCGTCTTTTCGGCCGGTCACCCCCACCGCCCCGGCGGCCGGGCTACCGCCGTAACCCCGCTCCCGGCCTGGCCGGGCTCCCCCTCCTCAACGGGCTGAGAATCCGGGCTCCCACCACCCACCTCCTCCCCCACACCCCCGCCACCCACCGGCCGGCACAGAACCACAACGGGAAGAAGAGAGGTTCCACAACCGGGCCCGCACCCGAATCCACAACCCCGGCGCTCGCCGACGCGCACGGTGCCCGCCACGACGAAACGGATTCGCGTCGGCGAGTGCCGGGGCGAGCGGGGTCCAGGGGCCGGCGAAGGCCCCTGGTACCACGCCGCCCCGGCACAGACAGATCGCGCCGAAGGCGCGATGCACCACCGCGGACCCGCACCCGCACCCCAACAGCCACCCCACGCCGGGGGAGCGCGAGGGGGCGGCGTGAGCGCCCCTCGCATCCGGCAACGCCGGATGCCCCACCGACCGCCATCGTGGCAACACCTCCTCCCGATGGCGGCCCGTACGGGGCTTCTACCGCTTGGGCTGGTGACGTGCGATCTGTTCCCGAAGGGTGGTGAGTGCTTCGGCGGCCAGGGAGGCGGCGGCGTGGGCGGCCACCATGGCCCGGTAGCGGCGGTGCCGCGTGCCGGGTCGCATGAGGGATCGGACGTGGCACAGCAGCGCTGACCGGGCGTCCATGGTGTACCACCACCAGTCTTCTCCCACGGAGTAGGTTCCGTCCGGGTTGGCGTTCACCACTCGGTCCTCATATCCCTCGTTGACGAATGCGACGGGGGCACGCTCCACAACCTGGCCGTTAGGCAAGAGGTCGACGGTGGTGTCCTCGGGGCGAGCATCCTCGGCGACCTGGGCGGCGAGGAACGGCAAGACCCACGAGGGGAAGTCGGCGGAGCCGGGGCCTTCCTGGTTGTAGGTATAGGCAGGGAAGGGTCCGAGGAAGTCGTCGATGTGGGCGTATCCGGGCTGACGGGTGATGAGTGCCTCCTGGCGTGCGCGGTGTCTGGGCATGAGTCGGCCCTGGCCGGTTCGGCAACCGGCCAGGGCCTTGGGAAGGGGCAGAAAGCGCAGTGCTTGCCTGCGCGCTGCGGGTCTCAGCCGCTGTTCAAACTCGGGTCGAGCATGGCCTCGCGAAGCACGACGCCAACAACTTCGAGCGCCTCGGTCACGTCGGCGGGGAGGCGGGTGGCTCGCGCGATTTCGAAGATGTCGAGGGCCTCTGTAGCGACTGCCATCAGCGCGGGATTGTGGTCGCGCGCATAGCAGGCCAGCAGCAGCATCTCAACTTCGACCGTGTGAAGTACTCGTGCGGTCCGGCGGTCACGGGCCTCGTGGTAGGCCGCGTGGAGGACCTCCAGGTTGACGTACGCGGGCGCGGCACTGATCGCCCGGGCCTGGAGGGATGCGCCGCTTTCCAGCAACTCGGAGGCGGCGTGGAGAGCGGCGGCCGTCCCACCGTCACCCGTCCAGGCCCTCGCGAGTACCGCGGCGGCCTCGGCGTAGCCCAGCGCGAGCGCCCGCCACTGGGAGTCGTCCCGGTCGTCGCGTCGGGCGAGTTCGGCGCACTGCTTCTGGCGGGCCGTGCAGACGGCGCTCTGGCTCGTCAGCCAGGCCCGGTCCGGCGCTCCTCGGTACCCGCCCCGTACCTTCGTCGCGTTGGCACGGTAGATGTCGGCTGTCCTGGCCGCCTCGGCCATCGCGGCGGCCAGGTCGACGGGTTCGTCAGCTGTGATGCCGCCGGGCCTGGCTGTTGTGGGTTCGGTCATCAGCACGTGAATGCCCTTTCGAGGGGTGTGCGTGGGGGATGCCGGAACGGGGAGCCACCCCGCTCCGGCCGGGATCTGCTTGCCTATGTCGTGCCGGGTGGCCGGGACTACCGGAGTGCAGCCGTGAGCTCCGCGCGGACCTGTGCGCACACCTGGGCGGTGATGGCGCCGAGATCGCCGGCCGCACCGTGGGCGTACGACATCGCGCGGTCGTGAAGGTCGCTCCGGGGGACTTCGTCTGCAACGGCCTTGGCGTAGCCGTAGTAGAGCGCGGAGAGTTCGGCATCGGCGAGCGTCGCGAGCGCCTCAAGGGCGGTCACGTCGGCCTCACCGGCGTCCGCGAGCACCCGGTCGCGGAGTCCGGCCAGCGTTGCCCGGGAGAGGATGGTGGTGGTCGTCACGGGTCGTTCCTCCCGAAGTGGTGTGCATGTGGCGCCGACCGGAGGAGCCACCCCCTGTCGACGAAAAGAACTTTACCACCAACAAAGAGTGCGGGGAAGTAGTCAGTGCCTCTCGGGAGTGGTCCAGCGATTTCGCTGGCTGTCCGTCTGCCGGTAGAATCGGGGCTTCGTACACCTTCGGTGGATGCCTGTTGAGGTCTCCTTCTCGATGGTGTGCGTGTGGGGAACCGGCGACCATGCCTAGCCCGCCCCTTCGGGGCCGCTTCGGCGGATGGTCGCCGGTTCTTAGTTCTTCCTGGGGCCCCCTACTTGGCGTCGTCTACCCAGACTCGCCCGTACGGGGTGCGCTTCCAGGACGACATGCCCCCGTGTCGCAGCGCTTCCAGCGCCTCGCGGAGGTCTCCGTACGGCGTGGGGTCGAAGCGCCCCAACTCGGTCGCGCGCCTGAGCGTCCCGAGTTCATCGACGCCAACCGCGATGGCCTTCCCCTCCAGGTAGTCGGCGTGGCCGGCGTGCAACTCGTCGCGCCAGTTTTCCGGGTCGTCCCAGGGCGCTGGTGTCCATCCCGCGTCGGCCAGCGCAAGGTGTGCTAGTGCCAACGCCTCGTCGTCTTCGTCCGGCTCCTGGGACGGAAGGTGCCCGCTCCGACGCAGGTACTCCAGCACTGTGCTGATCATGCGGGCGGCGTCGGCCTCGAAGTCACCGGGACCAGGCGACTCGTAGAGAACCTCGCCAGTCATGATGGTGCCGCTGTCCTCATCGGCGGGGCAGACGATCACCCGGCCTCCCGGCCATTCCGACGGGGCCCCGTGCGTCCAGCCGTCCTGGTCTGCGATACGG
The DNA here is from genome assembly GCF_053592095.1 of Streptomyces sp. NPDC002787. NCBI lineage: Bacteria > Bacillati > Actinomycetota > Actinomycetes > Kitasatosporales > Streptomycetaceae > Streptomyces > Streptomyces sp. NPDC002787. Next base: position 18,673 of record NZ_JBSFVC010000023.1, on the reverse strand, counting down.
ACCACGTTCGCGGCCTTCGTGTCGATCACCAGCACGTCACCGCCCTGGTCCAAGTTGTTTTGAGTCCTCACGGTCAGACCGCGTCGAGCCAGCGTGTAGCCGAAGTAGTCGCCAACGGTTGCGTATGCATGCTTCATTCAGCCTCCGGGGGTGCGCGTGTGGCCGGGGGCGACGCGGCCAGCGTCGCCCCCGGTAGAGCCGGGGCCCAGGTCGGGGCCCCGGCTGTCCTGCTGCTACTTGCCGTCCGGCTCGTCGCTCGGCTCGTCGCTCGGCTCGTCGTCCGGCTCGTCGTCCGGCTCGTCGTCCGGCTCGTCGTCCGGCTCGTCGCTCGGCTCGTCGTCCGGCTCGTCGCTCGGCTCGTCGTCCGGCTCGTCGTCCGGCTCGTCGTCCGGCTCGTCGTCCGGCTCGTCGTCCGGCTCGTCGCTCGGCTCGTCGTCCGGCTCGTCGCTCGGCTCGTCGT